>CAYVUM010000068.1:0-9570 GCA_964454795.1 uncultured Rhodospirillaceae bacterium
GCTGGGGGGGTGGTGGGTGCTTTCCGGGCCGCCCCTGCCGTTTCGACCCCTTGCCCCCTTTGCCCTCTTCTCCTTGGGGGGGGGGGGGACGCGCCCCCCCTGAGATCACCGCGGCATTGAAACCCCATTGACCTTCGCGGCGAACCGGACGAGCTTTCGCCCCGCGCCGGATCGCTGCGGCCATCCCCGACGGTGGCGGCGATGCCGGGACGCCCGGCCGGGATCGATGCCGGCCCGCCGGTCCAGAGGCGGCGAATCTCTCTCTCCCGGGACCGGGCCGCCAACCAGATCAGGTGAGTGACCCGCACAGACGATGAAGACTGTTCTGATCGTTGAGGATGACAGCGAAACGGCGGCGTTCCTGATCAACGCCCTGCGCCGCGTCGGCCTCACCGCCGAAGCGGTCGGCAACGGCCGGCATGCGGTCTCGCGGGCGACCGGCGGTGAGTACGCGGCGATCGTCCTGGATCGCATGCTACCCGATCTGGACGGCCTGTCGGTCCTGAAGGCGTTGCGCGCCGCCAAGGTGAACGTCCCTGTGCTGTTCCTGAGTGCCCTCGGCTCCACCGACGAACGCGTTGCCGGCCTCCGCGCCGGCGCCGACGATTACCTCTCCAAGCCGTTCTCCTTCGAGGAACTCCACGCCCGCCTGGAAGCGTTGATGCGCCGCCCCGGCGAGGTGAACGAGGATAAGGTCCTGGTGTGTGGTGACCTGGAGCTGGATCTGGACCGGCGGACGGCGCGGCGGGGCGGCCGCAGCCTCGATCTTAAGCCCCGCGAGTTCGAAATGCTCGCGTTCCTGATGCGCCGCCAGGGCAAGGTGGTCACCCGCGGCATGCTGCTCGAAGGCCTCTGGGATTTTCAGGGAGAGCCGCAGACCAACCTCATCGAGGTGCACATCAGCCGGCTGCGCCGGAAGATCGACGGCGCCGACGAGCCACCGCTGATCCGAACGGTGCGCGGACTCGGCTACCGGTTGTCGGCCACGCCGTAAGCCTGCGCCGGGCGCCCGATGAGCCGCCGACTGTGGAGCGCGACGACCCGGCTCGTCGCCATCCATCTGGCCGTGACATTTCTGTTCACCATCCTGGTGCTGTCGGTCGTCTACCGCGCGACCATCGAGCTGATCGAGAGCGAGGCGGACGAAGCTATCATCGCCGAACTCCACGGGCTCACCGAGACCTATCGACTCGCCGGTTCCAACGAAGTCGGATCGGCGATCCGCCGCCGGATGATCGATCCGCATTCGGCGGCCAATGTCTATCTGTTCGTGGCGGCGAACGGCCAGACGATCGCCGGCAACCTGATTTTCTGGCCGGTGATCGAAGTGGCGGAGCGGCAGATCGGACCGGCAGCGCTGAAGATCGAGCGGACCGAACTGCGGCTGTTCCGGACGGATCAGAGTCGCTGGGCCGCTGTCCGGGCGATGACGACGCCCCTGCCCGGCGGTGAGCGGTTGCTCGTCGGCCGCGATGCGCAGGCGCAGGTCAAGTCCGATGCGGCTCTCGGCTGGGCGCTGCTCGCCGGCCTGGTGCTGATCCTGATCACCGGCTTCACGACCGGCTGGGGGCTGTCGCGGTTCATCCTCCGCCGCATCGATGAGGTGAGCGCAACGGCGCGCCGGGTGATCGCCGGCGATTTGTCGACGCGGGTTCCGGACCACGACCTCGGCAACGAGTTCGATGGCCTGGCCGGCGCGCTGAATGCGATGTTCGACCGCATGGAGGCTTTGGTCACCGACCTCCGCCTGGCCACGGACAGCCTTGCCCATGATCTGCGCAGCCCGCTGACCCGGCTTCGAAATCATCTCAGGGAAGCGCTCGACCCCTGCATGCCGGCCGCCGAGCGGAACCGGCATGTGACCAGCGGGCTGCGCGAGGCTGACGAACTGCTCAGGATCCTCTCGGCGCTTCTCGAGATCAGCCGCGCCGAGGCGGGGGTTGCGCGCGCGCAGTTCGGACCCGTCGATTTGCCCGCACTGGCCGCCGATGTGGTCGACCTGTTCGAGCCGGCGGCCGAGGACGCGGCGGTTTCGCTTCGGCTCGCCGCGCCGGTGCCGGCGGTGATCGCAGGGCACCGGCAGCTGCTGTTTCTCGCCCTCTCCAACCTGATCGATAACGCTGTTCGCTTCGCGCCGCGCGGCTCCTTGGTCGAAGTTGCCGTGGTCACGTCGAACCAGGGCCCCCGCCTCGCCGTCGCGGACCGCGGGCCGGGCGTGCCGGCGGAGGAGCGGGAACGGGTGTTGCAACGGTTTGTCCGCCTCGAAGAAAGCCGCAGCGGCAGTGGCGCCGGCCTCGGCCTCGCGCTGGTCGCGGCCGTCGCGCGAATGCATCGCGCCGAGCTGATCCTGTCCGACAATGCGCCGGGCCTGATCGCAACGCTGCAGTTTCCCGCTGGAGCGGCGAGCGGACTTCCAGAGCCGGCAGCGCCATGACGAACCGGTTGTTTCCGAAAGGGGCGGGCCGGCGCAAAATCGCGATTGGCTCTCACCGCAGACAGACCGGCCTTTCTATCCGCCGCGGGCCATGCGCAGGCGGTCGAGCACTCTGGCTTTCCCGTCGCTGTTTGGCTATGGTCCCGCGGCGGTGAAGGGAACCGGGTCCGCGTGCCGGCACAGCGATTGGCTTGGGGTACCGGGCGGGGAGGCCTGCCGACCGGCAAGCTTGCCAGACACGAGACCCGCCCACCGGGCCGTGTGAGGATCGGGAAGGACAACGGTCGATGCTCTGGGACTTACGCGTGCTGGTGTTGGCCGGTGCGTTGCTGCTCGTGGCGCCTGGGCTTGGTGCCGGGCAGGTGGAAGAGCTGACGTGGGACTCCCTGCTGCCCGCGGAGGCAACGGCAATCCGGACGGAGCTCCAGGCCATCCAGGTGCGGATGCGCAAGCTGTCGGCCGAGGAACGCGCCGCCATACCGCGGATCGCCGCAGAGCGCAGCCTGCGGGCGCGGATCGAAAACTGGAACTTGCCGGAAGCCCGGCTGACGGCTTCTGAACGTCAGGTGCTGGAGGCCTCGCCCAGTCGCGCCTATCCGGCTGCGAATGCGTTGTGGGAGGATTTGAGCACCGCGAAGCAGCGGCTGCACGCCCTCGAAGGCAATGTCAATGAGCCCCTCGACGGCCACCGGATCCGCCTGTCCGGTTTCCTGCTTCCCCTCGAGTTCGATGGACGTGCGGCACGGACGTTCCTGCTCGTTCCTTTCGTCGGCGCCTGCATCCATGTCCCGCCGCCGCCGCCGAACCAGATTGTTCACGTCACCAGCGACAGCGGCTACCGGCTGGACGAGAACTTCGAGGCCGTCACCGTCACCGGAGTGCTGAAGGCGCAGTCCGGTCGCTACGATCTCTTCCTGGAAGATGGCGAAGCGCCCGTCGATGCCGGCTACCGGCTTCAGGCCGAGTCGATTGCGCCGGTGGAGAGCACCCGCCTTTAGTCTCCTCATGTCCGGCTGCGACGCTCGGCATGGGGGCGGAGAGACGTCGCGGTGATTTGCGATCCGCCCCTCCGTCCCTCTCTTGGTTGTCAGCGCACCCTGAACCTTTCTTTTGGAGAGTTTCCACCCATGACCCGCTGCTTCTTGCCGATCCTCGCCGCCGCCCTGGCGGTGCTGCCCCTCGCTTCTGCCGGGGCCGAGACGATGCGCGAACACGGTGCCCATGTTCACGGTCACGGCCGGCTGAACCTGGTGCTCGAGGGCAACCGGCTGAACGCCGAACTCGTCGTTCCGGCATTCGACATCATCGGCTTCGAACACCCGCCAAGGGATGCGGCCGAGCGCAAGGCGGTGAACGATGCCGTCGCTGTGCTTGCCGACCCTGGCCGCATCCTCGGCCCAACCCCGGCCGCCGGTTGCGCCGTGCGCGAGGTGAGCATTGAGAATACCGCGCTCGGCCCGGAAGGCGCTGCGGAACACGGTGAAGGCGCTGCCGGCGAGGGGGATGAAGAAGTGCACTCAGAGTTCCATGTCGACTATCGCCTGATTTGTGCCGATGCGTCGGCATTCCGCGGCTTGTCGATGGGTTATTTCGAGGCCTTCTCGCGGGCCGAGGAACTGGAAGTTCAGGCGGTTGGGCCTTGGGGGCAGACCGGGGCCGAACTGACAGCGAAATCCCCTGCCGTCGAATTCTGAGGCCCGGGCGGTCCGGGACCATGACCACGGCCGGAACCGCGGTGGTCATGGCTTCGGACCTGCAGTTCCAATGGCGGCCGAGGGACGGGGCGGTGCTGGATATCCCGCGCCTCGGCATCGAGCGCGGCGAGCGGGTGTTCATCGAGGGACCGAGCGGCAGCGGCAAGACCACCCTGCTCAGCCTGATCGCCGGCGTGATCACGCCGTCCGCGGGGACGCTGACCGTGCTTGGCACCGACCTTGCGGCGCTTCCGGGAAGGCGCCGGGATGGCTTCCGCAACCAGCACATCGGCCTTGTTTTCCAGATGTTCAATCTGATCCCCTACCTGTCGCTGGTGGAGAACGTGCTGCTGCCCTGCCGCTTCTCGGCGGCGCGGCGTGACCGGGCCAGCAACGGCGGAGGTACGGTGGCCGAAGAGGCCCGCCGGCTGCTCCATAACCTCGATCTCGACGTGGCCGCCCTGTCCGGCCGGCCGGTCTCGCGGCTCAGCACCGGGCAGCAGCAGCGGGTTGCCGTCGCCCGGGCGCTGATCGGCCGCCCAGAGCTGATCATCTGCGATGAACCCACCTCGGCATTGGACGGCGCGTCGCGGACGCGGTTCCTCGACCTGCTGTTTCAGGAGGTGGCAGCCTGTGGCGCCTCGCTGGTGTTTGCCTCGCACGATCAAGCCCTTGCCGACCGGTTTGACCGGCGGATCGACCTGCCGGCGATCAATCGGGCGGCGAGGCCGACAGGGTGATGGGCGGCGAGCTGTTCGTCCTTGCGTGGAGGAGTCTTGCGAACCGGCGGGGTACGACGATCCTCACCGTCATCACCATTGCGCTCAGCGTTGCCCTGCTGTTCGGGGTGGAGAAGGTGCGCTCCGGGGCCCGGGCCAGCTTCGCCAATACCCTCTCCGGGACCGATCTGATCGTCGGCGCCCGCACCGGCCCGGTCCAGTTGCTGCTCTATTCAGTCTTCCGCATCGGCGATGCCACCAACAATATTTCCTGGCAGAGCTACCAGGAGATCGCGGCCCGGCCGGAGGTGGCCTGGACGGTGCCGCTGTCGCTCGGCGACTCCCACCGTGGCTTCCGGGTGCTGGGCACCACCCGCGACTATTTCGAGCGGTTCCGATATGGTCGCGACCGGGCGCTCCAGCTGGCCGCCGGCGAGCCGTTCGCGGATCTGTTCGACGTGGTGCTCGGCGCCGAGGTGGCGCGCCGCCTCGGATACTCTCTCGGAGACGCGGTGGTTCTGGCCCACGGTGCCGGGGCGGTGAGCCTCAGTAGCCATGCCGACAAGCCGTTCCGCGTCTCCGGTGTTCTCGCCCGGACCGGCACGCCCGTGGACCAGACCCTGCATGTGAGTCTGGAGGCGATCGAGGCGATCCATGTGGACTGGGTCGCCGGCCTGCCGCCGGTCGCCGGAACCGAGATCAGCGCCGAGGAGGTGCGCACCCTCGATCTTACCCCCACGTCGATCACCGCGTTCTTCGTCGGGCTCACCTCCAGGTCGGCGATTTTCGGGGCGCAGCGCACGGTCAATACCTACACCGCCGAGCCGCTGCTCGCGATCATCCCGGGGGTCGCCCTGCAGTCCTTCTGGCAGAGCTTTGCGATCCTTGAGACGGCCTTGAGGGGCATTTCTGCCCTGGTGGTCGGGACCGGCTTTCTCGGAATGATCGCCGTCAGTCTCGCCAGCCTGGGCCAGCGGCGCCGCGAGATCGCGATCCTCCGGTCGGTGGGGGCGCGGCCGATCCACGTTTTCGCCTTGCTGGCAATCGAGGCGATCGGCCTCGCGGCCGCCGGCGCCCTGGCTGGGACAGCGTTGGTCTACATCGTGTTAGCCGCCGGCGGGCCGGCGATCGAAGCGGAGTTCGGACTGGCGATTCCCCTCCTCTGGCCCGACACCTGGGAGGTGGCCGTGCTCGGACTGGTGCTGGTGGCCGGCTGTTTCGCCAGCCTGATCCCTGCTTATCGTGCCTATCGCATGACCCTTGCCGATGGCCTCATGGCACTGACCTGAGCGGCCGGGAGCGGATTGGCGCGCGCCGACGCCTCCGCGATCAGACGAAGCCGATCCGGTAGCCCCAGCTGTCAAGCCGGTCCGGCACGGCGTTGAAGGCGACAGTGATCCGCTGTTCGCCCTGATTGCGCGGCACAGCGTGGAGCATGTAGCTGGGAAACAGGATCAGGTCGCCGGCCCGGGCGTCGGGCATGACCCATTTGTTACTGTTGAACGGGCCCATTTTCGAATTCTTGTTGTTGTTCGTAAAATTGAATTCGGTGCCACCCATCATCTTATGAAAAACCGTATTTGCCGATGGATGGGAATCCGTCAAGAATACGACACCGGATACAAAAGTGTTCGCATGGGTATGCAGCGCTTGGTGGCCACCGGTTTCAAGCACGTTGTACCACATCTCTTTAATAGTCCAGCGCAGGGTCTCGCCAAACATGATCTCTCCGAATTCGACAACCCTTGGCAATGCCGTCCGACTGATCTTGATAAAGATCGCGTTCGAATTGGGATTGACCATCTCGGTATGAGACAGCAGGTCGGTTTTTGTATTCGCCGTCGTTTTTTCTTTGCGGACAGCGTCGGCGGCTGTGCGGATCAGCTTTTCATCCAGCGCTGAAGGCACGCGCATGAACGGTGTGGGAAACAGACCGATGACCTGGCTCATGACCGTCAAACCGCTGCTGAGATGTCAGGTTCCGAGAGGACCACGTTAAAGGAAATGGAGATGCGCTCGCCCGGTCCGAAATAAGGATGGACCTGATGCTGGAGCCAGGAGGGAAACACCACCATAGCTCCCGCGATCGGATCGAAGATCTGCCGGCCATAGAGTTTGTTGTTGTCGAGCACGACCATGGTCGCGGCCGGCCGTGGGTCAACGAACTCCAGTTTCCCACTCATCGGCTGACCGGTCACCGGCGGATTGCCGGTGACGTAGTAGACGCCGGACCAGTGAGCGTTGGCGTGGTTGTGCAGGTTGTGGTAACCGCCCTGGCGGAGCACGTTCGCCCAGGCTTCGGCGCGAAAGCGGACCGGCCGGTTCGGATCGGGCGTGCTGAGAAAGAAGCCGGTGAGGTCGACGACCGCCGTCTCAATCCGTGCCAACAGCGTACGCACCGCGGGATGATCCCAGCTGAGAAGATCAAGGCCCGAATGCCAGCCGCCGATGTTGCTCTTGACGATGCCCGGGCCGGCGCGCTCGGCCGCCAGCACGCACGTCTGTAGCCCCGCGTTCAGAGCCTCACTCTCAGGCCAGGGGTAGACGAGCACCGGGGTGGGGAACACCATCCGCAGGTGCTCCCTGAGCGGGATCCGGGGAGTGGTCGGAGCCGCCCTGGCGGTTGCTGCCGCCGCTGGGTCGCTGTTTCCCGCGGTCATGGCGTCGCCCCGGGTCTGCCGGGAGCCAGGGGGCCCCCGGCGGCAGGGCGCTTGGAGAGGGGGCGACCATCGGGAAAGAGCTGCGCGTAAAGACGCTGGGCGTCGTCCCGGTCCGGGTTTGCCCGATCGAGGGCATAGAGCAGCTGTCTGGCGGCGGCCGGATCGACACGGGCGAGATTACGGGCAATTCCCAGCAGGGGTCGGTAGGCGGGCTCGAAATCCGGGCTCTCGCGGACGATTGCCAGCAACGGCCCGGCCACCTGGCGGGCCAGATCGCGGACATCACCGTCGGCCCGGACCGTCGTGCCGGCGAGCAGAAAGCGGTCACGGGCCCGGCCGTAGGCGGCGAGCCGGTCGGCAAGGTCGCCATCGGCAGCGACCAGGGCCGACGGCTCGGCGTTGCTGGCTTCGAGGAGTTCCGGCAGCCGGGCCCATGGCGGCTCGGCGGCGCCATAGACGGCATCGGGAGCCTGAAAGGTGACGACCGGGTGATCATCCACATTGAGCGGGCCGTCGCCGGCAAAACGCGCAAGATCGCCGGCATCGGCGATAAAGGTGCCGAACAGGGCGAACGGCGCCTCCAGGTCGATCCGCCGCGCCGCTGCCCGCAGACCCGGGTCGGCGAGCCGTCCGGCAATCCAGTCGGGCGGATAGGCGAGCGGCGATTCCCGCCCCACCAGGCACAGCATCGGCGTCACCAGGCTGTAGTGGGCGAGATGGGCGGTGGCGTCCGGAAACACCACCAGAAAGGTGCGGACGATCGTCTGCAGGGACTCGCGGGTCAGCTGGTAAAGGGGCAGCCACTGGCAGAACAGGCCGCCAGGGGCGAGGCGGTCGCGGATCGCCGCGAAGTGCTCCACGGTGTAGAGCGACCCGGCGCCGTCCCGGGAGGGGTGATAGACATCGGCGACGATCACATCGTAACGGCGGTCGGTGGCGCGGACAAAGCGGCGGGCATCGCCGGTGACGATCCGCACCCGCTCGGAGCCGGTCAGCCCGTCGAGGACCGACGCGAACGCCGGCATGGCCTCGATGACCTCGGGCACCAGCTCAACACCGTCGGCCTGCAGCCGCGGATGGTCGAGGACACCGGCCAGGGTGGCGCCGGTGCCGAGGCCGAGGAACAGCGCCTGCCGGGGATCGGGATGCAGCAGCAGCGGCACCTGCGCCTGGCGGCGGTCCGAATAGGTGGAGGCGGTGCTGCCCATCCGGAATTCGTCATTGACCTTCAGATGGCGATGACCGCCGTCGTCGCTGACGACGCTGACCGCGGCCATGACCCCCTCGGCGTGGGAAAGGATCGTGCCGCCGGCCGGAACGGTCACAAACCGCAGATCCACAGGACCGGCAATCAGGATCATCGCAGTGGCCGCCGGCACGGCCGTGAGCTGCCAGCGCCGGGCGCCCCCGGGCGGGATCAGCGGCAGATAGGCGATGCAGACCAGCGCGAGAGCGAGCTCAGAGCCGAGCAGCGGCAGCAGGCCGACGCCGAACACCAGCGGCGCAAACGCGCCGCCGATGGTGTTGACCGCGACGGCGTGGCCGAGGCGGTCGCGGACATCCCGGACGCGCTGGGCGAGGTGGGCGAACGTCGCCCCCATGACCACGGTCGGTAGCAGGAAGACCAGGGCAGCAATGACGATTTCCGCGCCGACACCGGCAAACAGCGCGGTGCCATCGCCGTGGAGCGCCTGGTACGCGGGGCCGGCGGCCATCAGCAGGCCGACGCCGGCGAGGCAGGAGAGGGAAAGACCGGCGATCAGGCCGGCAAGGACGTCGTCCGTGTCGCCGCCGCGGCGGATCAGCGGATAGGCGGCGGCGCCGAGCGCCGTGCCGAACAGATAGACGGCGAGCACCGCGGCAAAGGTATAGACGGTGTTTTCGAGGAGCTGACTGAGCACCCGGATGATCAGCACCTCGTAGCCGATGCCGAGCAGGCCGGTGACGAACAGGGTGAGCAGCAAGCGCCCCGCAGGGATCGCGCCGTGGCCCTGCCCGGCGCCGGCGCGCGTCCCGGGGGCAGGCGTCCCGGCGCCCACCTCGGCAGGCAGGTTGCGGGCGCA
>CAYVUM010000068.1:9670-19882 GCA_964454795.1 uncultured Rhodospirillaceae bacterium
GCGTCCCGGGGGCAGGCGTCCCGGCGCCCACCTCGGCAGGCAGGTTGCGGGCGCAGAGCAGAACGCCGACGGCGCACAGCCCGTTGACGGCTGCGAGGCTGATCAGGGTCACCGTGAAACCGAACGCCGGCGCGAGCCAGAAGGTGGACACCAGGATGCCGGTAACGGCGCCGAAGGTGTTGGCGGCGTAAAGACCGCCGACGGCGCGTCCGTCGGCGCGAAGCCGGCGGACCAGGCGCTCCATGGCCGGCAGGGTCGCGCCCATCGCCGCCGTCGCCGGCAGCAGCAACAGGAACGGCAGCAGGAAGGCAACGGCCCAGTGCCGGGCGGGTGAGGGCGAGACCCCGATCAGATCGGCAGCGAGGGCGTTGGCGCCGGGGATCAGGACGATCAGGGCCAATGCCCAGAGGCCGATCACCACCTCGAGCGCGGCGTACCAGCGATCGGGGTGCGCGCTGCGGCTGATCCGGGCGTCGAGGGCCCAGGCGCCTACGCCAAGTCCGCTGAAGAAAGCCGCGACGACGGCCAGGACGGCGATGATCTCATGGCCGAGGCCGACCGCAAGCATCCGGGTCCAGACCATTTCGTAGCCGAGCCCGGCGAATCCGGAAAGCAGCAGAAGGCCGTGGAAGTGGGAAAGCCGCGGGGCGGAACGGGCCATGACTGCGCACTTACGAGGTCCCGGTTGAGGTGCCGGCCGACTGGCTTCAGGCGCTCCCATAACACGGGAGACGGAGACGCGAAAGGAGGAACCAGCGGCTCCTCCTTCCTTGTTTGCAGAACGACCGGTCAACCACGCCCCCCGCAGGGGTCTGTCGGCCCGGGGATCAGCGGTCACTTTCGCGACGGGCGACCCTGTCTTCAACTTCGATGAAGATCGGATTGCCATGGAACCAAAGGTCGCCCCAGCCCTCGACGTCGTAGTCGAAGATGCCGTTGACGTGATCCGGGCAGGCCGGGTCGGTGCAGGTGATGTTGTTGGCGAGATCGTCCCGGAGCGGATTACCGTTGTCATCCCGTTCGAACGGCGTGGCCGGCGGCAGGTTGGAGCCGCGAACCCGCACATACTTGTCGCTGGTGACGTTCTGCAGGACGTGAACGATCCGCTTGGTCGGGCCGGCGCCGCGCCAGCGCTTGTCGCCATCGGCGGTGAACTGAGCGGCCAGGATGGTGCTCGCCGGGGCGAGGGGGTTGCTGTACTCTTCGGGGTTGGTGAGCGGATCGATCTTTTCGCCGACGTCGCCGGTGATGATGTCGACGTGGCGCACGCTCGGCTGATCGAGTGGCTCGATGATGCCGATCTGCTGCAGCGCCGGGTTAGGGAAGCTGTAGGGGCTCAGGTTGGTGTCGTCCGGATCGCGGAAGCTGATCCGGAGAACCACGGTCGCTCCCGATGGCACAGTGAGGGTCTCACCCATTGTGGCGCAGGTGCCGCTGTAGCAGGCGAGAAAGCTGAAGTCGTCGATCAGGTCGCCCATGGTGGCGTAGACGTTGCCGCTGCGCAGCGCGTCGACGATGCTCTGGGCCGGGTCCACAGCGTCAATCTGCTGGATGAAGGTGTAGGTCTTCTGGTACTCGCCCGGCAGGAAGTCAAAAGTGGAGCGGCGGTCGTCGAAGCGGAACGAGCCCCGGTTGTGCCAGTCGGAGCTGGCGAAGAACCAGTACTTGCGGCCTTCGCTCAGCATGGCGTCCCAGGCGGTGCGCACGCCGGGCTGGCAGACGGTGACGAACTGCGGCGGGATCGAGTCGGGAACTTCCTCGTACTTGCCGCCGGCGGCGAAATCCGCCGGGGTCAGCGGAGTGCCGTCCACGTCGAATCCGGGGCGGCCGGCTTCAGCGGCCGCGTAGCAGCCGGTCCCGCCGAAGGTGTAGATGCCGACGGAGGCGACAGAGCCGCCGGAACGGCTTTCCTGATACTCGCCGCGGTTGCGCCCCGCTTGGTGGCCCGGCTGGCTCTCGAGGCCGAAGGCGACGTCGGGGCCGGCGTTGTTCCAGTTGCGGAGGTGTTCGATGTTGTAGCCGCGGTTGAGGCCCGGACGGAAGGGGCCGGCGCGCTCGAGGTGGGCGGGAACAGCGTAGGCCTTGCCCGCGTGGTTTTCCTGCATCCAGTAGACCGCCGCTGTGGACTTTACGTGGTCGCCGGTATCCACGGTGTTGGCGTTATCGCCGTCGGGCAGGGTGGCGTTGTAATCGGCCGGGCCCTGGTCGGGGAGGTTTTCAAAGCGGGTGATCAGCGCCTGGTTGTTTTCCTCGCTGATCTCGCACGTCCAGTTGCTCGCCGGCAGGCCGCTGCCCTCGAAGTTCTCGGGGAAGCCGCGGCTGTTGTCATTGCTGTTTGTGGCGAAGCAGTACTCGAACTGGGCCATGCCGCGGGCGTTGCCGAGGGCGGCGGGCACGGCCGGGAACTGACCCGAGATCACCGATGTGCTGGCATGCTCGTGGCCGGGAACCACCCACTCGATGCCAACAAAGGCGGGTTTGTTGGCATCGAAGCCGGTCTCGACGGTATCGGGATAGGTGAACTGATCGATCGCCTGCCAGCGCCACATCCGCGCCGGGTTCTGAGCGGTGCTCTTCGGCCCGGTGACCTCGCCGGCGCTGTTCAGCTGATTGCCGAGGATCGCATCCTCGCCGATGGTGTCCTCCCAGAAGGTCGTCGCGGTGGCGAGGCCGGTTGACGAGCCATCGAAGTTGACCGGGCTGTCAAAGCGGCAGTCGCGGTTTCCTTCGCCGCTGTGGCCGGCCATGATGAACCAGTCAAGATAGGTCAGCGACGTTCCGACCAAGCGTTCCACCGAGGTGGAGCCGTCGGAGCACGTCGTATGGTTGTGGAAGTCGCCGCTATAGTAGCGGCCCTGCGCGGCCGCGTCGGAGGCAGCTGCAGCGATGAGCAGAGCGGTGGCGCTGACGCTCGCGAGCGCCTGCAACTTGATGGAGATCATCTCCAATTTTCCTATCCTATGAGACTGCGACTGATTTTGCTTCTTATTCGAAGGCAGTACGACTTCCGTACACGCGACACATGACAGAAAAATGAACGATCGATGAATATTAAGATCAAAGTCAGAAAATGCAGCTTTGGGTAGAAAATGCCCCGCAGAACTGCGTCAAGGGATAGCGGTTCGCAGTGAAAACGCCCCCAAAAATCCCCAAAACGCCCGGTGAGGACCGCCGCCGCGCGGCTGTCATATTTCTGTCAGGAGCGGGTCTGGCGGCGGCGGATCGGGCGCCGCCAGCATCGGCACAGAAAAAAAGGGGAGCCGGCGGCTCCCCTTGAGAGATCGTACGGTGACCTGGGGCCGACCCCGTGAACGGGGTCGGCCAGAGTTGAGCGGATCAGCGGCCGCGGCGGGCCTCGGCGACTTTGTCTTCAACTTCGATGAAGATCGGGTTCACGTAAACCCAAAGGTCGGCCCAGGCTTCCACGTCGGCGGTGAGCACGCTGGTGCCCGAGGCCAGGTTCGGGTCCCACACCCCCTGGTTAAACAGCCCCTCGATTACGCCCTGATCGACGTGGATCGCCACGGGGATGCCGTTCGGACCGATCTGGCTCTGGGTCGGGAACGTGATGTTATCCCGAAGATTGTCGGGCAGCGGGTTGCCGTCGGCGTCCCGGGCATTCGGGGTGCCGGCAGGCAGGTTGGTGCCGCGGAAGCGGACATACTTCTCGCTGGTGACATTGCGAAGCACCCACGTGATCCGCTTGTTCGGACCGGTGCCATTCCAACGATTGGGGCCGTCGGCGGTGAAGCTTGCGGCGATGCGGGTGGTCTCGGGAGCCAGCTGGGTCCGATATTCCGGATCGGTGGGCTCGATCAGGCCGGTGACCTCACCGGTGATGATATCGAACTGGCGGATGCTCGGCTCGTTGATCGGCTCGGTGATGCCGATCTGCTGCAGGGCCGGATTGGGGAAGCTGTAGTTGCTGTTGTTCGTGCCGTCCGGGTCGCGGAACTCAATCCGGACAGCCACGTTTGCGCCCGGCTTCACCGTCAGCGTCTCGCCGGGAGCGGCGCAGTTGCTGCCGACGCAGGCGAGGATCTTCAGTTGGTCGATCAGGTCGCCCTGGACGACGAAGCCATTGCCGCTGCGCAGGGCGTCGACGATATCCTGGGCCGGATCCCCGGGGTTGTTGGAAACAACGAACGCGTAGTTCTTCTGGTATTCCCCGGGGATGAAGTCGTTGACAGTCTGGAAGTCGGTGAAGGCGAAGAAACCGCGGTCATGCCAGTCGGAGCTGCCGAAGAACCAGTATTTGCGGCCCTCGCTCAGCATGGCGTCCCAGGCGGTCCGCACGCCCGGGCGGCACAAGGTCACCTTCTGAGGATCCTCGCCAGCGAACTCAGGGAACCTGGCGTCCGGGCCTTCGAAGTCTTCCGAAGTCAGGTCGTTGCCGTCGAAGTCCTTGCCCGGCTGAGCGGCTTCCGCGGCGGCATAACAGCCGGTGCCGCCGAAGGTATAGCCGCCCACCGACGGGCGGCCGGCATTGTAGCTGCCGCGCTGGTACTGCCCCTGGTGGCCCGGCTGACTTTCGAATCCGATAGCGATATCCGGACCGGCGTTGTTCCAGTCACGCAGGTGTTCGATATTGTAACCTTCGTCGTCGTCCGGAACAAAGGCGCCCTGCCGTTCCACGTGGGCGGGAGCGGCATAGCTGCGGCCCGGGTGATTTTCCTGCATCCAGAAAATCGCCGCCGTCGATTTGACATGATCACCCCGATCAAAGGTGTTGACCCCGTCGGTGCCGAGGGTGCTGTTGTAGTCGGCCGGGCCCTGATCCGGATCATTCTCAAAGCGGGTGATCAGCTTGGCGTTATTTTCCTCGCTGATTTCGCAAGTCCAGTCGTTGTTGAAGCCGCCGCTGTTATCGTCGCTGTTGCGGGCGAAGCAATATTCGAATTGCGACATGCCGAGCGAATTACCGGTTTCCAGGGGATACTGTCCGGAGATAACGGCGGTGCTGGCATGTTCGTGGCCCGGCACGACCCACTCAAGGCCGACGAAGGACGGCTTGTTCGTCGCCAGGCTGCCGTCGCGGACCTGCGGGTAGGTGAAGTCCTGAAGGGCCTGCCAGCGCCACATCTCGGGGCGGCTTCCCTGCTGCCACTTCGGCCCAACAACCGGAGCTTCCGGCGATCCCGAAACCTGGTTGCCGAGGATCTCGGTTGCCGGATCGAGGGTGTCTTCCCAGAAGATCCGCTGCCGGTCGTCCGGGTCCGGAGCGGGACGGACCACGCTCGGCATGGTGTCAAACTCATCGTCAAACCGGCAGTCGCGGCTGCCGTCGCCGCTGTGGCCGGCCATGATGAACCAGTCCAGATAAACCAGCGACTCGTCCACGAGCGTCCGGACCGAGGTGGAACCGTCCGAGCAAACGGTGTGATTGTGGAAGTCGCCGCTCTGGTAGCTGCCGAGCTGCTCGCGCGGAGATTGAGCCTCGACCGGAGCGGTGGCGGCGAGGAGGAGGGCCGCGGCGCTGACGCCGGCGAGCGCCTGAACCTTGAATTGTGTCGTCATGTCCCGATCACCCATGCAAATTGCCAACAGGAAGGATTATTGCTTCTCATTCGAAGCTACGAAGCGATGGCTACCAGCGGGAGATTACAGAAATATGAACCCAAGATGAAAAAACGCCCCGGGCGGCGAAATTGCCATGTAAGGTTGTTGTTGATCCGAGAATTGCAATCAAAAGCAGGTGCGCCAAGCGCAAATCTGCCAAGTCGGCACGATGGTGCCGCAACCGTCATATTGCGTACATCAAAGCGTAATATTTCTGACTTGTTTTGCGCACCCGGAACGTCGTCATCAACCTGGACGTCAGATGTCCTCCCACCTTGACTTCGATCCGGTTCATTGGTAGCCTCGCAAAAATACTAGTCATGGTTGTTGACGCGACGGTCTTGCAACCTTCGACTCGTGGGACTTTGCGTCGTCACAGCTTGAGTATGTCAACAACGGGACAAATGCCGTGGGGTCGGTCGCCAAGAGAGTCTTTCGTGAACCGCTGGTTCACTTTCTGGTCATCGCCGTCCTGATCTTCGCAGTCGATCAGGCGGCCCGCTCGGATGCCGATGATCCGCGGGTGATCGTCGTGGATGACGCCGTGCGGAGCGAACTGATCGCCCTGTTCGAGGAAGGGCAGGGTCGCCCGCCCACCGGGGCGGAGGTCGAGGCGCTGATCGATCGCTGGCTCTATAATGAAATCATGTATCGGGAGGCGGTGGCGCTCGGACTGGACCAGGGCGACGAGATGTTTCGCAGCCGGCTCGAGCTTAAGCTCCGCGCTATGCTGATCGAGTCGGCCTCCGTCGATCCGCCGACCGAGGAGCAGCTGCGTGCCTGGTTCGAGGAAAACCGCGAGCGCTACCGGGTGCCGAGGCGGTTCGATGTCGCCCAGTTCCGGGTCGACGGCGAGGGCGAGGAGGCCGAACAGGCTGCGCTCAGGCTCTCCGGAACCCTGGTCGACGGGGTCATCCCGGAGCCCTACGATGACCGCCTCCGGGTCTACCGGAACCGCAGCCGCGAAAACATCGCCGCGGTGTTCGGCGAGCCGTTTGCGGCCGGTTTGCTTGACGGTGGCGGCCCGGCAGGTGGTGAACATGGCAGCTGGCGGCCGGTCCGCTCCATCGCCGGATGGCATGTCGCCCGGATCGAAGCGGCCCGGGAGCCGGTCGAGCCGGCGTTCGAGGTGCTGCGCCCGCAGCTCGAGGCCGAGTGGCTGAAGGCGCAGAACAAACGCGCCGCTGCCGAAGCCTTCCGGGAGATCCGCGACAGCTACACGATCCGCCGCGAGGATGCCCGGTGATGCAGCGGGCGGTTGCACGGCGTTTGCTGTGGGCGCTGATGGCGTGCCTCATCGGCAGCACTGCGGGTTTCGGAGGCCGGGCACTCGCCCACGAGACGCCCATTGCCGTCCTCGATCTGAAGGAGCGGCAGGCGGGCCAGTTCACCACCCGGTGGGTTTTCAACACCGCCGGGAACCTGGGACCACCGAAAGCGATTTTTCCGGAACATTGCACGCTGAACGGTCCTCTCCTCGACTGTGGCGAGCGCGGCCTCGTCGGCACCGTGACCATCCCGGAAGTGGGCAAGCGGTACTCGGGTGCCGTGATCCGGATCAGCCGCCGCGACGGCCCGCCGCAATCCTTCGCGCTCACCGGCGGCGACCCGTCGGTCACCTTCGTCGCCAATCCGGGCCGCGGACTGGCTGCCAAACTGGACATCGCCGCTGCCTACGTGCAGATCGGCGTCGAGCACATCCTGCTTGGCGTCGACCACCTGCTGTTCGTGCTCGGGCTGATCTGGCTGGTCCGAAGCCGGTGGATGCTGATCAAGACGATCACCGCCTTCACGGTCGCCCACAGCATCACCCTGGCAGCGGCAACGCTGGGTTTCGTGGGCGTGCCGGAACGGGCGGTTAATGCCGCGATCGCGCTCAGCATTGTCTTCGTCGGGGTGGAGATCATCCGGCTGCATCGCGGGGAACACGGTCTGACCGTCCGCCAGCCCTGGCTGGTGGCGTTCGCCTTCGGACTGCTCCATGGCTTCGGATTCGCAAGCGCGCTGACCGAGCTCGGTCTGCCGCCGGCCGACCTGCCGCTGGCCCTGCTGTCCTTCAACATCGGCGTGGAAATCGGCCAAGTGGCGTTCGTGCTGGTCGTGCTCGCCCTCCAGTGGGCGGTCCGGGTGCTGACCCTCGATCCGCCGCCGTGGAGCCGCAACCTTCCCGCCTACGCGATCGGATCGCTGGCGATGTTCTGGTTTCTTGACCGGATGTCGGTCATTGTCACGGCTTAAGGGAGTAAAGGGACCCATGCGCCACGCGCGGCTGCTCTTTCTGGTCACGCTGACTCTCGGCGCCTGGCTGGCGGCGATCGCGCCGGTGCTCGCTCACGAGCAGACGGGGGTCGCCGGCGGCCTGGTCAGCGGCTTCACGCACCCGCTGTTCGGACCTGACCACGTGATCGCGATGGTTGCTGTCGGGCTATGGGGAGCGCAGCTCGGCCTGCCGGCAATCTGGCTGCTGCCGATTATCTTTCCGGTGGTGATGGCGTTCGGCGGCTTCCTCGGGGTGATCGGCGTGCCGCTGCCGCTCACCGAGGTGGCGATCGCCCTCTCAGCGGTGCTGCTCGGCCTGATGGTCGCGCTCGCCGCCCGGCCGCCGCTCTGGGTGGCCGGCCTCCTGGTCGGGGTGTTTGCGGTCTTCCATGGCTACGCCCATGGGGTGGAACTGCCCGCGGCCACCAATCCGCTCGCGTATGGCGTCGGCTTTGTCGTTGCCACCGGGATGCTCCACCTTTGCGGGATTGCCATCGGACTTGCCGTCAAGTGGCCGGCCGGCGCCCAGGTGGTCCGCGTCTGTGGCGGCGTGATCGCGGGGCTCGGCGGTTATTTCCTGCTCAATGCTGTGGGCGTGACCGCGTGAGCCGCCGCTGGCCCCGGTCACCGGCGATCGCTGCCGTCGCCGCGCTCACGCCGACGGTGGCCCAGGCCCATCTCGTCAGCACCCGATTCGGCGATTTCTACGGCGGCATGCTGCATCCGCTGACGGCACTGGAACACCTGCTGCCGTGGATGGCGCTCGGCCTGCTTGCCGGCCTGCAGCCGATCCGCACCGCGCGCTGGATTCCCCTGGCGTTCACTGCGGCGGTCCTGGCCGGCGTGATCGCCGCCATCGCGGTTCCGGAACCGCCGGCCCTGCCCGGTATCGGTCTGGCCTCGTTCATCGTCCTCGGCGCTCTGGTCGGGTTGGGCCGGCAATGGCCGACGGGGCTGCTGATCGGCCTCGCGGCCGTCGTCGGCGGGATCCACGGCTATGAAAACGGCCTTGCCATGACCCCGGAGACCAACCCGGTCCTGTTCGTGCCAGGGGTCGCCACCACAGGGATCGTCCTGGTGCTGCTGGTCACCGCGGTAACGGTGGTTACGGTCCGCACCTGGTCGTGGTCGCGGATCGCCGTTCGCGCCGTGGGCAGCTGGATTGCCGCCATCGGCATCATGGTTGCCGGTCTCGGCCTCGCGGCTTAGCCCCGCCCCGCGGTCCGTCAGGTCACTCCACTCTGTTGCGCGTCGTGAGGCAGACCCGGTCGGGAGCCGGGGCGGCGGTTCCCGTTCAGGCCGATACGGCCAGTCCGCCCGCCGGGCCGTGGGCGCGGCCGGCTGCCGCTTCGCCGCTGACGCAACGGCTCGGGTCGATGGTGCCGGGGGAGATCCGGCGGAACAGCCGTGCCGCCCTGTCCACGGTCGCCAGACAGCGCCCGTTGGCGTCCAGACCGGCACTGTCCGCTTTGCCGACGAACAGGAAGCCGCCGGGTTCCAGGCTTTCCGTAAACAGATCGAGCACCCGGTCGCGGAAGGGCCCGGCGAACGGCCCGAGCGGCCCGTGGCAGAGGATAAGCTGCACGGTGGTGAACCCCTGGTCGATGGCCGGATCGTGGGGAGCGAAAGTGATGCGCTCGCGCAGCGAGCGGTCCATGTGGATGCCGTCGGCCTCCACGTGACAGTGCGGGCTGAGGGTGTCGCGGCCGCCGGCTTCCCGGTAATCGCCGAGCAACCCCGGGAACAGGCCGAGGGGATAGCGACCGGCGCGCGCCTCGGCGAGGCGGACCCTGCTGACATCGGTGGCGAAAATTTTGCTGCGCTCGAGAACCCGCTCTTCCTTGAGGATAATTGCCACCGCAAAGGCAGCTTCACCGGTTGCGCAGCCGGGAATCCATACCCGGACGGCCGGCAACGTCCGCAGGTACGGGGCGACCAGGTTGCGGAGAGCTGCGTAGACCTCCCGGGGACGGAACATCCTCGCCGGTGCCGGGGCGAACTCGTCGGCCAGACGGGCGAACCACTCCCGCTCGTGGAGCAGGCGGGGGATCATCGCCGAGAGGGTCTCGCAGCCCTCGCGCGCCTGAAAGCGACGAAGCTGCCGCTCGATCACCGGCCGCGCGTAGCGGCGGAAGTCGTGACCCCAACGCCGATGGATCGCATCGAGCACGAGGTCGACTTCGATAGCCTCGGTTTCAGTCAAACGCGGTCCCGCGCCCTGCGCCATAGCGTCCCACTCTGCCCCAAGATCCGGGCGCAGCCTTGTCACCAGGCTCGAAACCCCGCGCCGGCGACCGCACCGCTCCTGTCGTGTTGTCGAAGACCACGAGGTTTTGTAACCTTTGCGGGTTACCAAAGCAACAGCTTCAGGCCATACGTGTATTTCTTGAGAGT
>CAYVUM010000069.1:0-19578 GCA_964454795.1 uncultured Rhodospirillaceae bacterium
CGCGCTACCAAAACCGGCCAACTTGACGCGCTCGCTACAGCGGCGGCGGCGGCAGCCGGCTCCTGCTGATCGCGGCGCGGAGGCGTCAAAATGCGTCGCGCAGCGGTTTTGCAAATCCAAGTTGTGGGGATAAAATTACCCGTGGTAGAATAAAATACGCAAACACCCCTTTGGGTTGAGGGGGTGGACCTTTCGTGGCGGAAAACCACCGATGAAGACGCCGCAACGGGGAATTGATGATATCGACTTGAAGGTCGCCGCGCGACTGCGGATGCGACGCCTCAAGCTCGGCCTGGAGCCGCGACTGTTGGATCTCGCAATTGGTGAGCCAATCGGAACCCTGGAGAAAATCGAAAATGGCGAACGGAGATTGGGCGCCGCCCAGCTATTTCGTCTTACACAGGTCCTGAGTGTCGATGTCAGCTATTTCTTCAATGCCGACCTCAACGAGGAAATACCCGCATTTGTTCCAGTAGCCGGCGGCGACAATCGAACATTACTAGAGGCCCTACGCTTTATGCAATTGTATATTTCGTTGGAAAACGAGGAGGTCCGGGCAAGCGTGCGGGCACTGGTGGCCAGCTTGAGCGACCGGGGCTCTTCTTCGTAGCATTTCACGCGCACGCCGGTTGCGTTACCGCACCGGCAATACGCGGCGCGACCATACCCGGGGTCGTCAGCGATTGCCGGCGCATCACCGTTCAGCCGGGGGCGGGTCCTCGGCCATGGACACCCCGGGCCGGCACGGCTTATCTAAGCATCCATGGACGCGCTTCCGTTCCTGAAGATGCATGGTCTCGGCAACGACTTCGTCGTGCTCGACGCCCGCGAGCGGGCCGTCCGTCTGTCCGCCGCGGCGGTGCGGGCGATCGCCGACCGGCGCCGCGGGGTCGGTTGCGATCAGCTGATCATCATCGAGCCGGCGATCGCCGGCGATGCCGACGCGTTCATGCGAATCCACAACGCCGACGGCGGCGAGGTTTCGGCCTGCGGCAACGCAGCCCGCTGCGTTGCCTCGCTGATCATGGCAGCCGCCGGCCGCAGCGACGCCGTCATCGAGACCGCCGCCGGCCGCCTGATCGCCGCAGCCGGTGGTGATCAGGTCAGCGTCGACCTTGGTCCCGCCCGGACCGCCTGGTCGGAGATTCCACTCGCCGAGGCGGTCGATACCCTTCACCTGCCGGTGGCCCACGGGCCGCTCACCGATCCCGTGGCTGTCAACGTCGGCAATCCCCACGCGGTGTTCTTCGTCGCCGACGCCGAGGGCCTGCCGCTCGCCGATCTGGGCCCCGCGATCGAGCACCACCGGCTGTTTCCCGAACGCACCAACGTGGAAGCCGTGCAGGTTCTCGAGGGCGGCCGGCTGCGCCTGCGGGTCTGGGAGCGGGGAGCAGGCCTGACCCGCGCCTGCGGAACCGGCGCCGGCGCCGCCGTCGTCGCCGCCCACCGCCGCGGCCTTGGCCCCAGGTCGGCGGAGGTCCTTCTGGATGGCGGCAGTCTGAGCGTGGACTGGCGCGCGGACGGCCATGTGGTCGTCTCTGGTGCTGTCGCCACCGTCTTCCGCGGCGTTCTCGATCCGGCCGTGTTCGGATGAGCCGGGAGTCCCTCCACCAAGCCCGGGTGGTCACCCTCGGCTGCCGGCTGAATGCCCTTGAATCCGCGGTCATCCGCTGCGAGGCGGACGCCGCCGGGCTCGACGATGCGGTCGTTGTCAATACCTGCGCGGTGACCGGCGAGGCTGTTCGTCAGGCGCGCCAGACGATCCGCAAGCTCCGCCGCGAGCATCCCGACGCCCGGATCATCGTCAGCGGCTGCGCCGCCCAGCTGGAGCCGGCCGCCTTCGCGGCGATGCCGGAAGTGGACCTGGTGCTCGGCAACCGGGAGAAGCTCGATCGCCGGCATCTCGCCGCTGCCGGGGCCTCCGGGACAGCGGAGCCGGTGGTGGTCGGTGACATCATGACCGCGGCAGAGACGGCCGGCCATCTGATCGACGGGTTCGAGGGTCGGAGCCGCGCGTTTGTGCAGATTCAGCAGGGCTGCGATCACCGCTGCACCTTCTGCATCATTCCGTTCGCCCGGGGCCCGAACCGCAGCGTCCCGACCGACCGGATCATCTCTCAGGTGCGCCGGCTGGTCGCCGCGGGCTTTGCGGAGGTGGTGCTGACCGGCGTCGATATCTGCTCCTGGCGGAGCGAGGATGGGGACGGTGGCCTCGGCCGCCTGGTGCGGCAACTGCTCGGGGCCGTGCCCGAGCTGGCGCGGCTGCGCTTGTCGACGGTCGATCCGGCGGCGATCGATGACGAGCTGATCGCGGCGCTCGCCGGGGAGCCGCGGCTGATGCCGCACCTCCATCTCAGCCTGCAGGCGGCCGACGACCTCGTGCTGAAGCGGATGAAGCGCCGCCACGACCGGGCCATGGCCGAAGCGGTCATCGACCGGGCCCGCGCCGCCCGCCCGGAGATCGTCTTCGGGGCCGACCTGATTGCCGGCTTTCCCACCGAGACGGAGGCGATGTTCGGGAACACGCTGGCGGCCATCGACGGCTTCGGCCTGACCTTTCTGCATGTCTTCCCCTATTCGCCGCGGCGGGGCACGCCGGCGGCGCGCATGCCCCAGGTTCCCGCGGCGGTCCGGCGGGAGCGCGCCGCGCGGCTCCGCAACGCGGGCTCGGAAGCACGCAACCGCTATTACGCAGGCCAGATCGGCCAGACAGTGGAGGCCCTGGTCGAAAAGGCGGGGCGCGGCCGTGGTCCCGACTACGCGCCGCTGTGCCTTGTCGGCCCCCGGGGCCTGGCTGCCGCCGCCGGCACGATCCTGCCCGTCCGCATCACCGGCCAGGACCACGACGGCCTCATGGCCGGAGATCTGCGATGACGGACGGACCGGGCGATGCCCGCGACTCTGCCGGCTGGCTCGGCCGCCTCGGTCGCGGCCTCGCCCGCACGTCGGAGAAGCTTGGCGGCGGTCTCACCGAGCTGTTCAACCGGCGCAAGCTCGACGACGAGGCGGTCGAGGAGCTGGAGGAGCTGCTGATCACCGCCGACCTGGGCGTAACCACGGCAGCGAAGCTGGCGGCAGGGCTGGCTGAGAACCGCTTTGGTAAGGACGTCGATCCCGTCGAGATCCGCACGGCGCTGGCCGAGGCAATAGCCACAATACTGGAGCCGGTCGCCCGGCCGATCGCCATCAACCGGGAGTTGCGCCCGCATGTGATCCTGGTCTGCGGGGTCAACGGCAGCGGCAAGACGACCACGATCGGCAAGCTCGGCAGCCAGTTCCAGCGCGACGGCCTGGAGGTGATGCTTGCCGCCGGCGATACCTTCCGTGCCGCGGCGATCGAGCAGCTGGAAATCTGGGGCCAGCGCATCGGCGCCCACGTGGTCACCCGGCCGACGGGGTCGGATGCCGCCGGGCTCGCCTATGAGGCGGTCGAGCGCGCCCGGGACCAGCGCGCTGACGTGCTGATGATCGACACCGCCGGCAGGCTGCAGAACCGGGCCGACCTGATGGCGGAGCTCGAGAAGATCGTGCGGGTCGTCCGCAAGGTCGACGATCGCGCGCCGCATGATTCACTCCTCGTTCTCGATGCCACCGTCGGCCAGAACGCCCACAGCCAGGTGGAGACCTTCCGCAGCCGGGTCAACATCACCGGCCTCGTGCTCACCAAGCTGGACGGCTCGGCCAAGGGCGGGGTCGTGGTGGGAC
This sequence comes from uncultured Rhodospirillaceae bacterium, assembly GCA_964454795.1. Classification (GTDB taxonomy): domain Bacteria; phylum Pseudomonadota; class Alphaproteobacteria; order Rhodospirillales; family Defluviicoccaceae; genus CAYVUM01. The sequence continues at coordinate 3,706 of CAYVUM010000069.1, forward strand.
TCGCCGACCGCTTCGGGCTGCCCGTTCACGCCATCGGCATTGGCGAGGGGGTGGACGATCTCCGGCCGTTCGGGGCCCGGTCCTTCGCCCGCCATCTGGTCGGTCTCGGCGACTGAAGGGGATGGCCGGCTCCGATCCCGGCCGTCACGGCAACGTGTCCTGAGATGACTGGCGTCCGTGCCGCGATGAGATCAGGGTCCCGGAGGTCAGGAATTGCGACAAGCGGCCGTTGCTCGTCTGTGAGGACGGGCCTGTAATCAGGTACACGTGCGGATGTTCAAGCGCCTGTCGGTGTTTGTGTTCGGACGGCCTTTCCACGGCCAGTTGCCCGCGCGCGTTCGCGTTGCGATCGAAGCCCAGGAGGTCGAGGCAGAAAAGCTCATCGGCTGGTCGCAGCTGGCCCTGGTCCTGTTCTTCCTGTCGCTCTATATCATTGCGCCAAAACCCGCCGACGGAATGCTGTTCGCGCCTGTTCCCTACGTTCTTTCCATTTACTTGATTTTTACGGCTACTCGCCTGATTCTGACCTACACGTGGCGGCTGCCCGGGTGGTTCCTCATTCTTTCGGTGATCGGTGACATCGCATTGCTGATGGCATTGATCTGGAGCTTTCATCTCCAATATGAGCAGCCACCGCCGTTCTATCTGAAAGCGCCGACCTTACTCTATGTTTTCATCTTTATTTCCCTGAGAACGCTCCGCTACACGCCGCTCTACGTCCTTTGCGCCGGCATGACCGCTGCGGTCGGCTGGATGGTGATGGTCTGGTACGCCGTCGAGGCGACCCCGACGATCGGCCGGGTCATTACCCGCGATTATGTGGAGTACCTCACGTCCAACCTGGTGCTGATCGGCGCCGAGGTGGACAAAGTCATCTCGATCCTTCTCGTCACCCTGGTCCTGGCCGTTGCCCTGGTCCGGGCGCGCCGGCTGCTCGTCCGTTCGGTGGCCGATGCGGCGGCTGCCGGTGATCTGTCCCGGCTGGTCTCGCCGGAGATTGCTGCGAAGATCACCGGCGCCGATCGGCCAGTGCAGCCGGGCGACGGCGAAATCCGCATGGCCAGCGTGCTTTATTGCGACGTTGCCGGGTTCTCCGGCATCGCCGAGCAGGTCGGGCCGCACGAAGTGATACGCACACTCAACGACTATTTCGCGGTGCTCTCAGCGGTTATCGAGCGGCATCGCGGGGTGATCACCGAACTTCGCGGCGATGCCATGCTGGTCACCTTCAATGCCGCCACCGACGATGCCGACCACGCCACCCACGCCCTGCGGGCCGCCGTCGGCATCCAGGCGGTGCTGGCCGACCGCCGCTTTGGGCCCGGCATTGCTATGCCGACCCGCTGCGGGATCAACACCGGCGAGCTGGTCGCCGGCGTCATCGGGACCCCGGAGCGCTTGCTGGTCACGGTCCACGGCGACGAGGTCAATGTCGCGGCGCGCCTGGAAGCCCTGAACAAGCAGTACGGCACCCGAATTCTGGCCAGCGAACCGACCATCCGGGCGGCCGCCGACGGCTTTGCAGTGCGGCCGATCGGCTCCGTCGCGGTTCGCGGTCGCAACACCCCGGTGACCATCTATGCCGTCGACGGTCTCACCCGTCACTGATCGAGAGGGAGGGCGAGCAGGCCGTCGGCAAGTTTCGGCTCGAACCAGGTGGATTTCGGCGGCATGACCTCACCGGCGTCGGCAACCGCCATCAGGTCCTCGAGGGCGGTTGGATACAGGCTGAACGCAGCAGCCCAGGGACCGGAGCGTACGCGCGCTTCCAGGCCGTCGAGGCCGCGAGCGCCGCCGACGAAATCGATCCGCCGGTCGGTGCGCGGGTCAATGATGCCCAGCACCGGCTCGAGCAGCCGCTCACTGAGGACCTTCACATCGAGGCGATCGAGCGGCCCAGCGGTCGCGGCCACCGGTTCCCGCAGGCTCAAATGATACCAGCGGTCGGCGACGAACAGCCCGAAGGTGGCGCGACGATCGGGGCGAACGGGCCCGTCTGCGGGCGCTACAGCGAACCGCTCGCCGACCGCCGAGAGGAACGACTCCGGCTCGCGGGTGCCGCCGGTTCCATCGCCGAGATCGGCGACCACCCGGTTGTAATCGAGAATCCGCACCTGATCGGCCGGGAAACTGACGATCAGGAAGTCCTCGCCGCCGCTGCGTCCCTCGGCGCGCCGCCAGCCGGCCACCCGCACCGCCGCGGCGGAGCGATGGTGGCCGTCTGCGATGTAGATCGCCGGCATGGCGGCGAAGGCCAGGGTCAGCCGGTCAATGAGCGCCGCGCCGCTCACCCGCCAGACCTGGTGCAGCGCGCCGCTGACCTCGGCCTCGGCGTCGGGCGGGCCGTCCATGACCGCCTCGCAAACCGCCGCCACCCCGGCATCGGGGCGGTGGGTCACGAACACCAGCCCGGTGTGAGCGCTGACCGCTTCGATCTGCCGGGCCCGGTCCAGCTCCTTGTCGGGGCGGGTATGTTCGTGCCGGCGCACCCGCCCGCTCTCGTAGCAGCTCACAGGGACAGCGCCGGCGATACCGGTCTGGATGTGGTCGTCGACGCTGATCCGGTACACCGAGTAGCCGGGAACGGCGTCGCGGACCAGAACACCGCTGTCGAGCATCTGCCGCATCGCCCGGGCGGCCTGGGCGTAGGCAGTGTCACCATGGGGGTCGGTCCCGTCCGGCAGGTCGATCTCCGGGCGGGAGACGTGGAAGAAATCGTTGGGACGGCCGGCGGCATGGGCGCGGGCCTCCTCGATGGTGACGACATCGTAGGGTGGTGCGGCAATGTCGGCCGCCCGACCGGGTGCGGGCCGGATGGCCGCGAACGGCCGGATCAGCGTCTCGGTCACGGTGACCTCCCCCAGGGATTGGCGCGTCGGCCTCAGGACAGGCAGGCCGGTCACGATCGGTCGTCAGAGCCGGTGCGGCCTTACCCCTGTGCGATCCGCACCGCAACAAACCGCAGGCCGCCGGCGCCCTCTACCAGCAACAGGACCGACTTGCGGTCGCGCTCCTTCGCCGCCTCGATCTTGGTGATCAGATCACCGGGATCATCCACCTCGTCCTGATCGACCTCGACGATCACATCGCCTGGCCGGATGTTCTTCGCCGCCGCTGCCCCGTCGGCATCCACCTCGGTGACAACCACGCCCTTGCTGTCCGGCCCCAGGTCATATTCCTGGCGTTGTTCCTCGCCGATCGCCGAGACGGTCAGGCCGAGCGGAGCGATCATCTCCTCGCTGCCGCGCGACGGCGTGCGGCCTTCGGCGGCGGCCATCTGCTGCTCGCCCTCCTCGAGCGAGCCGAGGGTCACGTCGATGGTGACCTCCCGATTGTCGCGCCAGACCTTGACCGGGACCGTGCGGCCCACGTCGGTCTCAGCGACGATACGCGGCAGTTTGCGCATTTCCTCCACCGGCTCGCCGTCGAATTCCAGGACCACGTCGCGCCGCTGCAGTCCGGCCGCCGCCGCCGGGCCGCCGGGGATGACGTCGGCGACCAGCGCGCCCCGTGCCGAGTCGAGGCCAAGGCTTTCGGCCAGTTCGTCGGTGACCGTCTGAATCCGGACGCCAAGCCAGCCGCGGCGGACTTCCCCGAACGCGATCAGCTGCTCGATGACCGGCTGGGCGACGGTGCTGGGAATGGCGAAGCCGATGCCGACGCTGCCGCCGGAGGGCGAGAAGATCGCCGTGGCGATGCCGATCACTTGGCCATCCAGGTTGAACATCGGGCCGCCCGAGTTGCCGCGATTGATCGAGGCGTCGGTCTGCAGGAAGTCGTCGTAGGGGCCGGCGTTGATGTCGCGGCTGCGCGCCGAGATGATCCCCGCGGTCACCGTGCCACCGAAACCGAACGGATTGCCGATGGCGAGCGCCCAGTCACCCACCCGGACCCGGTCGGAATCGCCGAACACCACCGGCCTCAGATCGGCGCCCGCCGGATTGACCTTGAGGACGGCGAGATCGGTCTTCGGGTCCCGGCCGATCACCTCGGCATCGAGGCGGACCTCGTCGTGGAGGATCACGGTGATCTCATCGGCATCCTGGATGACGTGGTTGTTGGTGACGATATGCCCGCTCTGGTCGATGATGAACCCCGAACCGAGAGACGTGGCCCGGCGGCGCCGCTGCGGCTGGCTGCGCTCAAAGAACTCCCGGAAAAACTCCTCAAAGGGCGAGCCGGGCGGGACCTGGGGAATTTCGATGCCCGACTGGCCTTCCACCGTCTGACTTGTGGAAATGTTGACCACCGACGGCAGCAGCCTCTCAGCGAGATCGGCGAAGCTGTCGGGTGCGGTGCGCGCCGCGGTGCCGGTCGGTGTCATCGCGGTGACGGCGAAGGCGAGGATGATGAGCGCGACCAGCAGCCGGGCCGCCACTGAAGGGGGTTCGGACCGGACGAGCGCGGTGCCGGGCTTCTGCCCGCGGCCACGCCGGAGGGGGCACAAGGCTCTGTGCATCACTGTTGCGTTCTCCCTGCCGCCGGATGGGGCGGCCGCGGACCCCATCCGGCGGCGCAGCTTGTGCAGCTTTGGACCACCGCCGCCGCGCGCCATTTAGCGTGACCGGCAGGCATCGTCAATCCACGCGGCGGCTGTCCGGCCGGCGGCTGCGAGGCGGTGCGGCCGTCAGCGTCGCGCCGGCCGCACCGCCCCTTCTTCGTCGAAGAAGAAGCGGAAGAAATCCGCGTCCGGACTGAGGACCATCGTCGTGTTCTCGGTGGTGAGCGCACCGTAGGCCTCCAGGGACCGGTAGAAATCGAAGAAATCCGGGTCTTGCCCAAACGCGTCGGCAAGAATTCGCGTTTTCTTGCCATCGCCTTCGCCGCGCAGGATCTGACTTTCCCGGTTGGCTTCGGCGATGATCACCGTCCTGTCGCGGTTGGCTTCGGCCTTGATCCGCTCCCGCTGTTCCTCGCCTTCCGCTCGAAGTTGCGCCGCCTGGGCGATACGCTCGGAGCGCATCCGATTGTACACCGCCTGGCTGGTCGCCTTCGGCAGGTCGGTCCGGCCGATCCGGACATCCACCACCTCAACCCCGAAATCGGGCGCCTGCTCGCGCAGGCTTTCGGCGATGCGGTCCATGATCGCTGCCCGCCGCTCGGACAGCATGTCGGCGAGCGCCACCTTTGCCACTTCGGACCGGACCTCGGAGTTGAGCCGGGCGCCGAACACCTGTTCAAAGTTGGCGATTGTCACAGCCCGCTTACGGAACTCCAACGGATCGAGAATCCGGTAGCGGGCAAACGAGTCAACGTTAATCCGCTTCTGGTCGGCAAGCAGAACTTCCTGTGTAGGCGGATCGAGCGAGAGGACCCGGCGGTCATAAATCTCCACGAGCTGGATGAACGGAACCTTGATGTTCAGTCCCGGATCGCGGATCACCCGGACGGGATTACCGAACTGCAGGACCAGCGCCTGTTCGCGCTGTTCGACCTTGAACAGCGCGCCGAACAGGATGATCCCGACGATGATGACGCCGACGCCGATCAGGGCGGCACGGGTACGGTTCATTGTGCGGACTCCTGGGCTTGTCGCCGCAATTCGGGTAGGGGCAGGTAGGGAACGACACCGCTGCCGGCCGCCGGATTGTCGATGAGGACCTTTTCGGTATCAGCGAACACCTGCTGCATGCGTTCCAGGTAAAGCCGGCGCTTGGTGACACTCGGCTGCTGCTTGTACGCGTTGAACACCGCGAGGAAACGGCTTGCTTCGCCTTCGGCTTCGCGCACCACTTTTTCCCGGTAAGCGGTTGCTTCCTGGACCAAGCGAACCGCCTCGCCGCGGGCGCGGGGAATGATGTCGTTGCGGAAGGCGAGCCCCTCGTTGACGGCCCGTTCCTGGTCCTGGCGGGCCCGCTGGACGTCGTTGAAGGCGTCGATCACCTCGCTCGGCGGGTCCACCTTCAGCTGCTTGACGTCGAGGATGAAGACGCCTGCCTGATAATCATCGAGGATCGATTGCAGCAGATCCTCGGTCCGGTTGTCCACCTCCTGACGGCGGATCGTCAAGGCATCCTCCAGCGGGGTCTGACCCATGACCTCCCGCATCGCGCTCTCGGCAGCGAGCTTTATGGTGTTTTCGGGGTCCCGGATATTGAACAGAAAGTCGGCGGCATTCTTGATCCGCCACTGGACCACGAAGTCCACGTCGATGATGTTCTGATCCGAGGTCAGCATCAGGCTTTCCGCCGGCACGTCGCGGCTGGCGTCAGCCGAGCCTCGGAATCCGACGGGCAGGGTATTGGTCTGCTCGACGTCCTTGATCTCGACCGAGCCGATCGGCAGCGGGAACCAATAGTTCAGACCGGGCGGGGTCAGTCTCACGAACTCCCCGAACAGCAACTCGACGCCCTGTTCTCCAGGCTGAACACGGTAGAAGCCGGCGAGCAACCAGCCGGCGATCAGCACCGCACCGATCAGCGCCACCCCGCGCCAGCCGCCCCATCCCCCCGGCAGGTACCGTCGCACCCGCTCCTGCGTTCGACGCAGCATTGCTTCCACATCGGGCGGCGGCGGGGCTGAGGGACCACCGCCCCACGGCCCGCCACCTCCGCCTCCGCTGCCCCACGGGCCGCCTTTTGGATTCCAAGCCATGAACGACAACTGCTCCTGTTCGCACACAAGGTTCGATCTGCGGTCAGCGGCTGTGGCCGGGCGAAGCCGCACCAGCGTGCGCCGGTGCGACCCTGATCCCAACGCCACCGCGCGTGGTTCAGCCGCCGCCGCCCCTTCCTATATAGATCGCATTGCGGTCTCGGGCAGACCCAGGGTACGCGTTGCGCGAACCTTTGTGGACCCCCAATTCGACCGCATCGACAATCAGCGGGGTGAGGGTGCCGGCCATGGCAGACGTGACGCAAGAAAATGTACTGGGCGCGCTCGGGTGTATTCTCGATCCGGATCGCCGCCGGGATATCGTCAGCCTCGGCATGGTGAAGGGATTGCAAATCCGCGACGGCCACGTCGCCTTCGCCCTGGAAGTGGAGCCGGAGCGTGGTGAGCGGCTCGAGCCCCTGCGCAGGCAGGCCGAGTCCGTGGTCCACCGTCTCCCGGGCGTGGTGACCTGCCAGGTGGTGCTGACCGCGGAACGAAAGCCGGCGGCAGGGCCGGGCGGCGGGACGGCGCGAGCGCCCGCGGGTGGTGCTGAAGCGGGCCGGGCCGGTCCGCAGGCGGGGCGCGAATTGCTGCCGGAGGTGAGGGCGATCATCGCCGTCGCCTCCGGCAAGGGCGGCGTCGGCAAGTCGACAACGGCGGTCAACCTGGCGATTGCCCTTGCGCAGCAGGGTCATGCCACCGGACTTCTCGATGCCGACATCTATGGCCCGTCGATGCGCCGGCTGCTCGGCATTACCGGCAGTCCGCGCTCTACGGACGGGGTCAGGCTCGACCCGATGAGCCGGTATGGCATCAAGGCGATGTCGATGGCGTTCCTGGTGGAGGAGGAAACCCCGATCGTCTGGCGCGGGCCGATGGTTCAGTCGGCCCTGGAACAGATGATGCGCGACATCGCCTGGGGTGCACTCGACGTCCTCGTCGTCGACATGCCCCCGGGCACCGGCGACACCCAGCTGACCATGGCGCAGCGGGTGCCGCTGGCCGGCGCGGTGATCGTCTCAACCCCCCAGGATATCGCCCTGATCGACGCCCGCAAGGGCCTCAACATGTTCCGCAAGGTGGACGTCCCGGTGCTGGGGCTGATCGAAAATATGAGTTACTTCCTCTGCCCGAACTGCGGCCATCGGGCGGAAATCTTCGGCCACGGCGGCGCCCGGGCGGAAGCGGAGCGGCTTGGTATGGACTTCCTCGGCGAGATCCCGCTGCACATGTCGATCCGCGAGACTTCCGACGGCGGCACCCCGATCGTCGCCACCGACCCGGACGGCGAACACGCCCGCGCTTACCACGCCATCGCGGCGCGGGTCTGGGAGCATCTCCAGGTCAGCGAAGCCGCGCGCGCCGCAACCGCGCCGAAGATCGTCATTCAGTGAGGACAGGCCCGGCCCGAAGCGCGGCACGTCACGGGGCCTCGCCGCGCCCGTCGCGGCCCAGTACAGCCATCAACTCCCGCCACTCCCGGGGGCTTAAGCCGCTGTCCGCCGGATCCACGGTCTCGCCGGCAAGCAGCCGGCGGACGACGGCGATCGCCGGCGCCGACAGCACGGCCGCGCCCAGCCGGTAATCCTGGAACGCCTGGAACGTCACCGGCACCCAGCGCCGCACCGTCTCCAGCATCGCCTCGGCATAGACCCGGATTTCGAACTGGGCGTGGGGGTCGGCGCGCAGCGACAGGAAGTGCAGAAGATTGTGGAGGTCGATCTTCCAGTACCACTGAGTGTAGGTGGCGAGCGTCAGGTTCATCCGCGCCAGTTCGCGGGCGAGGCCGCCGTCCAGCATCGCCTCGTAGTGAGCAAAAGCGCGTTCTGCATCGTCGCGAAGGATGTCCAGCACCCGTGCCGCCTCGGCACCGGCCAGGACCTCGCCTCGGCCCTGGCGATTGGTCGCCGATTGACCGGCAAGATTGTCGGGCGCCGGAACGTAGTATTCCTTGTCAAGAACCGAGTAACGGGCAGAGATCTCGTTGACGCTGGCGGTACGGTGGCGGATCCACTGCCGGGCGACGAAGATCGGCAGCTTCACGTGGTACTTGATCTCGCACATCTCGAAGGGCGTGGTGTGCCGGTGGCGCATCAGGTAGCGGATCAGGCCGGCATCGTCGCTGACCCGGCGGGTTCCCCGTCCATAGGAGACCCGGGCCGCCTGCACGATTGCCGGATCATCGCCCATGTAGTCGATCACGCGCACGAAGCCGTGGTCCAGCACCGGGATCGGCGTGAACACAATCTCCTCCAGGGCTGGGACAGTGGGCCGGCGGGTTTCGGCCCGGTCGGCGCGGGCAGCCTCGATGTCCGTCTGCTGTTCGGGAGTCAGGTCCATGGGCGTTCCTCGGTTTCCGGCATCATAGTCCGGCCACGGTGATGCCGTCATCGCCATTGCCGGCCTTTTGCGGAAACGTCCGACGTTGGCGCATGTTCGCGCGCGGATAACGGGAGAACGCTTTCACAGTTGCTGAGAGACGCGCGAACATCCCGGGAGCATCGGGGTTATCTGGGGTTTTTCGGTGTGTCATTGTTGGGGGAGGGCCCGGTTGGCGGCGGGAGGTGTCGGGAAATTTTACAGTTCATCTGCTTGAATATCCGGCGCTTCCCTCATTAGTTGCGGTGTTTCTGTCAGGATTCTTTACACTGAGTTCGGCGCTGATATTCTGCTGATATTCTAATGTGTTTCGAAATAAGGGCGTTGCGGCTTGGCATGAATTTTGTAGGAGTCTGAAAACGGAGCAACTGCCCGCGGGACGAATGGCCGGGGCATTTTCAACGAAGAAGGGAGATCAGGACCATGGCGCGCAAATCTACGGTTGTTGCGGTTGCCACGGTTGCGGCCTTCGGTGGGGGATTCACTCACACCGCCGGTGCGCAAACCGTGTTTTCGGCATCGGGCGCGGATGCGGCGAGCATTCAGACGACCGTCGACGATTTCCGCGCGGCGCTCGGCGACCCAAACAACGGCAATGCCCTCGGCGAGCAGCCGAGCGGCCGCCGCGAGATCAATTGGGACGCTGGAATCGTGCCGTTCGATTTCCCGGGTGACTTCTTCAACACGACTGTAACCCGAGGGGCCGAATTCACCACGCCGGTTGCCAGTGAGTTCCGCGTCAGCAACGACGGCGTCGATGACGAGTTCGATACGATCAACAATACCTACCCTGATCAATTCACGACGTTCAGCGCACCGCGGCTATTCACACCGTTTGACACCAACGTCATTGACGGATTTTTTTTCAAGTCTGGCAGTGACCAAGCGGCTACCGTTACCGGTTTCGGCGCCGTATTCACCGATGTAGACTTGGCCGATACGACGACGATCGAATACTTTGATGTGAACGGCACAAGCTTGGCGCTGGAAAGTGTGGAGGTTGCCGATGGTGGCCTGTCGTTCCTCGGCGTGAATTTCGACAGCGGAATCCTCGCCAGTGTGCAGATTACCCTTGGCACGTCAACGATCGGTCCGGACGACGACCCGGTCAACGGCATCGACATCGTTGTCCTTGACGACTTTCTCTATAGCGAACCGATACCGGTCCCCGCAGCGCTTGCGCTGTTCGGTCTCGGCCTCGCTGCGATCGGCTTGATCCGCCGGCGCTGAGCCGCTTGCGAACGGCCCACCGGTCGAGTAGGGACAGCGGCGATGACCCTCGCCGCTGTCCTGTTCGATTTTGACGGTACGCTGGTGGAGAGCCTGGACGTTAAGGTCGCGGCATTTCGGGCCCTTTATGCCCCGTTTGGCGAGGCGATCGCCGATCAGGCCGCCGCCCACTACCGGGCGCACACCGGGGTGCCGCGCCGCGAACGCTTCGGCTTTTGCCACCGGACCCTGCTCGGCCGGGAACTCGGCGAGAAAGAGAGCCGGCTGCTCTCCGAGCAGTTCGGGGCGATGGTGGAGGATCAGGTGATCGCCAGCCCGTGGGTTCCGGGCGCCAAGGCGTTCCTCGACGGCCACAGTGGCGCCTATCCGCTGTTCCTCGTCTCGGCGACCCCCCAGGCCGAGCTTGACCGCATCGTCGCGGCCCGCGGCATGGGGGACTACTTCGAGGACACCTTCGGCTCGCCGCCCGACAAGACCGCGATCCTGCATGAGGTGCTCAGCATCAACTGGTTTGACCGTGCGCGGGTGGTGATGGTCGGCGACGGCCGCGCCGGCGCCGACGCGGCCGTCGCCAACGGCACCCGGTTCATCGGCCGCCAGGCACCGGGGCAGGCGGCGGACTTCCCGCCGGGCACCCCGGTGCTGTCGGACCTGGTCGACCTGCCCCGTTACCTGGCCGCCTGACCGGCGCGGCGGCGCGGGGCAATCTTCGCTTTTGTGTTCGCTGCAGACCGTCGTACCGTTTTCAGGATTGGATCTTGGCGCCGGACATGCCAAGAAACCAAAAAAAGAGAGGTATCGCGATACCATTTTCGCGTTTGGGTGTCAGCCGGGTCGCTCTTCCCGCAGCGGTGTTTGCGGGGCTGGTTGCGGGGCCAGCTGCCGCCGTGCCGTTCAGCAGTGAAATTGTCGTCGACGCGATGACAGCATTCGACGAGCCGAGTGCCGAGGTCGACAACGCACTGATTCAATCAACAAAGTCGATCACCAGTGGTGGTGCCACAACGACAGCAACGATAAGCAATGGGATCGTGAATTCAGGTCCCAATCCGATTGCTGCCGCATTCCTGAATATTGGCGACAACCTGTCGATCACGCCGGATGCGGATGTGGACGCCGATCCCACTGGCGCCGCGGTCGAATGGGACAATTACGGTTTCGACTTCGCAATTGAGGTCACCAACACGTCGGCAACGAATACCTTTCGGGTCGTGCTGACCGTCGATTTCAACAACATTGCTGATGCCGACGGTCCCGTCCCGGCTATTGATGACGGTGCCTTTTCGGAATCGGAGTTCAGTGTCAGTCAGGCCGGTGTGGGCGAACTCCTCTTCACCGATCTGGTGTCCGATACTCTGTTGGGCGACGAGATCGGTGGCGTCGATCAGGGGATGTTCGGCGAGGAGCAAGCTGAATCCGATTCCGAGGAGCTTGTGTTCATCCTCGCTCCGGGCGCGATGGTCGAGCTGTTTGGAAACTATGACACTCAGGGCGGGGCCTTCGACCTGGACACTTCCGCCTTCCTGCAATTTTCCGGCTCGATCACGGTCACCGAAGTGGAAAACCTCACCCCGGCCGTTGTCGCCGTTCCCGGTACCGGCATCAATTTCCTGGGCGGCCTCCTGCTCGGCGCAACACTGCTCAGTTGAGATCAACACCGGCCGGTTGTTGCCGGTACAGCCGCCCGGCGTCTTCCGGCGATCGACTCTGAAAGGAGGAGAGAAACCTCCATGACAATTCGCAAGGCGGTACTGCTGTTCGCAGCCGCCGCCCCGCTGATGTGGGTGGCAACCGATGCCCGGGCCCAGATGGAGCCGTTCATCGGTCAGGTCAGCTTGTTTGCCAACAACTTCTGTCCGCGCGGCTGGACCGAGGCGAACGGCCAGCTGATCGCGATCTCCCAGAACACCGCCTTGTTCTCCCTGATCGGGACCATTTATCGTGGTGATGGCCGCAGCACCCTCGCCCTGCCCGACCTTCGTGGCCGCGCGCCGGAGGGCTTCGGCCAGGGCCCCGATCTCAGCAACATACCACAAGGGGCACGGGGCGGCGCAGAGCAAGTGACCATACCGGTCGCGCAGGTGCCGTCTCACGCCCACGCCGCCACGACGCTCGTCGAAATCACCTCCACGCTCAACGCGGCGGCGGGCGTCGCCGCCACCGGCACCCCGGCCGGCGGCGTCGTTCTCGTGGTTCGATGCTGACGGATGAGTCCCATCCGTCAGATAAATCGAACCACAAAATCAACAGTTTAGTGGATCGACCGATCATCTGCTTGGGAACCAAGCGAATGATCCGATCCACTCGGGGACGCCGGCCGCACCGACATCTACGCCCCTGCGCCCGGCAGCATCCCCCTCGACGCTTCTGCCGTGACCGGGGCGGCGACGGCGACAACCACGGTGTCGCCGCTCGGCGGCGGCCAGGCCCCTACCCGTGCGCTCACCCTTCCTCGGCATGGGCTGGTGCATCGCGCTGCAGGGGATTTTCCCCAGCCGCAACTGAGCACTGTGCCGCCGCCGCGGCGCCCGCTCGCGCTCTTGCCACTGCCGCCAGGCTCTGGTCCAGCCGCCCGAATCCTAGTATGGGGGGCGGCATGACTGAACTGATCAGCGACACCCGGAGCCTGGCCGAGGTCTGCGACCGTTTGCGCGGGACCGACTTCGTCACCGTCGATACCGAATTCATGCGCGAGCGGACGTTCTGGCCCAAGCTCTGCCTGGTCCAGCTCGGCGGGCCCGATCTCGCCGTCTGCGTCGACCCCCTGGCGCCGGGGATCTCCCTGCAGCCGCTGTTCGAACTGCTCGACGCCCCGGAGACGGTCAAGGTCTTTCACGCCGCCCGTCAGGACCTGGAGATCTTTCACCACCTCACCGGCCGGATGCCCTGGCCCGTCTACGACACCCAGGTGGCGGCGATGGTCTGCGGCTTCGGCGACCAGGTCGGCTATGACCGGCTGGTGGCCAAGCTCGCCAAGGTCAACCTCGACAAGGGCTAGCGGTTCACCGACTGGTCGGTGCGGCCGCTCTCGCCCCGGCAGGTCGAGTACGCCCTTAACGACGTGGTCCACCTCCGCCCCGTCTATGAGCGGCTGAGCCGGCGGGTGGAAAGCCAGGGGCGCACCGACTGGGTGGCCGAGGAGATGGCGGTCCTGACCGATCCGGCGACCTATGCGGTGGAGCCGGAGGAAGCCTGGCGGCGGCTGAAGAGCCGCGGCGCGAAGCCGCGGTTCCTGGCGGTGCTGCGCGAGGTGGCGGCCTGGCGCGAGCGCCTGGCACAGAGCCGCGATGTGCCGCGCAACCGCATCCTCCGCGACGAAGCCCTCCTGGAGATCGCCCACCATCAGCCGACGACCACCGACAGCCTGGCGCGGACCCGGGGACTCTCCCGGCAAATCGCCGAGAACGCCCAGGGCGCCGAGATCCTGGCGGCGGTGCGCCGGGGCCTGGAACTGCCGGAGGACCAGTGCCCGAAGCTCGAGACCAAACGTGAACTTCCCGGGCGCATCGGGCCGGTCGTCGAGCTCTTGCGGGTGGTTCTGAAGATGAAATGCGAGGAACACGACGTGGCCCAGCGCCTGGTCGCCTCGGCGGATGACCTGGAGCAGATCGCCGCGTTCGGCCCGGAGGCCGAGGTGCCGGCGATGAGCGGCTGGCGGCGGCGGGTGTTCGGCGAACTGGCCCTCAGAGTGCGCGCCGGAGAAATGGCGCTGATCATCGAGGACGGGCGGTTGCGGCTGATCGAGCTGGAGGACTGAACGGCCCGCCGCGACCGTGCCATTTCTTGCCTTGCCGGCGGGCACCTCCCGCAAGCGGGCCCTCACTTGCTCAAAAAAAAATCATTGTAACGAAATATCGTCTGTTATCGGCGCTTGCCGCCGACAGCGGCGGGTTATCAACACTCCTGTCCACAGAGTCCGGGGAAGATTGTCACAAATCCTTCGAAAAATTTCCGGCCATGGCGATTGTCTAGCTGTAAATTGGCGGCATTCCCCACCCTTTACAGCCTTTGATGGCGCCGGTGCGCCGGAGCAATTCGCTCCGCGCCGACGGCAAAAGGGCCGCTCGCCGCGGCCCTGCAAGCCGGGTCGACTTGCGCTCAGCGCTGCTTCAGAAGGTTCAGGAGCGATCAGGCGGGGGCGGTCATTCCCCAAATGTGGGGCCGAACCGAGGCGAGCACCGCCTGCACATCATCCGGGCCAATCCGATCGCGCTGCATCACCAGTTGGACAAGGGGATCGGCCAGCAGTTCGTCGACGCTGGGTTCGTCGCCTTCGCACCAGCGGCAAAGGCGCGGCGTATGGGGCGGACTCGGCCGTTTCCGGCGTGTGCGGAACATGGGTTACCTCTCCTGCAAAGCTTGGGCATTTATCGTCGGCCGGATGACGCTGCATTCTGCCGCTGCCGGCTCAAAAAAAGACGTCCGGCGACAATGCCCTTGTTGAGTTACGGATATGCGGAATCGGCGGTCGTGTCAATGCTCGTCATCCCGAAGGTTTGTGCAGCCGTGGGTTGATGGCGCAGCGTCTCGTGACCACCTGCCTTAAGATCGTTAACAGACGTTCAATCGGAGAATGCCCCGAGGTGAGCGACGGAGATTTCAGCCGGGAGCCCGGGACTGCCGGGCCGGGAGTGCATGCCACGCCCGGCAAGCGGATCCTCTATTTCGCCGATCCGATGTGTTCGTGGTGCTGGGGCTTTTCGCCGGTGCTGGCCGAAATCGTCCGCGGTTATGGCGCCCGCGCGTCGGTCAGGCTGGTGGTCGGCGGGCTGCGGCCGTTCACCGCCGTGCCGCTGTCGGACAAGGCCAAGGCGAGCGTCCGGCATCACTGGGAACAGGTCCAGGCAGCCACCGGCCAGCCGTTCAACTTCGGGTTCTTCGAGCGCGACGGCTTCGTCTATGACACCGAACCGGCCTGCCGGGCCGTGGTCGCCTGCCGGAACCTGGCCCCGGCGCGGACCCTCGAGGTCTTTGCCGCCGTGCAGCGGGCGTTCTACGTGGACAACCAGGATGTGACGAGCCCTGAAACGCTTGCGGAAATCGCCGGGAGCCTTGGCGTCGAGGCGGCGGCGTTCGCGCACACTTTTTCACTCCAGGACGTCATTGCCGAGACCCGGTCCGATTTCCACGCCACCCAGGCGTTCGGCATTGCCGGTTTTCCCGCCGTGGTCCTGGCCGACGATGACGGTTATCTCGGCCTGACCATGGGATGGCAGCCGTTCGGGAACTTGCGCCCGACCCTGGAGCAATGGATCGGCGCCTGAGGCCAAGCCCGCCCCCTTCCCCGGCCGCGCTTTCCGCGCCCCTTGCCGCCACCGGCACGCCCCCTATACTGCCGCGCTCTCGCGACCGTGCGGATGCGGTTGTACGTCAGGGAGGTGGTAATGGCGCGGGGGGAGACGGTCAACAAGGTGGTGCTGGCGTATTCCGGGGGCCTCGATACCTCGGTGATCCTGCGCTGGCTGCGCGATGCCTACGACTGCGAGGTGGTCACCTTCACCGCCGACATCGGCCAGGGCGCGGAAGTGGAGGAGGCCCGGGCCAAGGCGAAAATGATGGGCGTGAAGGAGATCTTTATCGAGGATCTCCGCGAGGAGTTCGTCCGCGATTACGTCTTTCCGATGTTCCGCGCCAACGCCCTCTACGAGGGAACCTACCTGCTCGGCACCT
>CAYVUM010000070.1:0-18581 GCA_964454795.1 uncultured Rhodospirillaceae bacterium
GCGGATGATCGGTCGATCCACTCAACGATTGATCTTGTGGTTCGATGCTGACGGATGGGACCCATCCGTCAGCATCGAACCACGAGGGTCGGTCGGCCCTGCGGGCAACTTAGCGCAGTGCCGCGAGCCGGGCGTAGGCTTCGAGCATGGGATGGGAGATGGCAGCCGGTCCAGTGTCGCCGTACCGGGCGGTCACCAGATCGCGGAGCAACGGCTCGCTGTCGTCGATCCGCCGCCAAAGCGCCTCTTCTTCCGCCTCCGCCGTCTCCGGAAGGCTGAGCCGGCTCGGGTTGACGTTGCGGGCTTTGGAACTCAGGCTTTCAAGGCGGGTCCGCAAGGCGGTCGCGTCCAGTTGCTCGTCGTTGAATCCGAGGGCGTCGATCATGGCAGTGAAAACCCCGACGCGGTTGAGGTCGGTGACGTCGATCGGAATGGCGACGCCGTCGAGCGCCGACATCAGCTCGAACGCACGGAGCTGACGGCGTTCCATCTCGACAGCCATCCAATAACAGAGTTGGTAGTCGGTCAGGCTTCGCCAGTCGGCCACGGGCAGGACCCCGGGTGTATCGGGCGAGAGCATGAAACGCAGCCCCAAGTCGGTTCGTCCCGGGATGGTGTTGCGCTCCAGATAACTCCGGGCGATGTCGCGCGGTCGCCGGCCAAGCAGGATAAGCCGCGGCCGGATGCCAAGCGCGATCAGCGGCTCCAGGAATCCCTTACCGAAAACGTTGCTGGTTTCCAGGTACTTGGCGGTTTTCTCGCGGAGGATCGCCGGGAGCTTGTAGTCGAGCCAAAAGCGCCGGGCCGTGTCCGGTTCCGTCCAAAGCTTTGCCAGGACCCACTCGAAGGCGGGAGCCGGATGGTGGCGGGTGACCACCCCCGGCAGGCTGGCCAGCAACTGCGCCAGGAAGGTGGTGCCAGCGCGGCCTGAAGAGAGCACGAACACCAGGTTCACCTTGGCCACCGCAGCCAGCATCGCCGCCTCGTCAGGGGACGGAAAATAGTAGCCAACCATCGCGCGCCGCCCGGACTCCCGGCGCAGAGCAGTGATGCCCTGTTCGAGTCCCGTCCAGCGCCAGCGCCGGCGTTCCTCATAGCCGGAAAGGACCTTACGAAAACCGGGGATCTTCATGGGGAGACCTGCGTCGTCGTTGGCGCAATTTCGAGCGAAGTGCACGCACTTTCCGACTCGGAAATTGCGTCCTGACAGAAAGCAAGGGCGTTTCGAATGACCACAGTCCTTCAGAAACAGCTTCGGTGGCCGGCGCCGGGGCGGGTCTCGAGCCGGATCAGGCGAGCGCAAACCAGCCGACCGACTTCCGGCGTTCCCGAAACGGTTAACCGCGGCGATGGGTCGGCATCTTTGACCAAGACAGGTTACGCTTCGTTTGACGGCCCTTACGGCGGAGACGCCGGCCTGAGCGCTCGGCCTTGAGCGATCCACCGGTTGCCGCCGGAATGCCCCCTGGACAGCCGCCGGCCCGTATGCCACATGCGGCGAAGAATGACCAGCCCGGGCGGGGCACAATGGCTGACGATGACCGCCGCGATGACGACCGGACGACGGTGATCACCAAACCACGGGTGAAGGCCGGAAAGAAAGTCGCCCGGCCGCGACTGTACAAGGTTCTCCTCGTCAACGACGACTACACACCCCGGAACTTCGTCGTCATGGTCCTGAGGCAGGTCTTCTCCATGTCCGAGGCGCGGGCGCACAGCGTGATGATGACGGCGCATACCCGCGGCGTTTGCGTGGTCGCGGTCTACACCCGCGAGGTTGCCGAAACCAAAGCCACTGAGGGCACCGAAGAAGGCCGTAAGGCGGGCTATCCGTTGCAGTTCACCACCGAACCGGAAGAGTAGGCCGACGGCGCCATCAATCCCGCACCGATGGCAGGGAGGCGCGAGCCGTGGGGTCCGCGCCGGGCCCGGCCTCCGCGCACTCGTCCGGCCCGTGAAGCCGGAGTACCTTCAGCCTATTGGGCGGGAACTTCCGGCGGGCGCTCCGCCGGCTGTTCGGGCAAATCCCCGGGCGGCGTCTCGGCGGGACGGTCGGGAGGGCTTTCCTCCGGACCGCCGGGCGGCGCTTCGTCCGGTTGGTTCCCGGGGAAGCCCGGGGGCTCGTCCGGGCGGGTTTGGCCGGCCGGGAGCGGTGGCGGCGGCGTCGGTTTCATGGTCAGGGTCCTCCGGCCGCCGATGTCAGCGCTGATCGACGGCCACGTAGTCGCGGATGGCGTGTCCGACGTAGCGCTGTCGCGGCCGGCCGATCCGCTGATCCGGTGCCTCCATCATCTCTTTCCACTGGGCCACCCAGCCGATCGTCCGGCCAAGCGCGAACAGGGCCGGGAACATGTCTGTGGGAAAGCCGAGCGCGCGCAGGGTCAGTCCGGAATAGAAATCGACATTCGGGAACAGCTTGCGGTCCACAAAGTATTCATCCTCCAGCGCGATCCTCTCGAGTTCCAGGGCTAACTCAAAAAGCGGCTCATCTTTGGCGTCAAGTTCTTCCAGGACTTCGTGACAGGATTCCCGGAGAACCCGGGCCCGCGGATCATAATTCTTGTAAACACGATGTCCGAATCCCATAAGCCGGAATGGGTCGTTTTTGTCCTTGGCCCGCTTGACGAATTCAGGGATGCGCTGCTTGTCTCCGATTTCCAGCAGCATGTTCATCACGGCCGCATTGGCGCCGCCGTGCGCGGGTCCCCACAGCGAGGCGATGCCAGCGGCGACGCAAGCGTAGGGGGTGGCCTGGCTGGACCCGGCGATCCGCACCGTCGCAGACGAGGCATTCTGCTCGTGATCGGCGTGGAGAACCAGGAAGCGGTTCATCGCCCGCGACTGAACCGGCGAGACCACATAGGGCTCGCACGGTACGGCGAAGCACATGTGCAAAAAGTTTTCCGCATAGTCGAGGTCGTTGCGCGGGTACATCAGCGGCTGACCCAGCGCATACTTTAAGGCCATGGCACAGATCGTCGGCATTTTCGCGAGAATGCGATGACAGGCGATGATCCGCGCCTGGGGGTCCTTGACATCCATATGCTCGGGGAAAAACGCACTCAGAGCCCCCACCGTGCCAACGATGATCGCCATCGGATCGGCATCGCGGCGATAGCCCTCAAGAAAAGTCTTCACCTTTTCGTGGACCATGGTGTGGTGCGTGATGAGATCGACGAAATCCGCCAGTTCCTCGGCGGTCGGCAACCTACCGTAGAGCAGCAGGTAGGCAATTTCCAGGAAGGACGCGCGGGATGCCAGATCTTCAATCCGATAGCCCCGATGCAGGAGAATTCCCTGTTCACCGTCAATGAAGGTGATTGCCGAATCGCAGCTCGCCGTCGACAAGAAGCCGGGATCATACGTAAAGTAACCAGTGTCCCGGTAAAGTCTTTGTACGTCGATGACTTTCGGACCATGCGTGGGACTTAGAACGGGAAAGTCATACTGTTTTCCTTCACTATGGAAAACGATGGTGACCTTCTCGTCTTCCTGGGATTCGACAACCTCAAGATTGGGAAGCGGGCGATCATTCATGCGTCAGTCCCGGTATCGGCGATGTTTGTCCGACGATCGGCGCGTCCTGAAGGGGGCGAGCGGAAGCGCTCCTTTGCCCCACCGTCCAGGCGCCGATGATCAACTCCGCGTGGAGCCACCTCCTATACATTGGAACGGTAGCCGGGCGGTGCTATCCGCATCCTTTTCGCAAGTTAATCGTTCGGGCGCTCCGGCAACCGGGCCTGGTCCGGGGCGCCCCGATCTTCACGCCGTGCTCAGGGCCCCCGGTCGCGCGCACCTTCGGTTCCCGGCCGGCGGCGGATTGCGGCTGGCCGGGATCCGGGGTGCTCCTATCCGCTTCGCGCCTCGAGGAGTGTCTGCAGGCCGGACAACGGGATGCGCAGCCAAGCCGGGCGATTGCCGATCTCGTAGCGGATCTCGTAAGCCGCCTTCTCGATCAGGAACAGATCGAGCAGCGCTTGCGCCTCGTCGGCATCGGTTGGATAGGAGGGGCTGCCGGCGACGGCCTCCTGGTACCCGGTCAGATACGCATCGATGGCACGCTCTTTCCAGGCGTCGACGACGGGGCGCAACTGCTCGAAATCCTCGGGCCGGTCCTCAGTGGCGTTGAACAGCGTCGCCCAACCGGCATAGTCAAAGGACCGGAGCATGCCGGCCACATCCCGCAACGGACTGTGTTTGGCCCGGCGTTCCTCCAACGAACGCAGCGGTTCGCCCTCGAAGTCGATCAGCATCCAGTCATCGCGGACGACCAGCACCTGGCCGAGATGAAAATCGCCATGGTAGCGGGTCTTCGCCGCCGTCGTCTGCCGGGGGACCAGTTCGCCGATCAGGGTCTCGAGGGTCGCGCGCCGGGCGAGGATGCTGTCGGCCAGTTCCCGCGTCGCCTCGGGCAGGCCGTCGCGGGCCCGTTCCAGAGCGGCGAGGGCGTCACCGGCAAGGCTGCGGACCTGCGCCGCCCACATCTCCAGGTCGCTTTGCGCCACCGGCTCGGGGTCGAAGGCCGGATCGCCGGTTGTGCGCCCGAAGGCCCGATGCAGCTCGCCCGTGCGGGTGCCGAGCGTCCGGACTTGCACCAAGTAGATATGGGTCGGGTCGGGAAGTCCCGTGCTTGCCGCCGGGTCGGTCCCGGTCTGGTCCAGCACCCGCGCCAGATGGTTCAGCGTGTAACGCCAGCCGTCGCCCTGACTGTCGACGAAGCCCTGGAGGATGCAGAGCGCGGTGGGCGTGCCGTCAGGGGCGACGTGCTCGACCGAGCCGAGCAACGGCGGCGTGTTCGGGTAATCCACCGTTTCGGTCAGGTAGCGGGCCACCTCCAGCTCGATGTGCACGCCGCGGTGCAGCCGCCGGTAGCCCTTGGCGACGATCTTCTTACCGATGACGATCGAGGTGTTGCTCTGTTCGACCCCCATCGCGCGCACGTCCGGGTCCTGTTCGAAGGTCATTTCCTCCAGCTTCTCCGTCGGCACGAAGCGAATCTCGCCGGTGGAGGCGGCGACCGTCCGCCGCGCGCGCAACGCCGCCAGGATGTCGTGCATGTAGCCGGCGGCGGCATAGGCATCATGGATCAGACCGGACCTGGCACCGCTGCGCACCCGGCACAGGGCATAGGGGAGGAACCGCGCCAGGTCTTCATCGCGGGTCTCCCAGGCTATCGCCAGGGGCAGGAAATAGGCCTGCCGCTCGCCGCCGGCCACTTCCACCTCGACGATGTCCAGCAGCCACCCCGAGTCGGCAGTGCCGAGCAGGGCTCGGGCCAGGGTGGAATAGCCGGCGACCTGCTGGTCCTTGGCAGCGAACCAGCGTTGGGTCGGGAGATAGGAGGGGAGGACCTCGCTGGTGAACTTCTCCTGTTCGCGTCCATCGAGGAAGCTCCGCCAGCCTTGCGGCAGAACCAGGGTCGCGAGCTCCGGGATCACCGGCGGCAATTCGGAATGCCAGGATGGGGCCTCGGCCTCGCTGGTCAGCAGGAACCAGTAGAATGCGTAAGGCTGCAGGGTCAGAAGGTACGGCAGATCGCCGATCGGCGGGAAGGCGCTGCGGCTGAGCAGTTCGATCGGCACCCGCCCCTTGAATGCAGACAGGTCCAGTTCCACCGGCTCGGCCGAGCGCGCCAGGTTGGCAACACACAGCACCACCTCGTCCTCGTAGGAGACGCAGTAGGCAAGGACCTTGCGGTTGCCGGGATAGAGGAGGGAGACGCGCCCGCGGCCGAGGGTGCTGCGGGAACGCCGGACGGCGAGAAGCCGCTTGACCCAATTGAGCAGCGAAGTTGAGTCCTCGGCCTGCCGTTCCACATTGACGGCATCATAACCGTAGACCGGGTCCATGATCGGCGGCAGGAACAGCTGCGCCGGATTGGCGCGCGAGAACCCGCCGTTGCGGTCCGGCGACCACTGCATCGGTGTGCGCACACCGTTGCGGTCACCGAGGAAAATGTTGTCGCCCATGCCGATCTCGTCCCCGTAATAAAGGATCGGGGTTCCCGGCATCGACATGAGCAGGCTGTTGAGCAACTCGATCTTGCGACGGTCGTTGTTGAGCAACGGGGCTAGGCGCCGGCGAATCCCGACATTGATCTTGGCGCGCGGATCGTTAGCGTAAAACTTATACATGTAGTCGCGTTCGCGATCCGTGACCATTTCGAGGGTCAGCTCGTCATGGTTACGCAAAAACATTCCCCACTGGCAGTTTGCCGGCGGCTCCGGCGTTTGGCGGATGATGTCAGTGATCGGCAGCCGGTCTTCCTGGGCGATTGCCATAAACAGACGCGGCATCAACGGAAAATGAAAGGCCATATGGCATTCGTCACCCTCTCCGAAATACGGCAGCACGTCCTCCGGCCATTGATTCGCTTCTGCCAGGAGCATCCGTCCGGGATGGCTCTCATCCATCGCCGCGCGGAGCCGCTTGATGACATCGTGCGTTTCGGCAAGATTTTCGTTGTTGGTCCCCTCGCGTTCGCAAAGGTATGGGACGGCATCGAGACGAAGACCATCAACTCCGGCGTTCAGCCAGAACCGCATTGTATCGATTAACGCGGAGACAACCCGGGGATTGTCGAAGTTCAAATCCGGCTGGTGGGAGAAGAAGCGGTGCCAGTAATAGGCATTCGCTTCCGGATCCCAGGCCCAGTTCGAAGTTTCAGTATCCGTGAAAATGATCCGGGTTCCCTCGTACTTCTTATCAGTGTCGCTCCAAACGTAATAATTACGCCGAATTGAGCCTGGTTTGGCACGACGTGCGCGCTGGAACCAGGGATGCTGATCGGAAGTATGATTGATGACAAGCTCGGTGATCACGTGCAGACCGCGCCGGTGGGCTTCGCGGACAAAGGTGCGGAAGTCCCGCATGGTCCCATAGGATGGGTTGATATTGCGGTAATCGGAAATATCGTAGCCGTCATCCCGAAGGGGTGACGGATAGAAGGGCAGGAGCCAGATTGCCGTGACGCCTAAGTCCTGGATATAATCCAGCTTCGAAGTCAATCCCTGGAAATCTCCCATGCCGTCGCCATTGGAATCCAGGTAGGCTTTCACATGAAGTTGGTAGATGACTGCATCTTTGTACCAAAGGGCATCGTTGTTTGCCGTCATTCAGACTGTCCTTTCAGGAACGCGGGGTCCTCACCGTCCTGGCTTGATGCCGATGCCCGGGTCTTTGCGTCGAAGCTGTCCGCATGGAGCCCGATCCAAAGCCGGACCGGTCCCGGGGGATGCGCTTTGCCGAGGGTCGTTGCACGGCGACCGGCAACCACGCGGGCCGGGCCATTCGTCGGCACAAAGAACCACCACTGTAACGCCCGGACATCGGCGAGCGTCTGAGGAACCCAATCATGGTCAATGACCGGAACAGGATGTCAAGCACCCGGGTTTCCGACTGTCATTTCTGAAGTCCGCCGGGCCGTCCGGCGGCACCTCCGGCCTTGGCCGCCGGTTCGTGGCGGTCACGGCGTCGCGACAGGGCTTGTCGCCCTGGCCGTATTGATGTTGGTGCAGGGGACGCTTCTTCGGATCGTCCGAGGAGCGCCGCCTCACCTCGGCCCGACGAAATCACATCTGGAGAATGACCTTCATGTCCGAGACAGCCCCCGAACCGCTCAACTATCTTCTCGTCTATGGCTCCGTGCGGCGCGACCGCCAGGGCATCCGCCTGGTCAGGTTTCTGCAGCAGTTGATTGAGAGTTTTCAACACACGGTCGAAGTCGCCGACCCGGCGGAGATCGAGCTGCCGCTTCTCGATAAAATGTACAAGGAATACGCCCCCCGCACGGCGCCGGAACCGATGGAGCGAATGGCCCGCATGATCCTCGCCAGTGACGCGGTCGTCATCGTCTCCGGTGAATACAACCACGGCGTTCCGCCTGCGCTCAAAAATCTGTTGGATCATTTCCTCGAAGAGTGGTTTCACCGCCCGGCCGCGATCGCCTGCTATTCCGCCGGCCGCTACGGCGGGGTTCGCGCCGCCATGCAGCTTCGCATGACCCTCGCCGAACTGGGGATGCCAACCATCTCCTCGCTCCTGGCCGTGCCCGAGATCAGCAAGGCGGTCGACGAAGAGGGCGGCGACCAGACCCCCTGGCTTACCCGCAATGCCGAGCGGTTCCTCGCTGAGCTGGGCTGGTGGGCGGCGGCGGCAAAGCGCCAGAAGGCGCTCACTGGCCCGCCGTTCTGATCCGGTCGCCGCCCGGCGACGGGGCGGTTCGGGGCGGTTCGGGTCGGTCAGAACCGCCCCAGCCGCTCGCACAGGCGATCGATCTCCGCCTCGGTGTTGTAGTAGTGCACCGAGGCGCGGAGGAGGGCGGGTAAGGCCTGCCGGCGCCGGTCGAGACGGGCGTGGCCGGGCGGCGAGACGGACAGGTTGATCCCTTCACTGCGGAGCTGGTCAACGGCTGCCGTGGCCTCGCCCTTGGCAAGTGCAAAGGTAACGATGCCGCTTTCGGCCGGCCCGGTATCGAACAGGGTCACCCCGGGCACCGCCGCAAAACCGGCCCGGAGTCGTTCGGCAAGGGAGCAGACACGGGCCGCGATCGCCTCCGGACCGAGATCGAGGGCATAGCGGACGGCCCGTGCAAGCCCGAGCCGTCCGGCGATGAACCCCTCCCAGGTCTCGAACCGGCGGGCATCGGCGCGGATCTCGAACGATCGCGGCCCGATCCAGGTGGCCGCCTGCAAATCGATGAACGGCGGGTCCAGGGTGGCAATCAGGCTTCGCCGCACGTACAGGAACCCGGTTCCCCGCGGCCCACGCAGATACTTTCGTCCTGTCCCGGCAAGCATATCGCAGCCGATCGCCTGGACATCGAGAGGCCGTTGGCCGGCCGACTGACAAGCATCGAGCAGGAAGGGAACCCCGTGCTCCCTGGCCACGGCGCCGATCGCCGCGACCGGATTGACCAGTCCTGAATGGCTCGGGATGTGGGTGATGGCGATCAGTCTGACCCGTTCGTCGATCAGGTCCGCGAGTGCGGGTACATCCACCCGGCCGGCGGGATCACCGGGGGCGACCCGGATCTCAACGCCGGCCCGCCGCGCCATGTGCAGGAAGGCGAGGACATTGCTGGCATACTCGGTCTCCCCCGTAACGATCACGTCGTCGGCGGACCAGGGGAACGCGTAGAACGCCATATCCCAGGCGCGGGTGGCATTCTCCACGAAAGCGATCTCTTCGGGATCGGCGTTGAGGAGGCGGGCAAGGCCGGTGTAGAGGCCGTTGAGACGGTCCGTGGCGGCGGCCTGGGCCTCATAGCCGCCCCCGATCCGCTCGTCCTCGAGATGAGCCAGCACCGTGTCGTGCACGCAGTCGGGCGGCAGCGCCGCGCCGGCGTTGTTGAAATGCAGAACCTGATGACAGCCGCGGGTTTCCCGCCGCACCCTGTCGACGTCGATCTCGGTCGCCGCCACCGGCAAGGACGTCACCGAACCGGCCGCCGTGCCTAATCCGCCTTCAGGCAGTGGACGCTGAAGCGATCCAGCGGATCGGTCAGAGTGAGGACGGACGTGAAGCCGCCGCGCCGCGCCAGTTCGCGGAACTCCTCGGTGGTGTACTTATAGGAATATTCCGTGCGGATCGTCTCCCCGGCAGTGAAGTCAAACGGCACGCTGCCGACGCTCGCCTGCTGATCCCGGCGACTGGCGAGGTGCATTTCGATCCGGCCCGCGGCGGGGTCGTAATAGGCCACGTGCTGGAAACTGCGAAGTTCGAAGGTGCCACCCAGTTCCCGGTTGATCCGCCGCAGAAGATTAAGGTTGAAGGCCGCCGTGACCCCCTCGCGGTCGTTGTAGGCCGCTTCCAGGACAGACCGGTCCTTCTTCAGATCAACTCCGATGATCAGAAACCCGCCGGAGCCGATGGTCTCGCCCGCACCCTCCAGGAAGTGGACGGCTTCGTCGGGGGTGAAATTGCCGATCGTCGAGCCGGGAAAAAAGCCGATGCGCGGCGCCTGCGGAGTAATGTCGTCCAGGTCGACCGTGCAGGTGAAGTCCGCACAGACCGCCGCCACGCTGACGTCGGGATGCTCGCGGGCGAACAGTTCGGCGTTGTGCAGCAGGTGGGCCCGCGAGATGTCGATGGGGACGTAGCAGCGGGGCGTCCGCAAGCCGCGGAGCAGCAGCCGGACCTTGTCGGCCGAGCCACTGCCGAACTCGATCACCGCGGCACCGGCGGGCAGCAGCGCCCCGAGAGTCTCACCGTTCTCGGCGAGGATGGCCACCTCCGTGCGGGTCGGATAGTACTCATCCAGGCAGCAGATCCGATCGAACAGGCGCGATCCGGTCTCGTCATAGAAGAACTTGCTGGGGACGCGCTTTTGCGGGGCGCGGAGACCGGCAAGAACCTCATCACGGAAGTTATCGACCCTGGGCTCCAGGTCGACGAAGGCATCAAGGGCGGTTGCCATCCGATCCGAGCTCATGCCGCGTCCTCCGCCAGGCGCACACCGGAGAACTGCCAGCGCTGATGGGGATAGAAGAAGTTGCGGTAGCTGGCCCGCAGATGTCCGTCCGGCGTGGCGCAGGAGCCGCCGCGCAAGACCATCTGGTTGCACATGAACTTGCCGTTGTATTCGCCGACGGCACCTTCGGGGGCGCGAAAGCCCGGATAGGCGACGTAGGGGCTCTGGGTCCATTCCCAGACGTCGCCGTACAATTGCGCCATGTCCTCGCCAGCGGCGGCCGGCACCGGGCGCAGGAAACCGCTTCCGAGGGTGTTGCCGAGGACCGGACGGCCGGCGGCGGCCACTTCCCATTCCGCCTCGGTCGGCAGGCGCTTGCCGGCCCAGCGCGCGAACGCATCGGCCTCGTAATAGCTCACATGGCAGACCGGAGCCTCCGGATCGACCGGCAGGCGGCCGTGGAGGGTGATGACCGCATCGCCGTCCTCGGCCGAACGCTCCCAGTAAAGCGGCGCCTCCCAGCCTTCCGCCTGCACCGCGGCCCAGCCATCGGAGAGCCACAGTTCTGGCCGCCGGTATCCGCCGTCCTCGATGAATGCCGCCCATTCAGCGTTGTTGATCGGCCGGGAGGCGAGACGGAACGGGCGCAGCAGCACGTCGTGCCGCGGCAACTCGTTATCGTAGCAGAACTCATCGCCTGCATTGCCGATGTGATGGATCCCGCCCGCGAATGCATGCCAGCGGAGCGGCGCAGGCGTCTTGGCAGCCGTGGCCGGCGGGTCCGCCCGGTAGGCGGGGCGCAGCGGGTTGCGCGAAAACAGATTCAGGATATCGGTGAGCAGAAGTTCCTGATGCTGCTGCTCATGGTGGATTCCGAGCTCGATCAGACCGGCGATCTCATCCGGACACGGCGACGTGGCCGCAAGCAGCGCTTCCATCGCCGTGTCCACACGCTGGCGATAGGCCAGCACTGTGTCCACGGTCGGACGGGTCAGCATCCCGCGCTCCGGACGTGGATGCCGGGGTCCGGCGGCTTCATAATAAGAGTTGAATAAATATGCGAACTCTTCATCGAAGGCCTGATAGCCTGGAGCGTATCGCAGCAAGATAAAAGTTTCGAAGAACCAAGTCGTGTGAGCAAGATGCCATTTCGTGGGGCTGGCATCGGGCATGGCCTGGACGACCTGATCTTCCGGAGATAGCGGCTTCGCCAGATTTTCGGAGAGCACGCGGGTTCGATGAAACTGATCGGGCAGACGATTGCCGCCTGCTAATCCGTCTTGCGAGCGCCGCAGCGCCGATCCATGATCTGGCATGTTTGCTCCCCTATCCGTCCTGGCTGATCGATGGCGAGCGCAACCGGCTAACACAAACGGGCGGTGGCTGTCACATCCCTCTTAAAGCGATCGGCTGTTTTTCCGCCTGACGCCTGCGCCCTTTTCCACGGTGATTCGTCTCCAACGGGCCGGCGCGCCCCGGCACCGGCAGCCGGCGAAGCGGCTCGCCTGCTGTACTACGGCCCTCTTCGCCTGCAGATCATCGCCCTGCGGACCTCCGCAGCATTGAGGGGCGAGCGTTGCCGGGGGCATCAGTGCCGTCGGGTCCCGCGGAGGCTCGCTATTCCGCTGCCCTCACCGCCAGTGAGAAATCGTCGCCGGAGCGCAGCGGTCCGCTCTCCCCGGTTACACCGCAGGTGGCCGACGGAACGAGCGGTCTCGCCAACAGGCTGAACATCGGCGGAACGAAATAGAACGACACGACCGTCGACAATAGCACCCCGCCCGCGATCGCCATGGCGAACGGTGGCCAGAACCCGCCGCCGTCGACGATCAGCGGCAGGAACCCGCCAAAGGTGGTGACCGTGGTCGAGACGATGTGGCGGCTCGAGTCCATGACCACCCTGCGGATCGCTGTCGGATCCAGGGTTCGGGCGCCGGCGTCCGCCTGAAGGGCGGACAGGATAATGATCGCGGCATTGATCGACACGCCGATGGCGCCGATTACCCCGATCAGCGCCTGGATGCCGAAGGGGTGGCTGAACACCGCAAGGGCCAGAAGACTGAGTCCCACCGACAGCAGGCTGACCGCACCGGCGATCAGCGACATCCGGAAGGAGTCGAACGTCACGACGATGGTGACCATCGTCAGGGTGACGATCAGACCGATGGAGGCAAAGAGGTTGCGGACGGTCTCGGCGCGGGCGTCGGAGTCGCCTCCCCACTCGATGCGATAGCCTGCGGGAAGGTCGATCGGTGTTTCGGCGAGTCGCGCCTGAAACTCCCTCAGCGCTTCCTCCGGGAGGACATCGCGCTGCAGATAGCCGCGGATCGTATTGACCCGCTCGCCGTTGCGCCTGGCGACCGTGCTGTCCGACGGCACCAGCCGCAGTTCGCCGAGCGCTTCCAGGGGGATCCCGGGAAAGTCGCCGGCGACCGCCTCGCCTGGCAAAGCGGGTGGAACGATCATCAGCGCGGCCACATCCCCGGCGGTGGCGCGGTCACCGGCGCCGACGCGGACCCGCACGGGCAGCTCTTCGGTCCCCTCAATGAGCGAGCCGCCGGTCACCCCTTCGAGCCACGCCTCGAGCTGGCCGGCGACCGTCGCCAGATCGAGTCCCGCCAGCCGGACTTTGTCCTCGTCGAGATCGACCGCCAGCTTCGGCGCGCCGCCGGTCAGATCGGCGCGGGTGTGGGTGAACGACGGGACGCTCGCCATGACCGCGCGGGCCTCCTCGCCGAGCCGGCGCAGCCCTTCAACGCTCGGCCCGACCAGCCGGAGTTCCAGCGGTGCGTCCACGGGAGGGCCCTGAACGAGGCCGCGGACGATCACCTGCGCTTCCGGCAGCGCCCGGTTCAGCGCCTTCTGGAGCGCGGGGATGAGCGCTTCGGTGGCCTGCGGCGAGCTGGTGGTGATCAGCGCCTCGGCAAACTCCGGCATCCCGTCGCGGTTGGCGAGCATGTTGTAATAGAAGGCGGGTGCGCTCTCACCGAGAAACCAGTGCGCCGACCGGATCTCCGGAAACTCGCGCAGGCGGGCGTCGGCGCGCCGCACCACGGCGTGGGTTTTGCCGATCGCCGCGCCCTCGGGCAGGGTCACCTGGACATAGAGCTGGTCGCGGTCCACGCCGGGGAAGAACTGCGCGGTCAGCGTCGGGAACGCGCCAAAGCCCACGACCGGCAGGATCAGAGCGGCCAGAACGGCAAGGCGGCGATGACGAAGAGCCAGGTCCAGGCTGGCCCCGAACGCCCGGCTGAGGCGGCCGCCGGCGATGCCGCTCCGCCACCAGCGCAGCGGGCCGCAGGCGTCCGGGTCGGGGAGGAGAAAGCCGGCGAGGGCCGGCGTGATCGTCAGCGCCAGCACAAGTGAGGCACTCAGCATGACAATCACGGCAATGGCGATCGATCCGACGAAGTCGCCAGCCGGTCCCGGCAGCAGGGCCATCGGGGTGAAAGCGAGCACCGTTGTCACCGTCGAGGCGAGCAGCGGCAGGCTCAGCCGCTTGACCGCCCCGCCGACCGCTTCAAGCCGCGGCTCACCGTCGGCAAGGCGCCGCTTGATGTCGTCGGTCATGACGATCGCCGAATCGACGAGCAGGCCGAGCGCAACGATCAGCCCGGTGACCGACATCTGCTGAACCGGCACCCCCGCCTTCTGGAGGACCGCCAGCGAGACCAGCGAGGTCAGCGGCAGCATCACCGAGACGATCAGCGCCGACCGCCAGCCGAGGGTGATCAACAGGACCAGGACAACCAGGGTGACGCCGACGGCCAGATTGCCCGCCAGCGTCGATAGCCGGGCCGCCGTGTACTCACTCTGGTCGAACAGGATCCGGTGCTCCAGGCCGGCGGGAAGCCCGGCCTCAAACATCGCGATGTGCGCCTGTGCCGCCGCCATCCAGGTGTCGACCTGGCGATCCGGCTCCATCCGGGCGGCGATGACGACGGCCCGCTCTCCGGAGGCAAAGGCCATGGTTTCGGGTGGCTCTCTCGGGCCGCGGCTGACCCGGGCCACATCGCCGATGCGAACCATCCGGCCATCGGGCGCGGTGGCCAGCGGCACCCGGCGGATCCGGTCGAGCATCTCGATCTCGCCGCTCAGTTCGACCAGGTAATCAGAGGAGGAGCCGCGAACCCGGCCGGCCTCAACCTTGGCGTCGGCGCCGGCAATGGCGGCCGAAACCGCTTCGGCGGTGAGCCCGAGGGCGACCAGCACGTCGGCGGCAATCTCAACGGTGATTTCCTCCTCGACCTCGCCGAACAGCCTGACGAACTCGGTGTCTCCGAGCCCGCGGAGCCGGTCCTGGAGCCGTTCGGCGTAGCGGCGGAGGATGGACAGGGGCACCTCCCGGCCGTCCTTCCCGGTGACTGCCGAAATCAGGGTGTAGGCGCCCGTCCGGTCGTCGTCGAACACCGGCGAGGAGACGCCTGGCGGAAACGCCACCTCGGCATCGGCGATCGCATCCCGCACCCGCGACCACACCTGTTCGATCTCGTCGTCCGCGAGAAACGGCGAGAGCTCGATGCGGATGCCCGAGAGCCCGGTTCGGGAGACGGACGCCACCTCGTCGATCTCGGCGATCTCGCGAAGCTCGTCTTCGATCTTCTCGGTAACCAGGGCTTCAACCCGATCGGGCGTGGCGCCGGGATAGGGCGTGATGATCGTCGCGAACAGGCTGGTGATCGTCGGGTCTTCCTGGCGGCCGATGGTGACCAGCGCCGACAGACCGGCCGACAGGATGACCAGCAGCACCAGGGCGAAATAGCGTCGCCGCCGGAAAAACAGGGTTTCCACCGGTCAGCCTTCGACCACAACGACGGGTTGTCCCGGCGTCAGCCGGTTGGGCCCGCTGGTCACGATCTGCGCGGCCTCCGCGAAGGAACCGCGCACGAACGCCCGCTGACCGGCAGTGTGGACAATCTCGACGGCCTCCCGCGCCAGCACCGGTCCGGCATCGCCGTCAAGCACGACGAACACACTCCACAGGCCCTTTTCGCCCTCACTCAGCGCCGAGACCGGAACCCACGCCCCGGCACCCGGGACACGACGCATGAGCGACAGTTCGACCAGTTCGCCGGCAGCGGCGAAGGTGGCGTCCGGTACATCGAACAGGGCGACGACGGTGCGGGTCGCCGTCTCAAGGTCCGGGCGAAGCGAGACCACCGTGCCGGTGATTTTCCGGCCGAGAACCGAGAGGCGGTGCGACTCGCCGATGGCGAGCGTGGTCGCCACCTCCGGTGGCACGCCGATCCGCGCCTGCATGGCACCGGTCTCAAGCAGGCGGACCACCTCGGTGCCGGCGGTGACAACGGACCCGTGGTCCAGCGAGCGCGTCGCGATGGTCCCGGCAAACGGCGCGCTAACGGTCGATTTCGCGATGTCAACGTCGATTGCAGCGATGCCGGCATTGATTGCGGCGATCTGGGCTTCCAGAGCCTCGGCTTCGAAGCGGACTTCGTCGAACAGTTGGCGGGAGACAGCCCGTCCAGCGAGCGCGCCGCGACGTTCCAGGGTCTTCCGGGCGAACGCCAGCTGTGCGCTGACCCGCGAGCGTTCGGCCACAAGCCGCCGGCGCTGCACCGCCAGCGGTTCGACATCGAGACGGGCCAGAACCTGTCCCTTGTCCACGCGGTTGCCCTCGTCCACGGCCACATCGGTCACGAGGCCGGAACGCTCGAACGCAATGGGTGTGGTCCGCGCCGGCTCGATGCGCCCGACAAACCGCTGGAGCACCTCATGGTCCGGCTGGAACCGGATCGGCTGGACGGAGACGGTGAGGGGTGGCAGCGGGGTGACCGCCGGCACGGCATCGGCACGCCAGTGGAGCAGCGAGGTGCCGGCTGCGATCGCCCCGGCGATCGCCAGGGCGGCGGCGGTCACCGCGAGGCGGCGTCTCAGCGAAGATTTTGCGGTGGCGTGGCCCCCGCCTGAACTTCCGTGCGGGGTGGTGGTTTGCGGCGGCATGACAGGGTGATCCCCTCCCGTCAGAGCTGGCAATGTTACCGGCGCTAACATATGTTAGCTGCGTTAACATTCCAAGCGGAAATGCGATCGGGTTAAGATTGGGGCGCGATGACGAACGAACACCGGAACACGGCCCCCGCCGGGCGCCGCCGGCCCTATCATCACGGCGCTCTGCGCTCGGCGCTGATCGCCGCGGCCGGGCGCCTGATCGCCGAGCACGGGACCGAGGGCTTTACGATGGCTGATGCCTGCCGGACGGCGGGGGTCAGCACCGCGGCACCCTACCGGCACTTTGCCGACCGTGATGCGCTGCTCGCGGCGGTCCGCGCCCGCGGCTTCGATGAGCTCAGCGCGCAGACCGGTGCGGCTCGTGATGCCCGGCCCTCCGGTTCGATTGAGGCGATCATCGCGATCGGCCAGGCCTATGTGCGCTTCGTGACGCGCGATCCGGAACTGTTCCATCTGATGTGGAGCACACCCCGCCAGCGCTACGCCAGCGAAGAGGCTCAGGCGTCAGGGCGCCGGTGTTTCGGGGTCCTGCTCGAAGCCGTTGATCGGTTCCGCGCCCGACAGGGGCGGGAGGACATCCCGACGCTGTCCATCGCCGTGCCGCTGTGGACGATGGTGCATGGCGTCGCCAGCCTGATGCTGAGCGACCGCATTCAGGGTGTGGCACCCGGGACCGACATCGACGCCCTGGTCGACCGGGCCACCCGCGCGTTTTTGAGCGGGCTCCTGGCCCTGGCTGACGGGCTGGACGCTTCACCCGTTGACGGCGACCACGAGCGGACCGGAGGGCCGTAGTGGATCGGATCATCCGCTTGGTTCCCAAGCGGATGATCCGATCCACTCAACGATTGATCTTGTGGTTCGATTCAGCTGACGGATGGGACCCATCCGTCAGCATCGAACCACGAGTCGCCGGGGGGCGTTCAGGCACGGCCTGCCGGCGATGACCAGCCGTGATCCTGGCCCGGGACGGCGACTCTCCGGTCTTCAACGGTCTGCGTCATGGCCCGCGACAATGGTCATCAAGTAATGGCATCGCCTCGAACAAAGCAATGATGGTCTCTGCTTATACCGTTGCTTGTCTTGGCCGATAGAGCGTTACTGTCGTCATCGAAACGACGGAGAGCGCCATGACCAAGACGATCCTTCCCACGGACAATGCCGAGTGGGGCTTCTGGGGCACCAGCGAGCGCAACGGCTACGACGTCGCCATGGCCTGAGAGGCCGCCAGCGACGCGCTCGCCACCGCATTCGATCTGACGCCCACCGAGATCCGCGATCTGCTCGACAGCCGCTTCGGCCGCCATCTCGCCGACGACCTCAGCTTCATCGACGGCGGGCCAGCCAGCGCCGAGGCCATCGAGACGCACATCATGGCGCGCCTCGCCGACCGCCGCTGGCGGCGCTGGGTCGAGCAGGCGATCGCCGAGGTTCGAGTCTGCTGACGTGATCCTGCCGAGTTCGGACTCACCGGCGAGGACGTGCTCGACGCCTCCGGAGGCCTGCTCAGTGGCTGGATGAGCGACGCCGCCTTTCGCGAAGCGTTGCGCGAGGAGGCTGCCGGGCCCGCCGACTCCGCAACCGAGCCGCCTGCCGAGCCGGAGACCGACGCCGACGCGCCGGCCGAAGCAACGACCGCGGCGGACGCCGCCCCGCCGACGAAGGAGCGCAAGACGCGCTACGGCACCTGCCCGGAGGGGGTGCGCAGCACCAAGCAGGCGACGCTGATCGAGATGATGAGCCGGCCCGAAGGTACCACCGTCGACCAGCTCGCCGCCGCCCTTGGCTGGTTGCCGCATACGGTTCGCGGCGCCATCGCCGGGGCGATCAAGAAGAAGCTCGGGCTCACCGTCACCACCGAGCGGGTGCGGGGCGGCGACGGCGCGCGCGGCGCCTGCACCATCTACCGCATCCAGCCGGCCAAGAACCCCGTGCAGTCGTGATGGAGGCGACCATGCCCAAGCCCACCCTGCAACACCCCCGGACTTGATCCGGGGGCTTGATCGACGCGCTGATCGCCACCGGCCGCGGCACCGTGGTCGACAGCCGCAGCCGCAAGTACGTCACGCTCAAGCGCGCCGACGGTGCCTTCTTCTCCGTCGGCCGCAACGGCGCGCTCCGCTACGGGCGCACCGTGTCGGCCAGCGTCGCCGCCACGGACGCCTTCAAGCAGCGCCTGCTGCTGGAAGCCGAACCGACG
>CAYVUM010000071.1:0-18324 GCA_964454795.1 uncultured Rhodospirillaceae bacterium
CAAAGGCAAAGCCGACGTCGCCGAAGATTTCCGCATTCTCCGCCCAAGTGATCACCGTGCGCGGGCTCATCACCGTGGACAAATCGCCGTTGATGAAGGCATTGCGCGTCATATCGGCGACCCGCACCATCTTTGAGACGGTGCTCTCCCCCCCGTTATTCTGGTAGGCCGGAGACTTGGACAGAACGATATCAACCTCCGTATCGTGCGGAAGGTAGTTCAGCGTGGTGACAATGGACCAACGGTCCATCTGGCCTTGGTTGATCTGCTGCGTCCCGTGATAAAGACCTGACGTATCGCCCAGGCCGATGGTGTTCGCGGTCGCGAACAGGCGGAACGCCGGATGCGGACGGATCACACGATTTTGGTCAAGCAGCGTCAGCTTGCCCGAGACTTCGAGAACCCGCTGGATCACGAACATCACGTCGGGCCGGCCGGCGTCGTACTCATCGAACACCAGCGCGGTCGGGTGCTGCAAGGCCCAGGGAAGGATGCCCTCACGGAACTCGGTCACCTGCAGCCCGTCGCGGATGACGATCGCATCCCGCCCGACCAGGTCGATACGACTGATGTGGCTGTCCAGGTTGACCCGGACGCACGGCCAGTTGAGCCGCGCCGCCACCTGTTCGATGTGGGTGGACTTGCCGGTGCCGTGGTAGCCCTGGATCAAGACCCGCCGGTTGTAGGCAAAGCCGGCAAGGATCGCCAAGGTGGTATCCTCGTCGAAGCGATAAGTCTCGTCGATATCGGGGACGTGTTCATCGCTTTCGCTGAACGCCGGGACTTCGAGATCGCTGTCAATCCCGAAGGTCTGTCGGACCGAAACCCGGATGTCGGGGGACTTCGGTCCCGCCAGGATACCTTCGGCCGATGTCGAGCCCGCTTCGGTCATCTGCATCCGATCCTCTGAAATCGTCGGTTGCTCAAGAAAATGGGGGTGCGGCGCCGTGGTTCACAGGGTCAGATGGTCAAACTGTGGATCACGGTGCGATAGGCCTCGTTGATCTGTTTGAAGCGCTCCTCAGCGGCCTTGTCGCCGCCGTTGGCGTCGGGGTGATGGCGTTTGACCAACTCCTTATACCGTGCCTTCACGGCCGCCAGGGTCACGGGTGGCACGAGGTCAAGCACCTGCATGGCCCGCACCGCGGGCGATGCCGGCGTCTGGTGCGGCTGCTGCGGCCCGGGTTCTTCGTCGAACAGCCCGAAGCTGTCGTGGAGATCCGGCTGCACCCCGCACTGTTCCCCGGCGGCCCGGACCCCGCTGCCGAAGCGCCAAGTCCTCCGGCGCCAGACCACATCCGCCCTGATATCGGCCTCAACCTCGCGATCGTCCATCCCGTCGTAGTAATTCCAGGCCGAATTGTATGCGCGAACATGCGCCAGGCAGAACCAGCGGTAACGGCGCAGTTCCGCCCGCGACCAGGGCGCGGGGTAGTCCCCGCGCTCGGCACAGTCCGGCCAGTCACAAAGCCGGGCAACAGGCTCTGGCGCGGTCGCGAAGGAGCGGTTGTGGTTGCGTACCCTCATGGCGCCTACTATGGGCGTTTGGGGGAAGCGAGGCAAGTTGCCTGCCGCCGTTCCGGGCGCTGCCGGCCACGGCTGGAGACCGGCGATGGTGGCGCCCGAACCGATGTTGAGGAGCCGAGATCATGAGCATGGCCGCGCGCATTGAGGACAAGCTCCGGGCCGCTTTCGCGCCCGTGAAGCTGACCGTCATCGACGACTCCCGCCGCCACGCCGGTCACGCTGGCGCCCGGCCTGGCGGCGAGACCCATTTCCGGGTCGAAATCGTGGCTGCGGCGTTCGCCGGCCATTCCCGGGTTGACCGCCACCGCCTGATCAACGCGGCGCTTGCCGAAGAACTGGCCGACCGGGTCCACGCCCTCGAGCTGAAGGTGCGGGCGCCGGATGAGGATCAGTCGCCGCCCGTGTAGAACGCCGGCCACTGCCGCCTGACCACCGGACCGTTGGCGGCAAAGGCGTGGCAGGTGTCGATCAGCGGCGGGCGGCGTCCGGGGCCGGCAGGCGGAGCGGGCGCTTCGTTGCCGTCGCCATGGCGGCGGACGCGGGCCGCGGCCACGGTCTGGAAGGCCGTTGTCGTCACCGGGCCCAGGAGCAACTCGGTCAGATGGGTACAGCCGTGAACGCCGGCCATCCGTTCAAGCACCGCCTTGCGCCAGCCGGGCCCGATCGCAAGGCCGACGAGTTTTGCGAACACCGGGGTAATGTCGCCGCAAAGGTTGAAGGGCCCGGCTTCGGTGACGGCCTCGGCGGCGTGGACGACCATGGCGTCGTCGACGGTCAGGCGCAGGTGCATCCGGTGGATCGGCTCGCCGGCGACGATCCCTGCGCGGTCGAGGTTGTCAAACGAATAGGCCTTGGTGTCTTCCAGGGTCGCCTCGATGTCCCAGAGACCATCCTGGCGACGGTAGCCGCGGCAGCGGATGTCGCGAGTGTGGATCTGGTCGCGAGGGCTCGGCCGGCTGAGGGGCATGGTTCCGGTGACTCCCTTCTGGCTGGTTGCCTTGGCTGTGCCCTCAGCCGCCGTCCTCGTTCGGGGCCTCGCGGGGCTGTGCGGGGGGCATAATCCGGATGGAGGTGATCTGATTGCGCTGCCGGCGGAGGATCTCGAAGCGCATATTGTGGAACATGAACGCTTGGCCCACCTCCGGAATGCGCCGCGCCTCGTGCAGGACGAGGCCGGCGATCGTTGCCGCGTCCTCGTCGGGAAGGTTCCATTCGAAGCGGCGGTTAAGATCGCGGATCGTCACGCTTCCCTCGACCACGTAGCTGCCGTCGGCCTGGCGCAGCACCCCCGCCGAGGGCTGATCGTATTCGTCGGAAATGTCGCCGACGATTTCTTCCAGGATGTCCTCCAGGGTGACGATGCCGCGGTAGGTGCCGTATTCGTCGACGACGATGGCGATGTGCTCGCGGCGGCGGCGGAAAGCCTGCAGCTGATTGATCAGCGTGGTCGAGTCCGGGACGTACCAGGGCTGGGAGGAGAGGGCGCTGATGTCGAGCGTCTCGACCCCGGCTTCGTCGTCCCAGATGGCCCGCAACAGCGCTTTGGCATGCAGCACGCCGACAATGTTGTCGGGCTCGCCGCGCCAGAGCGGTATCCGGGTGTAGGGACTGGCAATGACCTCGGCAACGATCGTCTCCGGCGGCTGGTCGAGGTTGATGGTCGTCACGTTGCGGCGGTGGATCATGATTTCGCCCACCTCGACCTCGCTGAGATCGAGGATGCTGCGCAGCATCGCCCGCTCCTGCACCACCGGACCGCCACCGTCATCGCCTTTGTGCAGGTCGATGGCGCCGCGCAGCTCTTCCGCGCTCGGATAGGGGCTCTCACCGCTGCTCTGCCCGCCGAACACCCGCAACACCAGATCGACGACCGCCTGCAGCGCCAGGGTCAGCGGTGAGAACACCAGGACCACCATCCGGACCGCCGGCGCGATCGCCGGGGCGAGCTGGTTTGCGTGGCGGTAGGCGTAGGTTTTCGGCAGGATCTCGGCGAACAGCAGCACCAGCAAGGTCATCCCGAGCGTGGCGTAAACCACGCCGGTTTCGCCGAACATGGCGATCAGCGCGCTGGTCGCCAGCGCCGAGGCCAGGATGTTGACGAGGTTGTTGCCAAGCAGGATCGCGCCGATCAGCCGGTCGGTGCGTTCCCGCAGCATGTTGACGATCCGCGCACCGGCATCGCCGCTCTGCTCCCGCTGGTGCATCAGCGGCCGTGAGGCGGCCGTCAACGCCGTCTCCGCCCCGGAGAAGAAGGCCGAACAGAAGAGGAGCAGGACGATAGCACTGATCGTCAGAACCAAGACCGGAAATCCCTTGCAGAGGGGCGCTGCGGGGCGCGTGCTCCGTAACCAGCGGGGTCAGTCATTCAGGCAATCGGTCAGGAACGCGAACACCTCGGCCGCCGGCACGTCAAGCTGGACGACGGCTTCGCCGATCCGCCGGGCGAGAATGAACACCAGGCGGCCCTGATCGGCCTTTTTGTCGCGGGTCATATGGTCGACAAGGGCGCGTGGGTCGAGACGGGCAACCGGCACGTCGCTGAGCCGGGTGGGCAGGCCCGCCGCTGCGAGGTGATCGCGCAGCCTCTCTCGCTCGGAGGCCGGGCATAATCCGAGCCGGGCCGAGAAGCCGAGGGCCAGGACCATCCCGATCGCGACCGCCTCGCCGTGGAGGAGGGTATTGCCGAAGCCGGTTTCCGCTTCCAGAGCATGGCCGAAGGTGTGTCCGAGATTGAGCAGCGCACGCTGACCGGCCTCCCGCTCGTCGGCGGCGACGATCGCCGCCTTGGCGGCGCAGCAGGTGAGCACCGCATGGCGCCGCGCCGCGGGATCGCCGGCCAGCACGTCGCGACCATGCCGCTCCAGCCAGGAGAAAAACCCGGCGTCACCGAGTACCCCGTATTTGACCACCTCGGCATAGCCGGCGCGAAGCTGCCGGGCATCAAGGCTATCCAGGCTCGCCGTGTCGGCGAGCACCAGGCGGGGCTGGTGGAACAGGCCGACCAGGTTCTTGCCCTGCGGGGTGTTGATCCCGGTCTTGCCGCCAACGGCGCTGTCCACTTGGGCAAGCAGCGTCGTCGGCACCTGCACAAAGTTCAGACCGCGAAGGAGAATGCCGGCGGCAAATCCGACGATGTCGCCGATGACGCCGCCGCCGAGCGCGAACAGGGTCGTGCCGCGGTCGATGCCGGCGGCGAGAACGCTCTCGCAAAGCCCGCTCAGGTGGACGAAATCCTTGGTCGGCTCACCGGCCGGAAGGGTCAGCGTCGTGGCGCGGATGCCGGCCTTCGCGAGGCTGGCGGTCAGCCGGTCGAGGTAGAGCGGACCAACATTGGCATCCGTGATCACCACAACCTGCGGGCGGGCGAGCAGCGGTCGCAGCCTCGGTCCGGCTTCGTCGATCAGGCCGGCGCCGACAACGATGTCGTACGACCGCTCGCCGAGCGCCACGCGCTGGGTCTGCGGGGCCAGCGGCTCTGCGCCCGGCGCGACCGAGGCCAGCGACCCGCTCATGGAACCGCCGCCTCGCCGGTTGGAGCAGGGCATACCACGCCGCGGGCCCGGAGCGCCGCCAGCACCCGCTCAACGGTGGCATCGAGAGGCTCGACGGCCGCATCAACGATGATGTCGGCCAGACGGTACACCGGCTCCCGCTCCCGAAGCAGCCGCTCCAGCGTGTCCCGCGCGTTGCCGTTCTGCAGCAGCGGGCGGTTTCCCCGGCGCCGGGTGCGCTCGTGGAGGATCACCAGATCGGCGCGCAGCCAGATCGAGAGGGCGCCGGCCTCCCGGATACGCCGCCGGGTCTGCTCGTCCATGAAAGCGCCACCACCGGTGGCCAGGACCCGCGGTGGACCGGCCAGCAGCCGGCCGATCACCCGTCGTTCCCCGTCCCGGAAGGCGTCCTCGCCGAAGTCGGCGAAAATCTCCGGGATCGAACGGCCGGCGGCGCGGACGATCTCGTCATCGGCATCGGTGAACGGAACTCCGAGACGCGCGGCGAGAACCCGGCCAACGCTGGTCTTCCCGGCCCCCATCATCCCGACCAGCACGAGACTGGTATGGTCGCTCATCAGGGTGAGCGACGGGGGAGCGCAGGTCGATCTCGTCTGGCGGTTCATCTCTCGCCCGGTTCCTGAGGGTGCCCGACCCCGCGACCCGACGGTCGGGCCCGTCACCGCGCACCTGCCGGTGGTCGCAGACGCTCCGCCCGGCCGATCCGCCGTCCCGCCCGCAGAGGACGTTGTCCGGAGGCAACGCTGCCTCATCGGGCCTCGCCCGGCGGGAGCGTTGAACGCGACCCGCCAGAGCGGTACAGTGGCGGATATTAGCCAGAGTTCAAATCCGACGTAAACACCATGATCCGCGCGGCGGTCTGTCCAGGAACCCGGCGTCGCCGGTCCGCCGCTGCCGCGGGTGCTCCGGGGGCCGGAAGCCCTCCCGCCATCGGCTAAGTCTGCGAGGACACAGGAACCCTGACCCGAGTCATTCTCATCGCTCTGGTGCTGGCCCTGGTCGCCGGCGTCGCGGTGCTTGCCACCTGGGACATTCCGGCACCGGTGAAGCCGGTCGAGAAGGTCGTCCCCGATGACCGGTTCGCCCGGTAGCGATCAGCGGCGGGCGCGCCGGGATGCGCGGGCGCCCATCTTCCGTCGGTGTGGCGGCAGGATGGGATCGATCGCGGCAGTCCTGGCCGTTGCCGTCGGGACATCCCCGGCACCGGGACAGGCGCCGTCCGAGCTTGGCGCGGCGGGGACGACCGGCGGTGTGCCGGCACCGCCCGTCGAAGTTCGCGATCTGGGACGGATCGACGTCGATGCCCTCGGCTCGCTGACCCTGGCCGCTGGCGGCTTCGGATCGGACGCCTGGGCAGGGCTCGACCGGGAGACCGCGAGCGGGCTGCTTGCCGCGGTGCCGGCAGCGATCCCCTCGCCGGTCCTCCGCGACCTGGTCATCCGCCTGATGCTCACCGCGGCGCGGCCCGGGACCGGGAATTCCCCGGCCGGCTTACCGGCGGACATGGATGCCGATCCCGACGCTTCGTTCCTCGCCGAGCGGGCGCGGCTGCTGCGTTCGATCGGCGCCCTTGAGCCGATCTTTGAGCTGACTGCCCAGAAGCCGGCCGATGTCGTTGCCCCGGCGTTCGAACGGGTCGGGGCCGAGGCGCGGTTTCTGAACGGTGACCTGGCCGCAGGCTGTCGCCTGACGGCCGGAGCGATGGAGCGGCCAGGCCCATCCGATCGCTTCTGGCAGCGGGCTCTGGCGTTCTGCCAGGCGCTGGCCGGCGAGGATGCCGCGGCCCGTCTGTCGGTTGCCGTTCTGGCCGAGACCGGAAAGCGTGATCCCACCTTCGAGAGCCTGATTGCCGCCCTCGCCGGGGATAAGCTCACCCTCGAGTCCCTGCCGGCCCCGGATGCGCTGACGCTGGCGATGGCCCGTGCGGCCGGGGTGCGGCTGCCGGCCGATGTGATCGAGACCGCCGATCCCGCCCTGCTTGCGGCTGTTGCCGTCGCCCCGAACGCGGCCGCGGAGCTTCGCCTGCGGGCGGCGGAAACGGCCCATGCCGCCGGTGCGCTGCCGGCCGAGCTCCTCAACACCCTGTACGCCAACGTCGCCTCGGGCCGGCCATCGGCCGGCGGCACTGATCCCTGGTATGAGCGCGCCCGGCAGTTTCACACCGCGCTGGTTGCTGACGGCCCGCTCGGCCGCGCCGACGCCGTCATCGCCGCCCTGACCGCTGCCCGGTCGGCGGACCGCTGGCTCAGCACCGCCTCTGCCTACCGTGATCTGGTGATCAATCTGGAGCCCGGCGAGGCGTTGACCGACCGGGCGCCCGAACTGGTCCGGGCCGCTGCGGCCACCGATGCCGCCGAGTCCGTGAGCGCTTGGCTGACCCTGATCGAGTCGGCGGCGGAGACCAACTCGGCGGCGCTCGAGGCCGCCACCGCCGTCACTCCCCTGGTCTTGCTGCTGAGCGAGCGCAGGTCCGCGCCCTGGAACGTCGACCGATGGATCAGACGGCTGGCCGGGCGGCCGGCGGGTCCGGAGCATGCCCGGCTGATGGTCGCGCTGCTCAGCGGTCTTGGCCTGCCGGTTCCGGTCGCGCTCGCCGCCAACGCCGAGGCCGGGCTGGAACCGATCACCGGTCCCCGGGCAGCGCCGTCGGCCGACCCGGAAGCGACCCGGCTGATGATGGCGGCCGAGGCCGGCCAGGCGGGCGAGACGGTGCTCCGCGCCGCGGCACTGCTTCCCGCCCAGGGGGTCGAGGGAGCCGGTGCGGACCGCCTCGGTGCGATCGTGCTGGCGCTGCGCACGGCCGGCTTTGCGGCCGAAGCCCGGACCCTGGCCATCCATGCCGCCGCCGCCGCCGGGATTTAGCAGGGCGGGATTTAAGGGAATGACTGGCGCCGCGGGAACCGGGGACGACCGCAGCCGCGAAGCTTTTCTGGAGACGCTCGCCGCCGAACGGGGGGCGGCCGCCAACACCCTGACAGCGTACAAGCGGGACCTGGACGATTTCGCGGCGTTCGCTGTGGCCCGCGGGGGCAGCCTCGATGGCGCATCGGAGCAGACGATTCGCAGTTATCTGAGCCACCTTGCCGGCTCGGGCGCCTCGCCCCGCACCGCCGCCCGGCGCTTGTCCGCGCTGCGTCAGTTTTTCCGCTTCCTGTGCGAGGATGCCCGCCGCGGCGATGACCCGGCGGCGGCGATCGACAGCCCGCGCCAGCCGCGATCGCTGCCGAAATACCTGAGCGAGGCGGAGGTCGACCGGCTGCTGGCTGCCGCCGGAGAGGGCAGAGACCGGGAAACCCTGCGGCGGGTGGCCCTGCTCGAGGTGCTCTACGCGACCGGGCTCCGGGTCTCGGAACTGGTCAGCCTGCCGCTCACCGCCCCGTCGCGCGACGGGGCCGCGTTAATCGTCCGCGGCAAGGGGGACCGGGAGCGGCTGGTCCCTCTGACCGGGCCGGCAACCGGCGCCCTGACGGCTTATCTGATGGTGCGTGAGCAGTTTCTGCCGCGCCGGCGGGCGGGGAGCGCCGCCTCCCCCTGGCTATTCCCGTCGCGGAGCCGGCAGGGGCATCTGACCCGGGCCCGGTTCGCGCAGATCCTGAAAGAACTCGCCGCCGCCGCCGGGCTCGATCCGGCGCGGGTCTCCCCGCACGTGCTCCGCCACTCCTTCGCCAGCCACCTGCTCGCCCGGGGCGCCGACCTGCGCAGCCTGCAGCAGATGCTGGGTCATGCGGACATCAGTACGACCCAGATCTACACCCACGTCCTTGACGAACGGCTGCGATCACTGGTCAATAACGCTCACCCGCTTGCGCGCACGCGCGGGGAGCCGGGCTCCTGACCTCGCCGGCGCCCAAGGGCGCGAACCGACCGGACGCGGCGATGCCCACCTATCTGGACTTCGAAAAACCGATCGCCGAACTGGACAACCGGTTGCACGAAGCGCAGGCAGCGGTGGCCGCCGGGCGGGCCAGAGCCGCTGCCGAAGTGAGCCGGCTGCAGGCGCGGCTGGAGCGGGCGATCGCCCAGACCCACCGGAAACTCACACCCTGGCAGCGGGTCCAGCTTGCCCGCCACCCCGACCGGCCAACCCCCACGGACTACGCCCGCGGGCTCAGCGAAGCGGCGATTCCGCTCGGCGGGGCCGGCAACGAAGCGGAAACCTTCACGGCGCTTGCCCGACTGCGCGGCTTTTCGGCCATCGTCATCGCAGTCGACCAGGTTGGCCTGACCCCGCCGGTCCCGCTTCTGCGGCTGGCCGCGCTGGCGGAGCGATGGCGGCTG
Organism: uncultured Rhodospirillaceae bacterium; assembly: GCA_964454795.1. Classification (GTDB taxonomy): domain Bacteria; phylum Pseudomonadota; class Alphaproteobacteria; order Rhodospirillales; family Defluviicoccaceae; genus CAYVUM01. The sequence goes on from CAYVUM010000071.1 coordinate 9,318, forward strand.
CCGCTGGTGCGGTTCGTGGCGACGGGCGAGGGGGCTGCGGCTGCCATCGACCCCGCTGCCGCAGCCGAGGAGGTGCGGACGCTGCTTACCCTGTCGGCGGTGCTGGTGACGGTGATCGTCGGCGCCGTCAATGGTTTCCATCCGCTGGCGGTGGCCGCCAGCGACCACGTGCTGATGATGGACTACGCTGTCTGGTCGGTGGTCACCCCGGAAGCGGCCGCTGCCGACCTGTGGCAGGACCCGGACCAGCACCGCTCCGCCGCGGAGACGCTGCGCCTCACCGCCGCCGACAACCGCGAACTGGGCCTCGTTGACGTGGTCATCGCCGAACCGCAGGGCGGTGCCCACCGGGCGCCGGCGACCGCGATCTCCCTGGTCGGCGATGCGCTCGCGCTCGCCCTCGGCGGGCTCGTCGATATGCCGCCGGGGGCCTTGAGGCGGCGCCGGATCGAACGGTTGCGCCAGGGCGGCTTCGCCGGCGCCCCGCGCTGACCCGGCGCACTCCGGCCGAGGCCGCCGGCGCGGGGCGTCCGGCCCGCTCAGGCGGCTTGTGCCGCCAGCCCGACCAGTTGCGACAGGGACGGGTAGGCGAGACCGACGGTCGCGAGATCGGCGATCGTCAATCCCCCGGCGATCGCCACGGCCACCGGCGCGACGACGTCGGCGGCTGCGTCGCCGGCGGCGCCACCCCCGAGAATCCGTCCCTCCTCCGCATCGGCGATGACCTTGACAAGGCCCGCCGGCTCGCCGGAGAGGCGCGGCTTGAGAGCGTCGCCGTAGCGGGCGCGGCCGATCCGGACCGGCCGGCCGGCGGCGGCGGCGTCCTGTTCGGTCAGCCCCACCTGGGCGACCTGCGGGCGGCTGTACACAGCTTCCACGACCAGTTCGGGATGGAAGGGGCGGGTGGTCGCGCCAACCGCGTGACGCGCGGTCACCTGGGCCTGGGCTTCTCCGCGGTTGGCGACAAATGGTGGTCCGGTGACGTCGCCGACGGCATAGACGTCCGGATTGCTGGTCGTGCCGAACGGGTTAACGACGACGCTCGGACCCTCGGTGGTGATTCCCGCAGCGGCCGCGTCAAGATCGGCGGTGTCGGCGCGGCGGCCAAGGGCGAGGAATGCGTGGCTTCCGGCCAGGTCGCGGCCGTCGGCGAGGCGGACCGTCACCCCGCCGTCCTCGGCGCGGGCGGCGGCCACGGCCGCACCGGTCAGCAAGGTGACGCCGCGGGCCACGAGGCTGTCGGTCAGGATGGCGACGAGATCGGGATCGCTTCGCGGCAGGAACCGGTCCAGGTCGGTCACCCAGGTGACCGCCGTGCCCATCCGCGCGAAGAAGTAGGCGAACTCCGCACCGGTTACGCCGCCGCCGACCACCAGCATATGCTCGGGCCAGTCCGCCAGCTTGCCGGCCAGGCGCGGCGCCAGAATGCGCTTGCCGTCGGGGCGGAGGTCCGACGGAAAGATCGGCACCGAGCCGGAAGCGATGATCGCCTTGTCGAAGGCGATGTCGTGGACCGCGCCGTCGGCAGCGGTCACCGTCACCTTGCGCGCAGCGACAAACCGGGCGGTTCCGGCGACCACCTGAACCCCGGCGGCGACCAGGGCCTCGCGGTCGCGGCCGCTCTGCTCCCCGGCAATCCGCGCCACCCGGTCGCGCAGGCCCGGCAGGTCGGGGTGCGGCGGTGGTCCCGCCAGCCCGAGCCCCGGATTATGGAAGGCGTCGTCGAGGTGATCGGCGGCGGTCAGAAGCACTTTGCTGGGAACAAGGCTGTGCCAAGTGGCGCGGCCGCCGACCGGCTCGGCAGTGATCAGCGTGACCGCGGTCGCCGGATCGGTACGAGCGGCGGTCAGCGCCGCCATGACCCCGGCTGGACCGGCGCCGATGACGATGAGATTTCGCATGGAGACCTCCCGTGAGAGATAATTAGCGTTTGCTTAATCATTGCAGACGACGGCGGCAAGCGAACGCCACCCGGCCTCGTTGCGCGATCAGCGGGCCCGGCAAGCGCTGAGCAAAGCGCTGGCAAGCGCCTGCAGCTCTTCGCCATCCAGCGCAATCTCGCCGTCGTTCCCGGCCCGGAGCAGTCCGAGCAGGCAGCTCCCCACCGGGTCCATCTCCAGGACGCCGGTGACGTCGGCATTGGTCAGGTCCACCCGGGCGGCGACCGGGGTCATGCGGCCGCTCGCCACGTCGAACTCCGACGCAACCGTGCCGACGCAGCAGACGGCGCAGTCGGGCAGTGCCCGCATGACCGGCTCGTCCCAGGGATCCCCGCCCGCCGCCCCGGCGGCGCCGTAGCCGGCAGCAACAAGCCCGAACGGGGTGGCATGGGTGGTGAGGGCAATGGTTTCCGGGCCGGTCACCGTGGCTTCGACGATCCCGCCGTTGCAGCGGTCACCACCGGGGCCGAGGTGCCGGGCGGTGAGCCAGATCTCCCGGGCTGCCGGATCGATCTCCCGGCGCAGGGTGATCAGGTGGGTGAACCGGCCGGTACCGCCGGTCCAGTGGTAGACCTGCCGCACTTCGCGACCGTCCCCCAGCGCGCCGACCGGCGCCGACCCGAAATAGCTCGGCCAGCCCTTGTAGCGACCCGCCGCGGCGCGCAGGCCATCGGCCCGCACCTCGCTTGGCAGGTGGCGGGTCCCGCGGTTGCAGGCCCGCAGCGGCAGCCGTTCGCGGGCCGCCTCACCGTCGGGCACGACGCCGGCGATCCGTTCGAGACAGGACGGGTGCGGCTCGGCCACATCGGCAACCCCGAGCTCGATCGCCCGGTCGAGGGCGGCCTCGTACAGGCAGGGTGCCCAGGCCCACTGCTGTTCCCGGGTCGGCGGCGGACCCGAGGCCGGAATGCCGCAGCGTTCGCGCCGGCCGTGCAGCCAGCCACGCTGCTCGGCGAGCAGGGCGTTGCGGCCGGCCTCGTCGCGGGCGGTGCGGACCCGGCCGTAGGCTTCGGCGACGGTGCTGTCGAGCCGGGACAGCTCCGGGTCGGCGCAGATCATGGATTCCACCGGGGCCCGCGCCATCTCGCAGCCAAAGGACGGACCCGATGCCGCCGCGTGGGGTGACGGAATGGAGGTCAGCAGCAGTGCGACAACGGCGGCAATCGCCGCGCGACGCCCGGCCGGCCGGGCGCCTGGGAGTTTCTCCCCCGAGGCGGAGAGCAGCATTGCCGTGCCGGCCTCAGGCGCGGCGGAGGTAGTCGCGGTGGACCCAGCCGTTGAGCTGGGGGGCATCCCCGTCGCTCAACACCTCCACATAGCCCCAGGCGCCGGCGGTCTCAAGAAGCGTCAGGCGGGTGCCGGGCGGCAGCGGACTGGCCGGCAGCCTGTCGTGGTCGATGCCAGGGCCGGTGCGGATGTTGAGATGGGTGATGACCGAATAATGCGGCAGATCGTCCTCGGCGCGCCCGAGGGCTGCCGACCGGATCGAGGCCATCGGAAACACCGGCCCCGGGTCCAGCTTGCGACCGGGGGCGATGTCCTGGTGGCCGATCACATCGAGCAGCTTGTAGTGATCGACCAGAACGGTCGCCACGTCCCGCACGGCGGTGATCTGGGCTTCCGGGAAGGTCTGCCAGCCCCGTTCGATCCCCTCGTGGGGATGCGCGGCAACAATCACCTCGGCCTCGTCGTAGGCGCGACCGAACCAGGAAGTCCACCGGTTTCCCTGCCGGCTGAGCCAGCCGACATTGTCGAGCTCGATGCCGATTGCATAGTGGTTCAGGCCGGTCCGGCCCTCCCAGCGGCTGCGTCCGGCGTGCCAGGCGACCCGGTTGAACGGCACCAGCTGCACCACCGTGCCGTCGCGGCCGATCACCAGATGCGCCGAGACCCGGGTTCCCCGGGCGGTCAGCGTCCTGACCGCGCCCTCGAGGCTGCTGCCCGCGGTATAGTGGATCACAAGGTATTCGGGGGTCAGCGCGCCGCCCACGTTGCGGCTGGCTTCGTAGCGGACGGCCGAGCCGTCGTCGTTGCCGAGACGGTGATTACGAATCCTCATCCCTATTCCCCCTTCGTGTCCAGCACCCCCGCGCCCGATTATAAACGCATTGCATCGCCCCCAAAACGGGTTTCCCATCAGCCGGGTGGGACATCTGCACCGGCGCGGTCAGGGACGGCCGATGCCCGCTCGCCCGAAAGGACCGAATGCGCTACCGTTGCCGGCGGGTGGGATGCCGGGCAGGCAACCCCGGCAGCCGGCAGCCAGGAGGGGATGGTGATGGAGAAAGTGACCCGGGAAGCGGTGCTCCGCTACCACTCGGAGGGGCGCAAGGGCAAGATCGAGGTGGTGCCGTCAAAGCCGAGCCTCACCCAGTATGACCTGAGCCTTGCCTATTCGCCGGGGGTGGCCATCCCCGTCCGCGAGATCGCCGACGATCCGGACCTGGCCTATGAGTTCACCGCCAAGGGCAACCTGGTGGCGGTCGTCTCCAACGGCACGGCGATCCTCGGCCTCGGCAACCTCGGACCGCTCGCCGCGAAGCCGGTGATGGAGGGCAAGGGCCTGCTATTCAAGCGGTTCGCGGACATCGACGTCTTCGACATCGAGCTCAACGCCACCGATCCCGAAGAGGTGATCGCCGTCGTCCGGGCGATCGCGCCCACGTTCGGCGGCATCAACCTGGAAGACATCAAGGCGCCGGAGTGCTTTTACATCGAGGAGACCCTGCGCAAGTCCCTTGATATCCCGGTTTTTCACGACGATCAGCACGGCACGGCGATCATCGCCACCGCCGGTCTGCTCAACGCCCTGGAGATCAGCGGCCGCAAGATCAGCGACATCGACGTGGTGTTCTCCGGTGCCGGCGCCGCCGGCATCGCCTGTGCCGAGATGCTGGTCCAGGCGGGCGTGCCGCGGGGACGGATCACCCTCACCGACAAGGACGGGGTCGTCTACAAAGGGCGTCCGGAAAACATGAACCCCTACCTGGAGCGGTTTGCCCAGGACACCGACAAGCGCACCCTCGCCGAGGTCATCGTCGGCGCCGACGTCTTCGTCGGGGTCTCGGTCGCCGGCGTGCTGACCAAGGAGATGGCCGCGACCATGGCGAACAAGCCGATCATCTTCGCCATGGCCAACCCGGACCCGGAGATCTCCTACGACGACGCCAAGGCCGTCCACCCGGACGCCATCGTCGCCACCGGGCGCAGCGACTATCCCAATCAGGTCAACAATGTGCTGTGCTTCCCGTTCGTCTTCCGGGGCGCCCTTGATGTCCGGGCGCGGCAGATTACCGACGGCATGAAGCTGGCCGCGGCCCGGGCGCTGGCCGCCCTTGCCCATGCCGATGTGCCCGATTCGGTGCTGCAGGCGTACGGTGCGGAGACCCTGCTGTTCGGCCCCGAGTACATCATCCCCAAACCGGTGGACCCGCGGGCGCTGCTGTGGGTGGCGCCGGCCGTTGCCCAGGCCGCGATGAGCGAGGGGGTGGCGCGCACCTCGGTGGACATCACCGTCTACCGCGAGCAGCTGGAAAGCCGCCTCGGCAAGGACTGGGCGCTGATGCGCACCATCTTCAACAAGGCGCGCAGTGCCCCGAAGCGGATCGTCTTCGCCGAGGGCGAGGAGCCGAAGATCATTCGCGCCGCCGCCGAGATCGCCGACCAGGGGATCGGCGAGCCGATCCTGCTCGGCCAGGAGAAGGCGATCCTTTCGACCATCGCCGACCTCGGCCTCGATTTCCAGCCGCGGATCCTCGAGCCGCGCAACGCGCCGCAGGCGGAAACCTACGCCCGGGTGCTGTTCCGCCGCCGCCAGCGCAAGGGCATCACCCTGCCGGAAGCGCGGCTGCTGACCCGCCGGCCCAACTATTTCGGGCTGCTGATGGTGCAGAGCGGCGATGCCGATGCGTTCATCTCGGGCCTGTCCACCAACTACGTGGAGGCGCTGCAGCCGGCCTTTCAGGTGATCGGCACCCGCCGCGCGGTTCGCCGCGCTGCCGGCCTCTACATCATGATCGTCCGCGACCGGGTGTTTTTCTTCGCCGACTGTGCCGTGACGATCGCGCCCTCGGCCGAGGACCTGGCCGACATTGCCGAGCTGTCGGCGGAGGTGGCGACCACCTTCGACATTCCCGCCCGCATCGCCATGCTGTCGTTTTCCAACTTCGGCAGCGTCGATCACCCGCGCACCACCGTCGTCCGCGACGCCGTGCAGATCCTGGAGAAGCGCCGCCCGCACCTGCAGGTCGACGGCGAGATGATGGCCGACACCGCCGTGGTCGGCGAGCTGATCGAGCGGCTCTATCCGTTCTCCCGGGTGCGCGAGGCCAACGTGCTGATCTTCCCCGACCTCAACGCCGCCAACACCTCCTACCAGCTGATGCAACGGCTGGGCGGTGCCGAGGCGATCGGCCCGGTGCTGATGGGGATGAACAAGGCCGTCCACATCCTGCTCCCCTCCGACGACGTCCGCGACATCGTCAACATGGCGGCAATCGCCGTGGTCGACGCCCAGATGCGGGCGCTGACGTAGGACTTTTTGGTCAAGTTGGGAAGGGCAGGCCGTGGCGGCGACGATTTCCGGCGGGTCCGGCGTAAAGTTCAGCGACGTTGCCGGGGACGAAGACGGCGGCCCTCTCGACATTGAACGCCGCCTGTTCTAGATTTCACTGACAGTTTCTAGAAAGAGGTGGCGGTGGCCATCAGCCTCAAGGATCCCGAGACGGACCGCCTCGCCCGCGAGGTGGCGGCGCTGACCGGTGAGACGCTGACCGAGGCGGTGCGCAAGGCGCTCGCCGAACGTCTTGATCGCGAGCGGCGGCGCCACGCGCCCGACCGCATCGGCTTGGCCGCGCGGCTGAAGGCGTTGGGCAAGGAATGCGCCGCGTTGCCCGACTTCGACACCCGCAGCGCCGACGCCATCATCGGCTACGACGAATTCGGCGTGCCGCGCTGATGGTCCCCGGCTGATGGTCATCGACACCTCGGCGATCCTCGCGATGCTGTTCGATGAACCGGAGGCGGACGCGTTCGCGCGACGGGTGGAGGCGGACTTCGTCGTCCTCGTCTCCGCCGTCTCCCGCGTCGAGGCGACGTTCGTCATCGAAGGCCGCAAGGGTGAGGCCGGCCGCGTCCGGCTCGATCGCTTCTTCGCGCTGGCGGGAGCCGACGTCGTCCCCGTGAGCGCCGAGCAAGCGGAACTTGCCTGCGAGGCCTTTCGCCGTTACGGCAAAGGCCGCCACCCCGCCAACCTCAACCTTGGCGACGTCTTTGCCTATGCGTTGGCGAAGACCTCAGGCGAGCCCCTCCTGTTCAAGGGCGACGACTTCGCCAAGGCGGACGTACGGTCGGCGATGCCCAACGAGGGAGCCCCTCCCTGAGAAGCGAGGTCGCGCAGCCCGGGTCAATGCGTAGTCGAAATGCGGTCAGCCGGAATAGCTGAAGGCGTATTCCGACGCCTGAAGCTGACCGGTCCGTCGGGCGTACGAGGTCGAGTGTACCAAGGCAGGCAAACGGGTCGGAATGCTGAAGCGGACGAATCAGCGGCCGAAGACATGCGTCGGATTACGCCTGACGGCTAATCCAACCTACGCGGGCTGCATCGCAACTGGACCATTCTTTTTCAACCACAGGAGCACTTCAATGACTACATCTACCACAACAGAGATCGAACAACAGAGTTTTGATGAATACGCGGCTATCGCGGCGGCGCTGCAGCCCTATATCGACGCGGCGCGCACGGGCGCCGGATCTGCGATGCGCCCCGTTTGGTTCGATCACGCTCACGTAGTGGGATCGCTCGATGGCAATCCGGTTAATGTCAACGCCGAAGCCTTTTGCAAGTTTATCGATGAGGTCGGCGGGTCTGCTGATGTGCACGCGCGGATCGCTTCGATCGACTACCAGGGCAACGCCGCCGCCGCGCGGATCGAGTTCCTGAACTGGGGCGGAGCGCGTTATACAGACTTTTTTATTCTCTACAAGCAGAACGGCGTCTGGAAAATCAGCGGCAAGGTCTACGACAGCCATACGCGGAACTGAGACGATTAGCATCAGACATGTAGTCGTTGTACTCACCTCGCACGACCGCCTGGGCGATACGGGCGAGAAGACCGCGTAGCCCGGGTCAAGTCGTACGGCGGGATCGAAGCGAAGCGCAACCCGCGGCACGCGGATGGGGCTTCCACCACATCCGGCGGGTCACGCTTCGCTTTAGACCCGCCCTGGGCGCTATAGGCACCATAGCGGACCCCGACGCGGCAGTGTCTTGAGTCGTCGCTCCTGGGATGGCCCGGCGGTCAGGCCGGGAGAAGGTTGACGGGGTAGCGGGCGAACATCGCGTCGGCGGTCACGATCGTCCAGGTCTGAGTGATCGCCTGCGCGATGAGGATGCGATCGAACGGATCGGCGTGAACGGGCGGCAGCTCAAAGACGCGAAGGCCATGCTCGACGGTGATCGGTAACGGCGAGAAATCACCATCGACCAGAACCGCCGGCAGCACCTCAGCCACCGGCCCCGGCAGGGTAAGGCGTCCGAGACCGGCCTTGATCGCGATCTCCCATGCCGACGCCGCGCTCACCCACACACCGTTTCCCGGATTGGCAATGGCATCGCGGGCCCGGTCGCCGAGTGCTGGATCGTCCGCCATCCACCACAGCAGCACGTGCGTGTCGAGGAGCAGGTTCATTCGTCGGCGCCGAAGGCTTTCGACAACGCCGGCGGCAGCGGCGCGTCGAAGTCGGCGCCAATCCGGACCTTCCCGCGCCATTGTCCCGGGCGACGGGGACAGGAGCGCGCGAGCACCGGCAGCAAGCGCGCGACCGGCTTGCCGTTGCGGGCGATGATGACCTCTTCACCGGCCGAAACATCCTCGATCAATCGTGACAGATGCGTCTTCGCGTCGTGGATATTGACGGTCTTCATGGCGCCTCATGCGGTCTGACCAAACTAAGTCTAGTCCACACCCGCCGCGCCAGCAAGGATCGACTTCTGGGTCGAGAACCCAGCCCGGGTGGCCCGGGTAACCTTGGAGGGCGGGTTTGAAGCGAAGCGCAACCCGCCGCAT
>CAYVUM010000072.1:0-2554 GCA_964454795.1 uncultured Rhodospirillaceae bacterium
CCCGGTCGGGCCCCGTGGCCCGGCCGCCCCGGCGCGGCGCCGCGCCGAGGCGCAGGATCGGGCCGCGGCCGGCGCTCTCCGGCGCCGCGGCACCGCCGGCCGGCCGTCTCCGGCTGTCCGCATCCCGGTGCCCCACGGCCGCCTATTTGAGCCCGCGTTCGCGCTCGATCGCTTCGTACGCGGCATTGATGGCCGCCATCTTCTCGTTCGCGAGCGCCACCGCGTCTTCCGGCAGGCCGCGGGCGATCAGCATATCCGGGTGGTTCTCGCGGATCAGCTGCCGCCATGTGGACTTGACCTCGTTGTCCGAGGCACTCCGGGTTACCCCGAGCACATCATAGGGATCGGGGCCGGTGCGGCCTTCCATGAACATCAGCCGGACCCGCTCGAAGGTCAGATGGCTGAGCCCGAAGATCGTCGCCACCCGGCGCAGGAAGGCGATCTCTGCGCTGGTGATCGCGCCATCCGCTTTGGCGATGTGGAACAGGCCGCCGAGCAGGTCCTCGAGCAACTGGGTCTCCCCCCGCAGGACGGCCGCGATCTGCGCCGCATAGGGCTCAAACCCGGTCGGGTCGCGCTTTGCCTCATCAAAGATCGCGGCGACGGTGGGAACGTCGCCGGGCGCAATCCGGAAGACCTGCTTGAAGGCGTCGATCTCGGCACGGGTGACGTGGCCGTCGGCTTTTGCCATCTTGGCGCCAAGGACGATGATGCCGACGCTGAACGCCGTCTGGCGGGCATGGGCGGAGAGCCGCGGCCCGCGCCGGCCCGGGCCCGGCGGATAGCCGGGACCCCAGCCCCGGTCGTCGCCGAGAGCTTCCGGCTCAGACTCGCCAAGAGCCTCGCGCTCCTCGCGGATTTTGTCGACGGCGTGCCCGGCGACGCCGCCGATGATCGCGCCGAGCGGACCGCCGACCATGAATCCCCCGACTCCGCCGATGATCTTGCCCCAGATGCTCATGCGCGAAGTCCGACCGTGATCCGCAGGTGTTGTTGTGCCTTCCGGTCACCATAGCCGCTCCCGCAGCGCCGGGAAACGCAGTTGCGCGAAAGCCCGCCGGGTTGCCTGACGGAACGCCGGCTCAGGGTCCGCCGGCGCCGGTGACGAAGCCGATCACGGCGCGAGTGACCGGATCGTCGCGGTTGACCTGTTCGCGGAAGATCGTCTGGTGGGTGCGGTTCGGGACCGCCAGGGTCTCGACCCGGGTGCCGGCGGTGCGGAGCGCCTCGGCAAAGCGTTCGGACTCCGGCGCCGCGGTCTTGAGACGGTGGGCGGCATAGATGATCAGGAAGGGCGGATAGGTGGTACCCGGATGGATCGTGTGCAGGGGCGAGGCGGCGCGCCAGGTCTCAGGGGAGTCGGTGAACGCGGTCTGCTTGAATGGGGAGCGCCCCTGGTCGTCGGGTTCCCGGCGGTCGCCGGGATCGGTACGGCCGAAGAACGTCAGATCGTAGGTGGCGGTATCAAGGGGGATGACGCCGGCGATCTGATCGGGGCGGATGCCATGGGTGGCGAGAAACTGCCGATCGGTGACCACGAGGGATACCAGGTGGGCGCCGGCCGAATGGCCCATCAGGAAGACCCGCCGGGGATCGCCGCCATATTCGGCAATGTTCGCCTTTACCCAGGCGATCGCCGTCGCCACGTCCTCCACATGGGCCGGATGCTGCACGGCCGGGGACAGGCGGTAGTTCAGTGTAACGAAGGTGATCCCGGCTCGGGCGTAGGTGCGTCCGAACCGTAGGGAGGGCTGCTTGTCGCCGCGCTGCCAGCCGCCGCCGTGAACGAAGACGAGCACCGGACAGCCGGCCGGCGGGCAGCTGGCATTCGCGGGTGCGGAAATAGTATCGAGGGTTTGCAGCGGCGCGCTGCCGGCCCCGGCGTAAGGAATGTCGCGATGGAGAAGATGCCCCTGCGCCAGTGCAGTGGCCGTGGCGGCAATGAAGCCCACAACTAACGCGATCAAGGACCAGAACCGTTTTGTGCCTTGACGGATTTGGCCCAGTCGGGGAAGCAAACGCGGTCGCAACATTGGCATAGGTCCCTCTACCGAAACGGCTGTACTTTTCGGAAACTTCTCGTTATAAGGGTGGTCGGATCGGATGGCCTTTATGGATGTTGGCTGAGTTATTGGAATATCCAGCTTTTCGAGGCGTGACCGGCGCGCGCATCTGGTCGCGTTCGGACGGTGAGCGAGATTGTCATATTTTTGCAACCACATCGGCCGACGCTTGTCACAGACGTTCGATACATTGTGCAGTGCAGCGGGGCAATTGACTAAGCCATTTGCAGGCTGTTAATTACGGCAGTTTCGCAGTGACTCGCCTGAGAAGGGGCGGGTCACCCCGTATGGGTAGCGCTTCTGCTGGTTTTCGGTATAGTGCGCGGGACCGGTTGCTTGCGAGAGGCCTGTCGTCGGCAGCGGAACACCGCGGCGCGGTATCCGGCCGGTAGGGCCGGGCATGGGCCGATCCGGCCGGTAGGGCCGGGCATGGGCTGATCCGGCCGGTAGGGCCGGGCATGGGCCGATAACGAACATGGTGGACGGGTGAC
>CAYVUM010000072.1:2654-18294 GCA_964454795.1 uncultured Rhodospirillaceae bacterium
GATCCGGCCGGTAGGGCCGGGCATGGGCCGATAACGAACATGGTGGACGGGTGACAGCCGGTGGCGAAAAACTTCGTGTTTCTGATCATGGACAGCCTGCGGTTCGACAGCTTCCAGCGGGCAGCAACCCCGAACATGGATCGCGTCGGTGCCGTGGAGAAGCGCTACAGTTTCGCATCGTGGACCTCGCCGTCCCACTTCACCTTTCTGATGGGACAGGTTCCGCACACCAACCCGACCCGGGTGTTCGCTTCCGAAGTGTATAAAAACGAGTATGCGAAGTGGATCGACCGCCTCGACATCCCCAAGCTATCCTTTAAGACCTTCGTGCCCCATCTCTCCCTGCCGAAAGTGCTGAAGGAGCACGGCTATCGAACTGTGGCGCGGGTATCCATGCCGGTGCTCAACGGCCTCGCCGGATACAATCGCTTTTTCGACGACTATCATCTCATGGAGAATCATGCTGACTTCAAAGGCATGTTGTCGGACCTCGAATTTGATGATTCGGAACCGACATTTTATTTTCTGAACTTGGGGGAAACTCATTATCCCTACATGCTGGAGGATGCGGACCTGCCGCATATCTCCGGGGTCCATGGCGTCGTCAAACGCATGGACGAAGCTTTGGTCCATGGCGGTGATACATTGGTCGAATCCGAAACAAAATTTTTCTCCAAGGACGCGATGGCTGAGTTACATGCGCAGCAGGTAAAATGCGTGGAATATCTTGACGAGCTATTCGAAGTTCTTTTAGAACGTGGCTCCAGATACGACACGCATTTCATCATCACTGCGGACCACGGGGAACTGTTCGGTGAGGATGATTTTTTTGGTCATGGACCGGTGATGCATGAGAAATGCTTCGAAGTGCCGTTCCTCGAAGGCGCCGTGTCGGGCCGCTAAGCCGCTGAAGTCAGTGGCGGAGGCGACGCCGGTGGGCGGCGATCCGGAGACGCTCACGTCGGGCGGACCGTGTTCGCATGGTCGGCCACCTGATCGGGCCCGCGGCCGCCGGTCGAGCGCCGGTGCCTTACGGGCGCCATTCTAGGGATTGGCAACGGTCGCAGAGCTGGCGGCAGGGTTGAAAGCAAGCAGCGATGACCGGTACGCCCGCGCCCGTTTTCATCCTCGCGCCGCCGCGCTCGTTCACATCGCTGGTCTGCGCGATGCTCGGGCAGCATTCGGCGATGTACGGCGTGCCCGAGCTGAACCTGTTCATGGCCGGGACCATGGAGGAGTTCTGGACCGGCCAGGGCGCGGACGGCGCCCGGAAATCCCCCCTCTGGTCGATCCAGCGCCACGGTCTCTTACGCACCCTGGCTCAGCTGTTTGCCGGTGAGCAGACGGTGGAGGCGATCCGCATGGCCGAGCGCTGGATCCGCCACCGCGCCCGGGCGTCCACCGGCGAGGTCTACCGGCACCTCTGTGAGAAGGTGGCGCCGCGGCGGCTGGTCGACAAAAGCCCCGGCTACGTGGCCAAGCGGCGCTATCTGGACCGGCTCATCGAGACGTTCCCCAACTCCCGGATCATTCATCTGTGCCGCCATCCCCGCGGTCAGTGTGAGTCGTTCCTGAAGATCAAAATCGGGCCGTTCGCGCTGTTCATGATGAACTCGATCGATCGCACCGGCGCGAAGCCGGTGCTTGATCCGCAGATCTTCTGGCACGACGCCAACGTTCAGATCATGAACTTCGTCGACCGCCTGCCGCGCGAGCAGTGGACCCGGGTCCGCGGCGAAGATCTGCTTGCCGATCCCGATACCCATCTGACGCGCCTTTGCGCTTGGCTTGGCAGTCCGGCCAGCGAGATCGATCTCGAGCGTATGAAGCATCCCGAGCGCTCGCCCTATTCCTGCCCGGGGCCGGCCAATGCCCGTCTCGGCAACGACCCCAATTTTCTGGAGCGGCCCCAGCTCCGCCCGGGGCGGGGGAGCCGGCCGCTGTCGCTCGAAGGCCCCCTGTCGTGGCGGCCGGACGGCGTCACCTTCCATCCGCGGGTCTGCGAACTGGCCAGGGAACTCGGCTATGAGTGAACGCTCAGGAGAGCAGCAGAGCGTGACCGGGGCGCCGCGGCCCGGTGAAGACCGCTCCCGGTTCGATCGGCAGGAGCTCCGGGCGTTTCTGGCGCTGGAGATGGGGGGGCGCCTCGGTGAGGACGGGGACATCGCCGGCCTTCGCCTCGCCGACCTGGTCGCCGATCCCGATCTCAAGGCCATGGGGCTCACCCTCTGGCGGCAGATGACGGCGCGCAAGCCGGTCGCGCAGCGGATCGAGGAAGCGGGCCTCACGGTCACCGATCTGTTTGCGCCCGGGATGACCGAGTTCGTCACCACCTCCAGCACGGCCGAGGAGCTGGCCCGATACCGCCAGAAACTGGCATTCCGGGCCGATCTTCTGGAAAAACTGCTCGAAGAAACCCTCGCCGAGCTCGAAAACGTCGATGCGATGAAACCCGCGGCCGAGCCGCCGGCGACGTCCGCGGGCGCGGACGCCGGCCTCGACCGGGCCGAATAACCGGCAGGCGCGCCGGCAAGTTCAGGTGTTTTGAAGAAGGTCTCTGCCGTGTCCGAAAACTTCGAGTTTTTTGTGCTGAATCCGGCGGGTCTGCCCGACCCTGCGCTGGCGATTGCCGGCTCGCGGGCTGGCGCCACGGGGATTGTCAATCTCGAGTTCGCGGGGGCCGGTTTTGATCTGACCGGCGTCGTCGATGCGATGGTCCGGCACGCCTCCGGATCGTTCGGTATCAAGCTCGATGCCGGCCGGCTCGACCAGATTGCGCCCGTCCTGAACGGGCCCCCGGCGGGCTTCCGTGTGGTGATCGTCGATGCAGACGCTGCCCGGGCGGCGGCAACGCCGCTTGACGCATTCCGCGCCGGTGGCGGCCGGGTGCTCGTGGAAATCACCGCCTGGACCGAGGATCTCGGCGAACTGGCGGCGCGGATCGACGGCTGGTGGGCGAAGGGACACGAGGCCGGCGGCCGCATCGGCGAGGTCTGTTCCTTCGTCCTCGCCCAGGAGCTGGCGCGGCGGACCCCCCTGCCGTTCTTTGTCCGCGGCGGCATCAACGTCCACAGCGCCCCGGCGGCGTCGGTCCTCGGGGCCGCCGGGGTGGTGCTCGACGATCAGCTCCTGCTGCTCCGGGACTCGCCGCTGGCGGCCGGCCTGGCCCAGAAGCTGGCCTATTACACGGGCACTGACGGCATTGTCGTCGACGACGAGACCGGGCACCGTCACCTTCGCCTGTGGCTGCCACCGGGCGACCGGACGGCGCGGGCGGCCCGCGATGCCTGCCTTGCCGATCCGGCGGCGTTCCTCGACGGCGACGCTGTCCTCGCCTGGCGTGCCGACGAGGACCAGGGGGGACTGCGCCCGCTCGGCCAGGATGGCGCGTCCGCAGCCTTTTTTGCGCGCCAGTTCAAGACCGTGGCACAGGCAGTGCGGGCGTTGCGGGCGGTGGTCACCGACCGGCCGGGAGAAGCGCTCCGCCTCAATCTCCTCGGTGAGGAAACCCCGCTCGCCCGCGCCCATGGCACCCGGCTGCCGATCGTTCAGGGGCCGATGACCCATGTCAGCGATCGCCCGGCCTTCACCAGAGCGGTCTCCGCCGCCGGCGCCCTGCCGATGGTCGCGGTCTCGCTGATGCGCGGCGATGCCGTTGCCACACTGATGAAAGAAACCAAGGAGACGCTCGGCGACCTGCCCTGGGGGGTCGGGCTGCTCGGCTTCGTTCCGGCCGATATCCAGGCCGACCAGCGGGCGGCGATCGCCGCCAATCCGCCGCGGTATGCGATCATCGCCGGCGGCCGCCCCGATCAGGCGCAGGAACTGGAGCGGGCAGGCATCCTCACTTACATCCACGTGCCATCGTCGATCCTGCTCACCCAGTTCCTGGAGCAGGGCGCCCGCAATTTCATCTTCGAGGGGCGGGAATGCGGTGGTCACGTCGGCCCGCTCGGCAGCTTCTCGCTGTGGGGGGCGATGATCGACGCTCTGCTTGCCCATGACATCGTCCGCCGCGAGCCGGACCGCGTCCGGGTCCTGTTCGCCGGCGGCATCCATGACGCCCCCTCGGCGGCGGCGGCGGCGACCATGGCCGCGCCGCTGGCGGCCGCCGGAGTCGGCGTTGGCTTCCTGATGGGGACCGGCTACATCTTCACCCGCGAAGCGGTCGAGTCCGGGGCGATCACCCCGGCCTTCCAGCGCACGGCCGTGGAGTGCACACGCACCGACCGGCTGACCACCGGGCCCGGCCATGCCAGCCGCTGTGCCAATTCGCTGTTTGTCTCGGCGTTCTGGCAGCGGCGGCGGGAACTGGAGGCGGAAGGCCGGGACGGCCATGCCATCCACGAGGAGCTCGAGACCTTGTCGCTCGGCCGCCTGCGGATGGCGACCAAGGGTCTCTATCGTCTCAATCCGGACAGCCGCGAGCTGTCAGCGGTGTCCGAAAGCGATCAGGTTGCCGGTGGGATGTACATGATCGGCCAGGTCGCCACCCTGCGCGATCAGGCGATCACCGTGGACGACCTGCACCAGGCGGTCAGCGAGGAGGCCATCAGCCACCTCGCCCGATTTGCCGGCATCCCTTCCAGCCACCGCCAGACCCGCGCCGCACCGCCGCCGGCGGATGTGGCCGTGATCGGCATCGGTGTGCTGCTGCCGCAGTCGGCCTCGGCGCGGCGCTACTGGCAGAACATCCTCGCCGGCTTCAATGCGGTGACCGAGGTGCCCGCTGAGCGGTGGGACTGGCGGCTCTATTTCGATGCGGACCGGCGCGCTCGCGACAGGATCTACAGCCGCTGGGGCGGCTTCGTTGATCCGGTGCCGTTCGACCCGATGGTCTGGGGAATCCCGCCGATGGCCGTGGATGCCATCGACCCGTTTCAGCTGATGACCCTCGAGCTGGTCCGTCAGGCCCTCACCGATGCCGGCTATGACATGACCGACATCCGGGAACGCGAGGAAACCTCGATCATCCTCGGCTTCAGCGGCGGCCTCGGCGAACACGGAATCCTCTACGGCCTGCGCTCGGAACTGAAACGCTTCGCCGATCTGGACGGAGAGGGGACCCCCTACGCAGCCCTGCCGGAATGGACGGAGGACAGCTTCGCCGGCCTGCTGCCCAACGTCGCCGCCGGCCGGGTCGCCAACCGCCTGAATTTCGGCGGGGTGAACTTCTCCGTGGACGCGGCCTGCGCCTCGTCGCTGACGGCCGTCCATGAGGCGGTCATGCAGCTGGAGACCGGCCGCAGCGACCTGGTGATCGCCGGCGGGATCGACACCCTGCAGAGCCCGTTCGGGTTCATGTGCTTCAGCAAATCCCAGGCGCTTTCGCCCACCGGCCGTTCGGCCACGTTCGACGCCGGCTCCGACGGCATCACCATCTCGGAGGGCCTGGCACTGGTGGTGCTGAAGCGGCTGGCCGATGCCGAGCGCGACGGCGACCGGATTTACGCGGTGATCAAGGGCGTCGGCGGCTCCAGCGACGGCCGCGCCAAGGGGATGATGGCACCGCTCCCCGCCGGGCAGCAGCGGGCGCTCCGCCGCGCCTACGCCCAGGCCGGATACTCGCCGGCGACCCTCGACCTGGTCGAGGCCCATGGGACCGGCACGGTCGCCGGCGACAGCGCCGAGCTCGACACGGTCACCAGCATCCTCCGCCGGGCCGGTGCCGGGAAAGCCAGCTGCGCCATCGGCTCGGTCAAGACCAACATCGGCCACACCAAGGCCGCCGCCGGCGTGGCGGGCATGATCAAGGCGGTGCTCGGCCTCTATCACAAGACCATACCGCCCCACCGCGGCGTCGAGACCCCCAATCCTGGCCTGACCGAACCGGACAGCCCCATCTATCTCAGCCAGTTGCCCCGGCCGTGGGTGCGCCATCCCGACCACCCGCGCCGCGCGGGGGTCAGCTCGTTCGGCTTCGGCGGGACCAACTTCCACGTAACCCTGGAGGAATACGAAGGCGAATTCCGGTCGTGGGTCCGTCCCGCGCCGCTTGATGACTGGCCGTGCGAGTTGTTCGTCTGGCGGGCAGCCGATCGCGATGCGCTGATCAGCGCCCTCACCGCCATGGCCGCGGTGCTCGAGCACGAAAATCGGCCGCCGCTCGCGGCGATCGCCAAGGCGCTTGCCGGATCGCTGCCCGACAACGGCCTGACCGCGGCGATCGTCGCCGAAAGCGCCGAGGCCCTCAAAACCCGCATCGGCCATGTGGTCAAGGCGCTCGGCACCAGCAACGGTGCGGTGCCGATGCCGCCGGGAGCCTACATCACCCCGGCTTTCGCCACCGCCGGCCGGGTCGCCGGCAAGGTGGCCGTGCTGTTCTCCGGCCAGGGGTCGCAGTATCCCGATATGTTGCGAGAGGTAGCGGTGGTGTTCGAGGAGGTCGGCCGCGCCCTCGAAGAGGCCGATGCGGTGACCATCGAGACCCCGACGTTCGCTGCGGACGGCGAAGCCCGGCTCAGCCGGCAGATTTATCCGCCGGAGCGCTTCAGCCCGGACGAGGAGGCCGCGGCCCGTGCCGCCCTCACCCGCACCCAGATCGCCCAGCCGGCGCTCGGTGCCGTCGAAATCGGCCTGTGGCGGCTGCTCGATGCGCTCGGGGTCGAGGCCGACATGATGGCCGGGCACAGCTACGGCGAATACGTGGCCCTGCACGCCGCAGGCGTGCTTTCGACGCGCGACCTGTTGCTGACCTCCGAGGCGCGCGGCCGGTTCATCGCCGCGGCCGCCGCCGGCGGCGAGCTTGGCACCATGGCGGCGGTGATGGCCGACGGCGAGGCGGTGGCCGGGGCACTCGGCGATCGCCCTGAGATTGTTCTCGCCAACTTCAATGGTCCCATGCAGACCGTGATCTCGGGCAGCCGCGCGGCGGTAGAAGCCGCTGTCCGCGACCTGGAAGGGAAGGGGCTGGAGGTCAAGATGCTGCCGGTTGCGGCGGCCTTCCACTCGCCGCTGATGGCGCCGGCGCGTGAGCCGCTGGCCGCGTTCCTCGACCGGCTGGGCTGGGCAGCGCCGTGTTGCCCGGTGTATGCCAACGTCACCGGCCGCCCCCACGCTGGCGATCCGGATGCCATCCGTGCGCAAATGGCCGACCACCTCATCCAGCCGGTCCGGTTCGTGCAGACCATTCAGGCGATGCACGACGACGGTGCCCGGGTGTTTCTGGAGGTCGGTCCGAAATCGGTGTTTAGCGACCTGGTGCGGTCGATCCTGGGCGACCGTCCGCACGTGGCGGCGGCGCTCGACGGGACCGGCGGCGGCCTCAAAGGATTTCTCAACGGCCTCGCGGCCCTGGTTGCGGCGGGCCTGCCGGTCAGGCTTGACCGGCTGTTCCGAGGCCGGGCGGTCCCGACAGTCCGCCTCGATCGCCCGGAAACCTGGGCCAAGGAAACACCGTTACCCGGTCATGTCTGGCTGGTAACGGGAAGCTCAGCCGGACGTCCCGGTCAGCCGTCTCGGCGGCAGCCCGTGGCGATCGCGGCGCGGACAGAACGTCAGGATCCTCAAAATAAAGAAAACGTCCAAGGTTTCGAGACGCGTAGCATTGGTTCACAGCCGCCGGAGCGGCTTTGGGCAGAACCTTCCTGGTTTGCAGAGCCGGAAGATCCGCTGCCCCTCGCCGGCCGGCACGGGACGGAGGAATTATGGCAAATGGACGGTAACAGACCTTTCAGCGGTTACGGGACGTCGACCGATCAGGTCATGGCGGCCTATCACCAGACCATGCTCCAGTTCCTGCGAATGCAGGAACGGGTCATGACCGCGTACCTCGGCGCGCCCTCTAACGGGGACGGCCGCGATGCCCACATGTTCGAGGAGGTGCCGATGGCACCCTTCGCGGAAACCGGTGAGACCGGGTTTCTCGACCCTGCTGCGGCGGCTGCGGGAATGCCGCGGCCGATCGCCCAGCCGCGGCCGGCAACCGCCGAGCCGGCCAACGGCGGCGCGGGCACTCCCGCAGCACCGCAACAGGCCGCCGCTCCGGCACTGCAGCCGGTACCCGAGCCGGCCCTGGCAGCCGCACCCGCTACCGAGGTGGCCGAAGCACCAGCACCCGCCGCCGCGGCACCGGACATCGACCGCAAGGCGCTGTTCCTGCAGCTGATCAGCGAGCGGACCGGCTATCCGGAGGACATGCTCGGCCTCGATCAGGATATCGAGGCGGACCTCGGCATCGACTCCATCAAGCGGGTGGAAATCCTCGGTGCCTTCCGCGACGCCCTGCCGAAGGCGATGTCCGAAAAGCTTGCGGACGGCGTCCAGGCCATGGTCAAGGCCCGCTCCATCCAGGCGATCCTCGACCTCATGACCGAACGCCTCGGGGAGGGCACGCAGCGCCCTTTTGATTCCGCCGGGGAGGAGGAACGGGAGCCGGCAAGCGCCCCTCTTCCCCGGTATGTCACCCGCGCGCTTGCCGAACCTGCAGACGGGCTCGCGCGACGCCCGCTCCTCCCCGGCGTCTACGTGATCACTGCCGACGACGCCGGGGTGAGCGAAGCGTTGGCAGCCCGCCTGACCGTGGAAGGGGTGATCCCGGTGATCATCGCGGGGCGGACCCTGGCCGATGAAAGCAGCCTCGGCGGCTGGCTGGTGGAACAGAAGAGCCGCGGGCCGCTCCGCGCCGTGATCCATCTTGCTCCCCTCTCCGGCGGCGACGCGCCGGCAGAGGGCGATCTGGCCGCGTGGCGCGCCCGGGTCCAGTCTGACGTCAAGGCGCTGTTTCCGCTGTTGCGGCTGGCTGCCGGCGACCTGGGTGAGGACGGCTCGGTGATTGCCGCCAGCGCCATGGGCGGACAGTTCGGGCGCGATTTCTCCGCGGGCAGTGCGGTCCCGTGGACGGCGCTGATCGGCGGCGGCAACGTCGGCCTGCTCAAGTCGCTCAGTCTCGAATGGGAGCGGGCCCGGCTCAAGGCCGTCGACCTCGACACCCACGAGCCGGCGCAGCGGCTCGCCGAACACATTCTGATGGAGCTGACCCTCGCAGGTGGCCGGCGTGAGGTGGGCTATCCCAGCGGCGTGCGGACGATTTTCCGCACCGAACCGGCCTCCCTGACCCCCGTTCCGCCCGGCCCGCGGCAGCCCGATGCCGACTGGGTCGTCGTTGCCATCGGCGGCGCCCGGGGAATCACCGCAGAGACCCTCCGGCCGCTCGCCGAGGCCGGGGCGACGCTGGTCCTGATCGGCCGCAGCCCGCTGCCGGAGCAGGAGCCGGACGCCTTCGCCGGTCTCGACGCCGCGGCCCTCCGCAAGCACTTCATCGACGATGCCCGCGCCGCCGGGGCTGCCCCGCGACTGGTCGAGATCGAGGGCAAGGTTCAGGGAGTGCTGCGCCAGCGGGAGATGATCGAGTGCGTCGGCGACCTGAAGGCACTCGGAGCCCGGATCGTCTACCGGGAGGCGGACACCCGCAACGAGGCGCAGGTGGCGGCGCTGATGGCCGGGCTTTATGACGACTACGGCCGGATCGATGCCGCAATTGTCGGCGCCGGGGTCATCGAGGACCGCCTGCTGATCGACAAGGACAGCGCCAGTGTCTCCCGGGTCATCGACACCAAGGTCGACAGCGCCTTTCTGCTCGCCCGCCACATCCGCCCGGAGACCCTCCGGTTCTTCTGCCTGTTCACCTCCGTCGCCGGCCGCTACGGCAATGCCGGGCAGACCGACTACGCGGCCGCCAACGAGATCCTCAACCGCTTTGCCTGGTCCCTGCAGGCGCGCTGGGGGCCGGCGGTGAAAGTCAGCGCCATCAACTGGGGCCCCTGGCTCGCCACCACCCGGGGCGCCGGGATGGTCACGGCGGAGACCCGCCGCAAGTTTGAGGCGAAGCACGTCACCCTGGTCGCTCCTGAGCCGGGACGGCGGTTCCTGATCGACGAGCTGCGGTTTGCCCCGACCGACCAGGTGGAGGTGACCGCGGGAGACGCCCCGTGGGAATTTGCTGAGGCCCGCTTTGAAGCGGCCGGTACGGCCGCCGATGCCCCGCCGCTGCCGCGGGGATCGGCGCAGCCGCTGATCGCCGGAGCCCAGGTCCGGGCGGCGAGAGGCGATGGCGCAACGGTCCTCAAGACCGTCGACCTGGTCAGCGATGCCTATCTGGACCACCACCGCCTCGACGGCATTCCGGTGATGCCGCTGGCCGTCGCCACCGAGTATATGGCCGAGGCCGTCCAGGCGGCGCTGCCGGACCGGGTGGTGACCGGCATCGACGATGTGCGGCTGCTGCGCGGCATCCGCCTGAGCGGCCACCAGCTGCCGGTCCGCATCAAGGTCGGCGCTCCGACCAGCGACGGCGCCGTTGCCGTCGAAATGATCGCCGACCTGGAGTCAGCGCCCGCCCGCCTCGACTACCGGGCGACGGTGCGGCTGGCGAGCGCCGGTGAGCCGGCCCCGCCGCCGCCTCTGCCGCCGGCCCCCGTGGGCACACCGCTGTCGGCCGGGAAAGCCTATGTCGAGTGGCTGTTCCACGGGCCGATGTTCCAGTGCGTCACGGAACTCCTGACCATGACCCCGCAACGGATCGTTGCCCGAGCCCGCCCGTCCGATGCGCGGCGGTACTGCCCGCCGTCCGGCGGCGGTGCCTGGCTGTTCGACCCGGGACTGATCGACAGCGCGATCCAGTTCATGCTGGTGTGGTCGCGAGCGTTCCGCGGCTCGTCAGTGCTGCCGAATTTCCTCACCGGGGTCCGGCGGGCCGGTTCTGAACCACTCCCCCCGGATCTGATTCTGGACATCGACATTGCTTCCGATCTGCCGGCGACAGCGGTGGCATTCAGCTTCCGGGTCTTCGACAACCAGGGCCGGGTCCGGCTGTGGGCGGATCGCTTCGAAGCGGCTGCCGCTCCCGACCTCAACCGCCTGGGAGGCGGCTGGGCCGGCGGCCGGCCCGATTGGATGACGACATGAGCGCGAACGGACAAGCGGATATCGCCATCGTGGGAATGGCCGGGCTGTTCCCACAGGCGCCCACCCTCGACGTCTTCTGGCAGAACATCCTCGGCAGCGTCGACGCAATCTGCGAGGCATCGGATACCTGGCTGGGCAATGACGTGGCCTTCGATGCGGACATGAAGGCCTCCTATCGGATGTACACCCGCTGCGGCGGCTTTCTCGGCGACCTCTCCCGGTTCGATCCGCGCCCGTTCGGCATCATGCCGCTCACTGTCGACGGCAGCGAACCCGACCAGTTCCTGGCCCTGCGCTGCGCCACCGAAGCCCTGGCCGACGCCGGCTACGGTCCCGGCGACTACGAACCGGAGCGCACCGGGGTGATCATCGGCCATGCCGTCCACTTCACCCGCTCGCGGATCAACGGCGTTCAGCACACCCTGATCCTGGATCAGACGATCGGGCTGCTGCGCTCGCTGTTCCCCGAGATCACTGAGGACCGGCTGCAAACCTTTCGCGGCCAGCTCAAGAAAAAGCTGCCCAATCTCGCCGCCGAGACCGCCCCTGGGCTGGTGCCGAACATTCTCACCGGACGGATTTCCAACCGCCTGAACCTGATGGGGCCAAACTACATCCTCGATGCCGCCTGTGCCTCCTCGCTGATTGCCGTGGATGCGGCGATGAGCGAATTGCGGGCGGGGCGCTGCGATGTGATGCTCGCCGGGGGCGTCAACACCACCACCCCGAACATGGTCTACATGTTGTTCTGTGAGCTCGGGGCACTGTCCCGGCGTGCCAAAGTCCGGCCGTTCAGCGCCGGGTCCGACGGCGTGCTGCTCGGCGAGGGCCAGGGCCTGTTCGTGCTCAAGCGGCTCGATGACGCGATCCGCAACGGCGACCGGATCTATGCCGTCGTCAAGGGGGTCGGCGCCTCCTCCGACGGGCGCGCCATGGGCATGCTTGCCCCCCGGCTTGAAGGCGAAATCCTGGCGATCGAACGCGCCTACCAGCACAGCGGGATCGATCCGGCAACGATCGGCCTGCTCGAAGCCCACGGCACCGGAATCCCGCTCGGCGACCAGACCGAAGTCGCGGCGCTTCGCCATGTCTTCGGTCGGCGCGAAAAACGCTATCCCGACATCGCGCTGGGCTCGGTCAAGTCCAACATCGGCCACTGTATTCCCGCTGCCGGAGCGGCTGCGATCGTTAAGGTGGCGATGGCGCTCTACCACAAAGTCCTGCCGCCGACCCTCTGCGAGGAGGTCTCGCCGGATCTCGGCCTGGATGACACGCGCTTTCACGTCAACACCGAGGCCCTTCCCTGGATCCACTCGGGCCGGCTGCCGCGACGGGCCGCGATCGACGCCTTCGGGTTTGGCGGGGTGAATTCGCACATGATCCTGGAGGAGGCGCCGGACAACGGGGATCACCCGGGAGCGGCGTTTGGCTTCCGTCTGCCGAATGAGCCGCAGCTCGTGGTTCTGGCGGCGCCCGACCGCCCGGGCCTGATCCAGGCCGTTGAGGCGCTGCAGCGGGACCTCGCGGCCGACCCCGACCGCGATCTTCGCCAGCGTGCCGCCCAGCTTGCCGCGGAGCTCGGACACGGTCGCGAACGCCTTGCCGTGGTCGCCACCAGCACAGGCGAGCTCGCGAGGCAGCTCGGCCAGATTGCCAAGCGGCTGGCCGACCCGTCGGTGCACCGGGTGCACACCCGCGGCGGCGCCTATTTTCGCGACGCCCCGATCGACGGCAAGGTCGCATTTATGTTCCCAGGCGAGGGCTCCCAGTACGTGGGCATGCTGCGCGAACTGGCGGTCTGGTCGCCGCTGGTCCGGCAGTGGTTCGACTTTCTCGACCACATGTTCGCCGACCGGCGGGAGGTTCCGCACCGGGTGCTGCTGTTCCCGCCGTCGAACGGCATTTCCGCCGACGACCGCGACGAGATGGAGCAGCGGCTCTACCGGGTCGATGACGGCTCCGAGGCGATGTTCTGTGCTGATCAGGCAATTTTCGGCCTGCTCTCCGCCCTCGGAGTCCAACCGGACTTCATCGTCGGTCACAGCACCGGCGAGAACGCCGCCCTGGTTGCCTCGAAGCTGTTCGACCTGAACGGCGAACGGCTGGCCGACTGCATCCGCCGCATGAACGATATCTTTTCCGATCTCGAGGCGGGCGGCGCCATCCCGAACGCCGTGCTGCTGACCGTCGGTGCCGTCCCCCGTGAGACCCTGCTCGCCACGGTCACCCGCTACCCGGAGGTGGCCTTCACGATGGACAACTGTCCCAATCAGGCGGTGCTGTGCGGGCCGGATGCAGCGATCGAAACCCTGGCCACGGAGTTGTCCCACGCGGGCGGGGTCTGCTCCCGTCTGCCGATGTCGTGGGCCTATCACACACCGGCTGTGGCGCCGATGGCCGAAGCATTCCGCGCGTTGTTCCAGGACATCGCCAGTGCCCAGGCGCCGAAGGTTCCGGTCTATTCGTGCACGACCGCGGATCGGTTTCCCGACCGGCCCGAAGCCGTGCTTGATCTGGCCATCGCCCAGTACACCGGTGCCGTACGGTTCACGGAGACGATCGAAAAGCTTTACGGGGACGGGGCGCGGATCTTTGTCGAAATCGGCCCAAGCGCGCACTTGAGCGGATTCGTCCGCGACATTCTCCGCCATCGCGATCACCTGTCGGTGGCTGCCGATATCCGCCAGCGCTGTGCGGTGGATCAGCTTCATCATCTGATGGCGCAGCTGTTCGTGGCCGGGGTGCCCATCGATTTCGCAGCACGATACAGACCGGCCGATTTGGAATCACGGCCGCAGCCCGCGCCTTACCTGCCGAACGACGTTCCGTTTCTGCGGCTCAGCGATTCCGAGGCGGCGGAAACCCGGCTTTTGCTGTTCGGCCAGTCCGCAACCGCCGCGGGCGATGCAGCGCCCGGCCCCATTCCGGAACCGGTGGCCGCTGGCGGCAGCGTCGTCGCGGCAGAAGCGCGCCAGATGGCCCGGCCAGCCGCCGCCCGGACACGGCCGCAGCCGCGGTCCGTCGGTGCGGATCGCCGGGCTGGTGTCGTCAACCAGCACCTGTCGCTGATGGGCTCGTTCCTCGACAGCCAGGCGACCGTTACCCTGACCGGCATCGGCCGGCCGCCGGGCAACGGTCAGGCTCGCGCCACCGTCAAGCGCTGGACAAGCTACTTCCATCCGCCCACGTCGACCGAGGTGTTCCTGGCCCGCCCTCCGGCCGCCACCAGCGGCGATCCGGGCCTGCGGCGGCTGGCGGCCACAGTGCTCTCGCCGCCGGAGCAGAACGAATGGGCGGAGGTGACGGCGCGCAACCCGAATCGCGGCCGTGAATGGCTTCTGGCCCGGCTCGCCGCCAAGAATGCGGTACGGGCGTGGCTCCACGCCCATGCCGGTCTCACCGCCGATCCGGCGGAGATTGCCATCCGGAAAACCGAGCTCGGCCGGCCGATGGTCGTCCTCCGTAACGGCCTCGCCTCCCATCAGCTGACGCCCTCCGTTTCCATGACCCACATCGATGGCTTCGCGCTGGCTGCCGCTTGTCGCGGCGGGGTTGGCATCGGGGTGGATGTGGAGGGAGTCCAGCGGGTCCGCGACGGTGCCGGACTGCTCCGCCACGTGGGCCAGGCATCAGAAATCGAGATGGTCGAGCGGCTTTTCCCCAACCGTTGGAACGAGGGTGCGGTCCTGCTCTGGGCCGTGAAGGAAGCCGCCGCCAAGGCTCTCGGGACCGGGCTGCTCGGCAGGCCCCAGGACTTCCTGGCCACCGAGGTTTCACCGGATGGCCGCTGGGCGCAGGTTCGCTGTGGTGATCAACGGGTGGGCGTGCAGGTTGTACGCTTGGCGACCTACATGTGCGCGCTTGGTCATGACGTCGGCGCAACACCAGACCCCGGGGCCACCGGTTGACGGCTGCGATCGGATCCCGGTTCGACTGCCGGCCTGAAGCTTCGCGGGTCGAGCCGGTCGTCACGCAAAGATGGAGGAGACACCGCTGAAAGTCGGGCGCCCGCGGCCATAACAGCGTAGCGGAAAGGGGAGGGCCGCTGCGGGACAGACAGATGTTATGCCTTGTCGATCAAACCTTCGGCGGGATTGACCGAAAAAGCACAACGAGGGGAAGGGCTCACCACCATTGAGTGACCGGTACTTCGGAAAAACAGCTAAGCCGGTTATCATGCAACAGCTTACATCCATGGAATGAGGTGAAACGATGAGTGATGCCGATACGGTAGAAGCGCGGCGTGAGCGGCTGCGCCAGCTTCGGGAACGTCGGACCCCCGCTGATGCTGGCGGTGAGGCAACGGCTTCGGCCCGCGAGGAGGGGGCATCCGCAGAAATTCCGGGTCCCCGCCAGGGCCGGCGAGCCGGCGGAGCCGGCAGCCAGGCAGCTGGCGGTCGGGGCAGCGGCCGGCGCCCAGCGTGGCGGCAGCGGATGGGGCAACTTCTGGTCCGATTGGGACGCTCTGGTCAAACCCCGGTGCCGGGAAGCGTGTTCACCGAAGAAGGAGTCGCCTCGATTCTCGAGCGGCTTCGCGGTTTGGCGGCGAAGGACAATCAGCGGCTGGCGACAATTGCCAACCAGGTTCTGACCTTTTTGACGGAACCCGGCCCGTCCGGAAAAATGGTCGCGGGCGCCAATCTGGAGCGTCTTGAGCAGATTGCCAGTCAGGCGCAGGCGGGGCGCGGTGCTGGCGCCCGTGGCCGCGGTCGCGCGGCCGGCCGCGTGGGCGGCG
>CAYVUM010000073.1:0-10453 GCA_964454795.1 uncultured Rhodospirillaceae bacterium
GTCCCATCCGTCAGATGAATCGAACCACAAGATCAATCGTTAAGTGGATCGACCGATCATCCGCTTGGGAACCAGGCGAAGGATCCGATCCACTGGCCCCCCGCCTGTCTCCAATCCCCGCCGGCGCGCAGCGGCGCCCGGTGGCCCGGTTCGCCCGCGGTCAGTTCTCGCTGTGAAACCAGTCGTAAATCTTGTCAGCGAGAGCGGCGCTGATCCCCTCAACGGCAGCCAGGTCGGCCCGGGCGGCCTGCGCCACGCCGCGCACTGAGCCGAAGTGATTGAGCAAGGCCTTCTTGCGCTTGCCGCCGACCCCGGGAATGGCATCGAGGGTGGAGCGTTCGACCGCTCTCGCCCGCTTCTGGCGGTGGCCGCCGATGACGAACCGGTGGGCCTCATCGCGCAGTCGTTGCAGGAAGTAAAGCACCGGATCGCCGGCATCGGGGGAGAGCGGCGGGCGGCCTTCGCGGAAGATCCGCTCGCGGCCGGCATTGCGGTCCGGGCCCTTGGCGATGGCGGCCACCGGCAGATCGGCGAGACCGAGATCGGCGAACACTTCCCGGGCGACCGAGAGCTGGCCGGCGCCGCCATCGATCAGGACCAGATCCGGCCAGTCCGCGCCCGACCGCCCCGGATCTTCCTTGAGGGCCCGGCCGAAGCGGCGGCTGAGGACCTCGCGCAGCATCGCGTAATCGTCACCCCGGGTCAGCGCCGGGCCGCGGATCGTCCACTTGCGGTAGGCCGCCTTATTGAAGCCGTCGGGTCCGGCCACGATCATTGCCCCCAGGGCATGGGCACCCTGAACGTGGCTGTTGTCATAGACCTCGATCCGCTGTGGCGGCGCGTCCAGGTCGAGCATCGCCGCCAGGGCTTCAAGCAGCTTGCGCTGCGTGGTGCTTTCGGAGAGGCGGCGGCCGAGGGCGGCCCGGGCGTTGTCGAGGGCGTGGCGGACAAGGGCGAGTTTGTCGCCGCGCTGCGGGCTCTCGACCCGGACCCGGCGGCCGGCGCGGACGGTGAGCGCCTCGGCGACCAGAGCCTGTTCCGGCAGGGCATGGCTGACCAGGACGAGCGGCGGCGGCGGCTTGTCGGCGTAGAACTGGCCGAGGAACGCCTCCAGGACCGCCTCGACTGGTTCGTCCCCGGCGTGCGCCGGATAGTAGGCGCGGTTGCCGTAATTGCGGCCGGCGCGGAAGAAGAACACCTGGATGCCGGTCGCTCCGCCCTCGCGGTGGGCGGCCATCACGTCGGCCTCGCCGAGTCCGGTCAGATTGATGTCCTGATGGCTCTGTACGGATGCCATCGCCCGGATCCGGTCGCGGTAGCGGGCGGCCTCCTCGAACCGCAGCGCTTCGCTGGCCGCTTCCATCCGCGCCGCCATTTCCTGCTGCACCGTCTGGCTGTCACCGGTGAGGAAGCGGCGCGCCTGCTCGACCAGGGTCGCGTATTCGGCCGCGTCTGCCTCGCCGACGCACGGCGCGCAGCAGCGCTTGATCTGATGAAGCAGACAGGGTCGGGTGCGGGCGCTGAACACCGAGTCTGTGCAACTGCGAAGAAGGAAGGCCCGCTGCAGAGCGGTCAGCGTCTGATTGACCGCCCAGGCCGAGGCGAACGGTCCGAAATACTGGCCCGGCTGCGACCGGGCTCCGCGGTGCTTGAGCACCCGCGGGAACGGATGATCGCCGGTAACCAGGATCGAAGGGAACGACTTGTCATCGCGCAAAAGAATATTATAGCGCGGTTTCAGGCGCTTGATCAGGTTGGCTTCGAGCAGCAGGGCTTCCGCTTCGGTCTGGGTGGTGACCACCTCGAGCGCGGCGGTGGCAGCGACCATCCGGCCGAGCCGGACCCCGAGCCGGGCTGGCTGGGTGTACGCTGCGACCCGTTTGCGCAAGTGTCTGGCTTTCCCGACGTAGAGAGCCTGACCCTCGACGTCGAGCATCCGGTAAACCCCGGGCGAGCCGGGCAGCGACCTGAGCGCTGCCTCGATTACGGCCACGCCCCGCACGGGCTCGGTGGGGGCGGCCGCATGTTCCCGGTGAGATTGTCTCAACGCGGCCAAACGTTCGCGATCGTTGCTACTCACGACAGTCGAGCCGACAACGGAGAGAGCAGGCTTGCAGAACAACAACTTATTCGTGTCAAGGAGTTTATTCTGTGGATAACGTTGTTGACGACATCGCCGGCTTGGCCCCCGCGGGCGTTGACGCGAGCGTCCCGGGCGCTTCCACACTCAAAAAGAGTTTTCATAAGCCCATGAAATAAAACAAAAAAGCAGCTCGCTGTCGAGAAGCTGCCCTGATTGCGGGCCAGAGGCGCGGGTTTCCGGCGGATTTTCTGCGTTGCAGAAGTGATGTGCACAATGCTGCGGCTGCGGGATCGCTCTGCGGCGGCTCCGGGATTATCGGCCGCGGGCGGACCGTTCGATCTCCACACCCACGCTTGCCACATCGGGG
Organism: uncultured Rhodospirillaceae bacterium; assembly: GCA_964454795.1. Classification (GTDB taxonomy): domain Bacteria; phylum Pseudomonadota; class Alphaproteobacteria; order Rhodospirillales; family Defluviicoccaceae; genus CAYVUM01. The sequence goes on from CAYVUM010000073.1 coordinate 2,451, forward strand.
AACACGTCGAGCTTTTCGACCCGGACCCGCACCGACTCCACGCGGGAGTCGGCGAGGCACAATCCGGCCACACTTTCAGCGAGCGTTTCCACGAGCCGGATGTGGCCGCGGCGAACCAGATCGCGGACCCCCTCGGTGATCTTCTCGTAGCAGACAACCTTCGCCAGGTTGTCACCCACATCGCGGCCATCGTCGCCGACCGCCAGATCCAGGTTAATCCGCACCCGCTGCGGGCTCCGCTCCTCGTGGCGGTGCCAGCCAATGGAGCAGCGGACCACCAAGTCCCGGACGAAAACATGACGGACGCCGCGTCGCGCGTCGGCAATCCGGAGGGGGTGGACGACACCCGCGTTGTCAACCTCCATCGCACAGACCTTCCTCTCCGACCGGCGCGTGCCCGCCGCTCCTCTGCCCGCGACCCTCCGCCCGGGCATTCACTCGTCGAACACCTGGGCCGCTGCGCGCCGGCCCCAACCGAGATGCTGGCCACCGTCGACGGCGATCATCTGACCGGTGACCCCCGGAGCGTCAAGCAGGAAGCGGACCGCCGCAGCCACTTCCCCGGGATCCACCGGACGATTGAGCGGAACATCCGACCATTGTCGGGCGAATTGCTCCTCACTCTGGCGCGGGCTCGGCAGAACCGGTCCGGGGCCGACCGCATTGACCCGGATCTGCGGCGCCAGCGCCATCGCCAAGGTCCGGGTCAGGGTCCAGAGGGCACATTTGCTCACCGTATAAGAGGTGAAGAACGGCGTCAGATTCCAGACCCGCTGGTCGAGAATATTGACAATTCCACCCGGCGTATTCGCCGGGAGTTGCCGGGCCAGCTCCTGACTGAGCACGAGCGGAGCCCGAAGATTGACCTGCAGATGCCGGTCCCAAGTGTCCCGGGTGGCGGTCAGGGCGTCGTCCCGCTCGAAAACCGAGGCATTGTTGACGAGCGCGGTCACAGCCCCGAGACTGTCGGCAACGCGGCCGATCAGGCCGCCGGCCGTCGCCTCGTCGAGCAGATCGGCCTCGACCGCGACCGCCCGGCCGCCGCCGGCGACGATCGTCTCCACGACCGAACGGGCCTCCCCCGATGAGTGCTGATAGTGGACCGCCACTGCCCGGCCGTGCGCCGCCAGCTCGAGGGCGATCGCCCGGCCGATCCGTCGGGCCGCACCAGTCACCAGCACGGTTCCCGCCGCCGCCGGGCTCATCGGCCGTCCCGGTCCGTGGCCGCGGCGGCCACCCGCGCAGGGATGTGGGCGAACGCCTCGACCAGCCGGGCATAGAGCGCCCGTTTGAAGCCGATGGCGAGATCGGGGAGAGCACCGATCTCGACCCACTGCCAAGCGTCGAATTCGGCCGCATCGGACCCGTCGCCGTCCAGGTTGATCTCGGCGTCCGGGCCGCGCAACAGCACAGCGAACCAGCGCTGCTCCTGGCCGCGGAAGCGCCCGCCCCAGGTGCCCGCCGCCAGCTCGGCAGGGAGATCATAGCGAAGCGGTTCGGGGTGTTCGGCGAGGATCTCGACCCGGTCGGTACCGATTTCCTCACGAAGCTCGCGGCGCAGCGCCTGCTCTGCCGTTTCTCCGGCCTTGACCCCGCCTTGCGGCAGTTGCCAGGCATCACCAGCGGTGTCGGTGCGGCGGGCGACCAGGACCCGCCCGTCAGCGGCGAACACCACCGCGCCGACGCCAGGGCGATAGGGCTGCTCATCGGGGCTCGTCATGGTTCCTCCAGAAACTGGCGGCCGGCAACCGCCGAGGCCGGTGTGAGTACGAAGCCGCGGGCTTCAAGGGTTTCCGCCCAGCGTTGGATCCGCTCGATGGTCACGGGATAGAGGCGGGCGAGACCGATGGCAACCGCCCGCTCGCGCGCCCGCTCCTCGAGCGCCGCCAGCGCGGCATCGATCGCTTGCGGCGTCGGCGCATCATCGAGCCACAGATCGCCCGCCGCCCGCGCCAGCCCAAGGCGGTCGGCGAGAGCAGGGGCCGGATCACCCGGTTTCCAGCGGCCATCCACATACATCAGGCCGTGATCCCGAACCGTTTCCAAGACCGGCGCGATTGCCGCCGGGTCCGACTCAAGCCGGCCGTCGCTGATGCTGACCAGCCCCACATAGCCGGTCGCGGTGGCCATCACGGCGCGCAGCCGCTGCCGGGCGTCGACGGGACTGAGGCCGCTGCTCAGCGCGAGGGGCCCGGGGTCTTCGAAAGGAAAATCCCGGGTTTCCAGAGGAAGGACCAAAAACAGTTCATGACCGGCCTCGCGTGCCACGTCGGCAACAGCCTCCGGCGCCTCGGCATACGGGTCGATCGCCAAGCTGACGTCCGCAGGCAGGCCGGCGATCGCCGCCGCCGAGGCCTCCTCGCTCAGCCCGAGCCCCGTGACGATCAGTGCGATCCGCGGCCGGTCATCGCGCAAATCGGCGGCACGGGCATAGGCCTCCCGGGGCAACCGGCCATCGGCCCCGATCATCGGCAGCGGCCCGTCTGCGCTGTCCTCGATCAGCGCCGGATTGGGGCGGGCGATCTTTGCGGTTGCGTCCTGGTCAGCAACCGGGATCGCCACCGTCACCGACGGCGGCGATGGCGATGACGGCAGCAGAGCCCAGCCGAGACCGAGCGCAACCACCGTGGCGCCGCCGAGCGCCACCGGCCGCGGACGGATCGAGCGTCCGGTCCGCAGCCATCGCGGTCGCCGTCGCCGGAGGTTGCGGCGAAGCGCTGCGAGCGGCACCCGCGGATCAGTTCACCGGCGCCGGCCCGGCGGCGAACAGGGCGATGCCGCGGATCAGATCAAGGGCGCGCACAAGCTGGTAATCGCGCCGCTGGGGAGAAGCAGCTTCGCCTTCCCCGGCTTCGGTTTCCGGGGACTCGCCATCGGCGTCGCCCGTCGGACCGGAATCGTCCGTGCTGCTGAGGGGCGTGTCTTCCGCGTCGCTGTCAGCGCCGCTGCCATTCCCGTTGTCGAGCCGGCCTCGCAGGTCCGCCTCCCGCCGGCTCTGCGGCGTGTCAACCATCTCGATCCGCGCCTGCTCCACCTCGATGTCCGGATCGATCCCGACGGCCTGGATCGATCGCCCGGACGGGGTGTAATAGCGGGCCGTCGTCAGGCGGATCGCCCCGTAGCCGGTCAGCGGCACGATCGTCTGCACCGAGCCCTTTCCGAACGAACGGGTGCCGAGGACGATCGCCCGGCCGTGGTCCTGGAGCGCCCCGGCAACGATCTCGGACGCAGAGGCTGACCCGCCATTAATCAGCACGACCATCGGCAACCCGGCCGCAATGTCACCGGAGCGGGCGTTGTAGCGCTGGGTGTCTTCAGGGCGGCGCGATCCGGTGGAGACGATCTCGCCCTGGTCCAGGAACGCGTCGGCAACGGCCACCGCCTGGGACAACAGTCCGCCGGGGTTGTTGCGCAGATCGAGGACAAGGCCCTGCAATTTATCACCGGCTTTCTCGCGCAACGCAGCCACCGCATCGGCGAGGCCGGCGGCGGTCTGCTCGCTGAACGAGCTCACCCGGATGTAGCCGACGTTGCCCTCGAGGCGATGGCGTACGGACTGGATTTTGATCACCGCACGGGTGATCGCCACATCGAACGGTTCACGGCCCTCGCGGCGGACGGTAAGCCGGATCGAGGTGCCGACCCGCCCACGCATCTTTTCCACGGCTTCGGCGAGGTTGAGCCCGAGCACCGGCTCTCCGTCGAGGTGAGAGATCAGATCGCCCGGTTCGAGGCCGGCGCGGAAAGCCGGTGTGTCGTCAATCGGCGAGACCACCTTCACCAGACCGTTTTCCATGGTCACCTCGATCCCGAGGCCGCCGAATTCCCCTTTGGTCTGGACCTGCATGTCGCGGAAATTATCCGCGTCGAGGTAGCCCGAGTGGGGATCGAGAGCGGTCAACATGCCGCCGATCGCCGCCTCGATCAGCTCGCGATCCGTGGTTTCCTCGACGTAATCGGCGCGCACCCGCTCGAACACATCGCCGAACAAATTGAGAAGACGGTACGTCTCGGCATCGCTGCCCGTGTCGTCTTCTGCCACGGCGGGCACGACAACAGCGAAAGCCAGGGCAACTGTGAGAAGCACGGTGCGAACGTTCATTCATCGACCTCTTTCGTGTCCGCCGTCAGCCAGGGAAGTGGATTGACCGGGCGCCCGTCGAGACGGAGTTCGTAGTACAGGATGCGATGGCGATCCTCCCGGGCCGTCATGACGCCCACGGGGTCGCCTGCGGTAACCCGGTCGCCAGCGGCGACATGAGCCTGACCGAGCCCTGCCAGCAAGCTATGATATCTGTCCCCGTGTTCGACGATCAAGAGCAGGCCATAATCGCGAAACCGGCCGGCGAATGCCACGTCTCCGGCCGCGGGTGCAACCACCACCGCTCCCGGCCCGGTCCGGTAGCGGACCCCCTGGGAGCGGCCGCCGACCGCCAGGGGGTGGGAAAGGGGCGCGCCGAAGCCGGTGAGCAGCGTTCCGGCCACCAGCATCCGGGGTCCCGGCGACAGCGATGCCCGGGCTTCGGGGGCGGCGTTGGCCGCCGGGCCGGGGGCGGGCGGACGGTCGGGACCGGGATCGCCGCCGGCTGCCCTCATGGTTCGGCGGGCCGGCGGCCGGGAAGGTGCAGCAATGATCCCGGCAAGCGCCTCGGCGGGGTCCTGTGGACGGCTGGCGATCCCTGCCGGCTGCCGCTCACCGCCGCCGGGCGGGCCCGCGCTGCCGGTGTGGGGTTTGCGTCCGGGCACGAAGCCGGCGCGCCCGTCTCGACTTTCGTCTGCCCTGGCGCCGACGCGATGTCGCGAATCGTCGTCGGCGGCGATGAGTCGGCCCAGGTCGTCGCGGCGGGTCCTTGCCAGTTCGCCGGCGGCGTGGAGACTGGCGTAATCGCCACGGAGATCCCGCCAGCGACCGGACAGCGCGGAGACGGCGGCATCGAGAACGATCCCGGTGCGGACGCCTGCAAGGGGCGTATCCGATGCGGCCAGGACCAGCGCCGGCGCGGTGCGGTTGAGCCGGCGGAGCGCACGGAGGAGGCGGGCAGTGGCCTTGTGATTGCGGTCGATCCGCACGGCCAGTTCGCTCCGCAAGGCGGCAATCCGATCCAGGTCAGCGGCGATTTCCAGGCGATCCTGCTCCCGCTGGCGAAGGGCGCGCCCGGCTACTGCCGGCAGGCTTTCAGTGGCCGCGGGGCGGGCGGACAGGGCGGGAGCGTCGCCTTCGGCGGCCGGGGCCGGCGATGCCGGGATGAGCGCGGCGAAACCGGCGGTGGCAAAGGCCAAGGCCGACACAAGGCGCCAGGGCGCCGGGCATGCCAAGCGGCCCGGGAACGCTGTCGCAGGCCCCGCGGCCGGACGGTGCCTCTGTGTTGCGCCAAGCCGGATCATCGGGTTGTAACCTTTTTCGGCATTATCATGCGTCCCGCGACCGGAACCGAGGGTTCAGCCTCGCAGGGTCGCCGTGATCCGGTGATCATCGCTGGTCCGCTCCCGCGTTGGTCAGGCCGCTGTTCATCCCGGAACGGAGAGCTTCTGCATGCCCGATTATAACCCGAGAATCCAGGCGTTGATCGACCGCCATTTTCCGCCGGCGAGCCACCCCTACCAGATCCTCGACCATGCGATCCGGGAACGGCTGAGCCCGGCGGCGACGGTGCTCGAGATCGGTTGCGGGCGGGCGGCGCCGATGCTGCAGGAGCTCAAGGGCCATGCCGGCCGGCTGATCGGCATCGACGTGGTGGATTTCGTCATCGACGATCCGGACATCACCCTGCTCGCCAACGACGTGGCGGCCATGCGGGACATTCCAGACGGTAGCGTCGATCTTGCCTTCTCCCGCAGCGTGATGGAGCACGTCTCCGACCCGGCCGGGGCCTTCGCCGAGATTACCCGGATCCTGCGGGCGGGCGGCTGCTACATTTTCCTGACGCCGAGCCTCTACGATTATGCCTCGCTGATCGCGGCAATCATTCCCAACCGGTGGCATCCCCTGATTGTTCGCGCCACGGAGGGACGGGATACGGCGGATACCTTTCCGACCCGCTATCGCGCAAACACCCGCCGGTCGATCCGCCGGCTGACCGCCGGCGCCGGGCTGACGATCGAGGAGTTCCGATATCTTGGCCAGTATCCGAATTATTTCGCCTTTAGTCCGACGTTGTTCCGACTGGGCTGCGTCTATGCAAAGTTTCTTGAGCGCCGCCCGGCCCTCCATGCGTTGCAGGGCTGGATTTTCTGCACGGTCCGCAAGCCGCAGCCGTGTTCGGCAGCGGAAGCGGCATAGCGGCACAGCCGGGGAAAGCCGCTTGCTGCCGGGCCGCTGGGCACGTGGAAGAATGACACCTGCCGTCCGGCTGTGTAAGGTTTGGCCATCGCTGAGGCTTTGGTGATGGGATGGCGGCGCCGCGGCCGTGATGGCCGCCGCAAGGGCGTTCGGCTCGAGCCCTGCGGCGCGGGCGCGGCTCTGCGACGAGTCCCGGTTTCCGGCAAACAAGGTTAGATGCGAGATGTCGATTCGATCCGCCCTCCTGATGATCGTATTTGCGTGCTTGATGCCGCTTATTCTCATCAAGCCACATGTGGGCGTGCTCGCCTGGTCATGGTTCTCATACATGAACCCGCACAGGTTGACCTGGGGATTCACATATTACTTTAGTTTTGCGCAAATCATCGCTGGGCTTACGATAGTTGGCTGGCTTATTTCTAAGGAAAAAAAGTCAATTACCGTTAACCCTATATCCGTCATGTTGATGATTTTTGGTTTTTGGATTTGTGTAACGACCGTCTTTTCGTTGTCTGGGGAGTACTCTCATGAGAAATTTTTCACGGTTGCAAAAATACTATTTTTTACGTTCGTCACAATTGGCTTAATAACAACGCGGGAACGAATCAATGCACTGATTTGGGTGATCGTTCTTTCGGTTGGTTTTTTCGGTGCCAAGGGCGGAATTTTCGCGTTTCTCACAGGCGGCGAGTATTTGGTCTGGGGGCCACCAGATTCGTTTTTAGCAGATAATAATGATCTCGCTCTGGCGATGATCATTGTTCTGCCGCTGATGGTCTACCTGGCGGTCACCGAACAGCGATGGTATCTGAAATGGGCGGTTATCGCCATCGCAGTCCTGACAGTGTTGGCTTTGATCGCCTCCTATTCTCGGGGCTGCTATGTTGGCTTTGCGGCCGCGCTCGGCCTGTTCTGGCTTCGCTCGAAATATCGCGTTGCGATGGCCGCTGCTGGTTTCGTCGCAGTTATGGCGTTAAGCGCGGTTTTTTCAGAAAAAATTGCTGAAGAAGTTAAAAGCATTCAGGAGTACAGGGCGGACGAGTCATCGCTTGCCCGCCTTATGATGTGGCGTTACGGATTTGAAGTTGCCATAAGAAATCCTTTGACCGGCGGGGGGTTTGATATATTTCATTACAACCCGTTGTATACAGTCTATGGAATGCGACAGTGCCAAGCGCGGGATGCTTTAATCACCGGGGAAGAAGGCTGGTGCTTTGCCGGCGAGGGTGGCTACAACGCTCACAGTATATATTTTGAGGCTCTTGGCGAGCACGGGTTCGTTGGATTTTTTATCTTCCTCGGCATCATGGGCACGACATTCTGGGTCGGCCAAAGGATCAGACGTGTAACCAAAAACCGACCGGATCTGCAATGGGCCCGCACGCTCGCGGAAATGCTCCAGATTTCCGTTGTCGCCTATGCCGTCGGAGGCGCGTTCTATAATCGTGCTTTCTTCGATCTCTATTACAGCATCGTGGCACTGATGTGCGTACTCCAGGCGCTCGTCGCGGCCGAAGTGGTCGAGGAACGTGCCCCACGCTGGCGCCCCTTGTCTGTCCCTCAGCCTGAACCGCCCACCGGGGGTGCACCGGGGAGCGCACCGCATCGGCCGCAACCCTGGCCCGCCGCCTATGGCGCATCGCCAGCATCGCCGCTTGTCCAGCGTCCGGCGTCTCCCGCGCCACCCATCCGTCACCGGGGCATCCAGGCCCCGCGCTGAGGG
>CAYVUM010000073.1:10553-18008 GCA_964454795.1 uncultured Rhodospirillaceae bacterium
CTGAGGGTGCTGGCGGCGGCCGCAAAAACTGGTGTCCCCGGCAGGATTCGAACCTGCGACCCCAGGATTAGGAATCCTGTGCTCTATCCTGCTGAGCTACGAGGACCGGTGTGAAGCATACCAGTTGCGCCCGTGGCGTGGGAGCCCCTACACGGCATATCAAAGCTCAGGTTTTGACCCCAGTGACGTGGGACCGCGACCTTTTCGCCGATGAATGAGCCGTCGGATCAGTCCGGGCGGGTCTTTCCCTCGCTCATTGACCCAAGGCACCTCGCCGTCGTTCAGCCTCTCTGCACCCGGGCTCGCCAGCATGAGCGGCCCGGCCGGGCCCTTCGAGACGCGCGGCACGAGCCGCGGCGCGCCTCGCACCTCGCACTGACCAGCAAGCCGGCGATGATCGGCTCCCGTCCGCGACCCTGATCGCCATCGCGGCCGATTCTCCGGTGCTGCCGGGCCGAGCCCGGACGGTTCGAAAACGGGTCGTCGCCGCGCCGGTCGCAGGTGGTTCGATGCTGACGGATGGATCCCGTCCGTCAGGTCAATCGAACCACAAGATCGATAGCGTCGTCGATCAGCCCATCCGCTTGGTTCCCAAGCGAATGACCGGCCGATCGACTCAGGGCCCGGCGTTACGATCGTCCGCAAACACCGCCGGCTCCGCGGCGGCGGATTGGGTTTGCCGCGCCTGATCTGACCGAGCGCTGCCCGGACTTCCAGCGGTCAGTGCGCCAGCAACAGCGGCAGCTGGGCGTGATCGATCAGGTGCCGGGTGATGCCACCGAAGATGATCTCGCGAAGCCGGTGGCGGGTGAATGCGCCTTTGACGATGAGGTCCGCATCGAGGTCGGCCGCGGCGTCGAGGATGGCTTCGCCGCCAGGGCTGCTGCCGGCGGAAATGGTCCGCGCGCTCGCGGGGACGCCGTGGCGTTTGAGATGGACGGCAAGCCGCGCGCCGGCCGGGCCATAATCCTGGGCCTCTTTGACCGTCAACACGGTGACCGTCTCGGCGCCAAGGAGCAGCGGCATCGCCATCACCACCGAACGCACCGCCTCTACGCTGCCGTTCCAGGCGACTACCACCCGGCGACCGGGGGTTGCCGCCGCCACCGGCGGGCAGAGCAGCACGGGCCGCCCGGCCTCGAACAGCACCGCTTCGCAGGTGGTCTGCCATCGGGCCACCGGTGAGGGCGTGGTCCGGCCGAGCACCACCAGATCAAACAGCTTGGCCACCTCGCCGACGACCTCTGCTTCCATATCGTCAGCTTCCCGCCAGCCCGCGGCGGCCTCCGGGCCCGCGGTGTCCACGGACCGGAAGGGCAGCCCGTCGGCCTCCGCGGTCATCAGAAAATGATCCCGCGCGGCATTGGCGGCTTCCCGCCACCGGCTGGCGCTGTCGGACAGAACGGTGCCGCCGAGCATGGCGCCCGATGTGGCCAGGAGGGGCGGTGTGCCGACCGCGATGACGCCCTCAAGATAGCTCTGGAAACGCTTGGCGAGGCCGATAGCGATGGCCATGGCCACCCGCCCTGCGTCCTCGTCGTGATAGGGGAGAAGGATCGTTTTCATCGCTACGCCTCCGCTGGCAGAATCCGCTGCCCGGCCCACCCCCCTTCCTGAATATATAAACCGATTCAGCGGATTGTTCATGCCCGATGCGTGGAATTCTGGCATGCGTGGTCGGGCTGCGGTAGGGTGCAGCGGCGGCGGGATAACGGCAGGAGGTGGGCGATGCAAAGGATTGTTCAGGGGTTGACCGCGGTGATCGGCAGCGTTGTGGTGATCGCGGGTTCGGCTCCGGGCGCCGAGCCGGCGGCCGAGCTTTCCGGCACCACTTGGCGCGCCGATGACATCGATGGCCGGGGCGTCATCGACTTTCTGCAATCGACGATCACTTTCGACGCCGACGGCCGGGTCTCCGGCCGGGCCGGTTGTAACCGCTACACCGGCACCTGGACGCTTGACGGTGCCCGCATTGAGATGGGGCCGTTCGCCGCAACCCGGATGGCCTGTCCGGAGGCGGTCATGGATCAGGAGAGCCGGTTTCTGGAGGCGCTTGACGCTGTAGAGCGCATCGAGAACCGTCACGGGCTGCTTTATCTCTACGCCGGTGAGGCAACGCGGCTACGGCTGAGCCCGTATGACGAGCCGGAAAGCGAGGGCCAGCCCGGGACGAAACCCACCCCTTGACCGGCGATCCGTCGATTACGGGGTGGCGCGATTCCGCTCGATCTGCCGCCATCGGGCGACGTTGCGATTGTGTTCGTCCAGAGTCCGGGCGAAGACATGGCCGCCGCTGCCGTCGGCAACGAAGTAGAGGTCCTCGCTGTCGGCGGGGTTGACGACGGCATAGAGCGAAGCGCGCCCCGGATTGGCGATCGGGCCCGGCGGCAGGCCCTGGCGGAGGTAGGTATTGTACGGCGACGGCTTGGCCAGATCGGTGCGGCTGAGTGGCCGGCCGAGCCCGCCGGCACCGCCGGCGACCGAATAGACGACGGTCGGATCGGCCTGCAGCAGCATCCCGAGCCGAAGCCGGTTGAGGAAGACCGCGGCAATCCGGGGCCGTTCCTCGGGCAGCGCGGTTTCCTTCTCCACAATCGAGGCGAGAATCCGCACCTGCTCCGGGGAGTCCAGTGGCAGTCCGGGCCGACGACGTGCCCAGGCATCGGCCAGTGCCGCCTCCATGGCCGCCTGCATCCGCGCGATCAGCGCATTGCGATCGTCGCCGAAAGTAAAGTGATAGGTTTCTGGCAGAAGGCTGCCTTCCTCAGGAAGGCTCCCAACCTCGCCGGCCAGGCCGCCGATTTCCGCGATGCGGGCAACCACTTGGCGGGAGGTCAGGCCCTCCGGGATGGTCAGCCGCCGGACAACCTCCTCCCCGGACCGCAGCAGCCGTGCCACCTCGCGGCCGCTGATCCCCGGCGCGAAGGCGTATTCACCGGCCTTCAGCGGCCCGGCTGAGCGTTCCAGCCGGACACCCATCTGGAAAACCAGGGGATCGGCAATCACCCCGGCGGCGGCCAGGCGCCCGGCAATCGCCGCCACCGAGTCGCCGCGCGGGATAACCACGGTGGTGGCGGCGCTCAACGGCCCGGGCCGGGCGTGCATCCGGTCAATCCACCACAGCCCACCGGCGGTGGCGGCCGCGGCAACCGCCAGCGCCAGACAAACCAGAACGAGCGACCGCAAGATCACGGCCGTAACACCGGATCAGTTGAGAGCCCGGAACACCAGGGTCGCGTTGGTGCCGCCGAAGCCGAAGGAGTTGGACATGGCGGCACGCACTGGCCGTGCCTTGGCCTGATGAGGAACCAGATCGATATCGTCGCAGCCTTCGGACGGGTTGTCCAGGTTCAGCGTCGGCGGCACCACGCCCGTCTCGATCACCTTCAGCGTAAAGATCGCTTCGACCGCCCCGGCGGCGCCGAGCAGGTGGCCGACCGAGGACTTGGTCGACGACACCGACAGGCTCCGGGCATGATCGCCGAACACCCGCTTCACCGCGCCCAACTCGATTTCGTCACCCAGCGGGGTCGAGGTGCCGTGCGCGTTGATGTAGTCGACCTCGTCGACGTTGATCCGGCCGTTTCGAAGGGCTGCCTGCATACAGCTGGTGGCCCCCACGCCGCTTTCCGACGGTGCGGTGATGTGGAAAGCATCACCCGAGAGGCCGTAACCGGCGACTTCGGCGTAGATACGGGCGCCGCGCCGCTTGGCGTGCTCATATTCCTCAAGCACGACGACCCCGGCGCCTTCGCTCATCACGAAGCCGTCACGAGCCTCGTCCCAGGGCCGGGATGCTTTCTCCGGGGTGTCATTGAACCGGGTGGAGAGAGCCCGGGCGGCGGCGAAACCGGCGATTCCGACGCGACACACGGCGGCTTCCGTCCCGCCGGCGATCATCACATCGGCGTCGTCGAGCATGATCAGCCGGGCAGCATCGCCAATCGCGTGCGCGCCGGTGGCGCAGGCCGTGACAACCGAGTGGTTCGGGCCCCTGAACCCGTGGCGGATCGAGACGTGGCCGCTGGCCAGATTGATCAGGGCGGCGGGAATAAAGAAGGGGCTGATCTTGCGCACCTGGCCCATCTCGACGAGCAGGGCGGCCTTGGCGATCTCTTCGAGACCACCGATCCCTGAGCCGATCATCACGCCGGCCCGCTCGCGCTCTTCCTCGGTGCTGGCCGTCCAGCCGGAGTCCTGAAGGGCCAGTTCGGCCGCGGCGATGGCGAAGACGATGAAGGTATCCATGCGCCGCTGTTCTTTGGGCTGGACATAGTCATCGGCGTTAAATCCGCCGTTACGGGTTTCGCCGCGCGGCACAAAACCGGCAACCTTGGCCGGCAGATCCGAGACGTCAAAGGTCTGGATGGCGCCGATGCCGGACCGGCCGGCGATCAGCCGGTCCCAGTTGGTCTGAATGCCGCAACCGAGCGGCGTGATAGGGCCAAGGCCCGTGACGACGACACGTCTCATGATGGCGCAAGAGCCTTCCTTGTTGAGAGTCTGCGAACCCGGCCGGCGCGGCAGGGGAGACCGGCGGCGGGCTGGTTACTGGGTTGCATTTTTGATATAGTCGACGGCATCCTTGACGGAGGTAATTTTTTCCGCGGCCTCGTCAGGGATTTCGATCCCGAACTCTTCTTCGAACGCCATGACCAGTTCCACGGTGTCCAGACTGTCGGCACCCAGATCGTCAATGAAGCTGGCGTTCTCGACGACCTTCGCTTCATCGACACCCAGATGCTCGACAATGATTTTCTTCACCCGCTCGGCCGTATCGCTCATGTTTTCGTCCTCGATCCTCAAGTGTGCATTGGTATGGAAGGTCAATCCCGGACCTTTCCGGCGGGTTGCGCCGGCCAAGGCGTCGGGGGTGGTAACACAGTTTTCATACGGAGGCCAGCAACCCCCCGCGCCGCCACCGGACGGCCTGCCGCCTAAACCATCGCCATCCCACCGTTGACGTGCAGGGTCTGGCCGGTCATGTACCCGGCCTCCTCGCTGGCCAGAAACGCGCAGCAGGCGGCCACATCGCCCGGAGCGCCGAGGCGGCCGGCCGGGATCGCCCCCAGAATGGCGGCTTTTCGCGCCTCCGCCAGCCCCGCCGTCATGTCGGTCTCGATAAACCCCGGGGCGACGCAGTTCGCCGTGATGTTGCGGCTGGCCACCTCGTGGGCGACCGCCTTGATGAGGCCGATCATCCCCGCTTTTGAGGCGGCGTAGTTTGCCTGACCCGGATTGCCGGTGGCGGCGACGACCGAGGAGATGGCGATGATCCGCCCCCAGCGGCGGCGCATCATTCCCCGCAGCGTCCAGCGGATCAGCCGGAACCCGGCACTGAGGTTGACGTCGAGCACCCGTTGCCAGTCGTCGTCGGAGAGCCGGACCGTCAGGTTGTCGCGGGTGATGCCGGCGTTGTGAACGAGGATATCGACAGGACCCGCTGCCTCGGCCGCGGTCGCGAGGGATTCGGCGCCGTCAGTTGTGGCCAGGTCGGCAATCAAGACCTCGCTCTTGCCTCCCAGGTCCGCCGCCAGGGCACGCAGAACCGGCTCGCGGGTGCCCGAGACAATGACCCGCGCACCACAGCCGGCTAAGGACCGGGCGATGGCTGCACCGAGGCCCCCCGAGGCGCCGGTGACCAGCGCACACCGACCGCTCAGGTCAAACATTCGCAGACGGCGACCGGCTCGCTGCGTCAGCGGGCGGCGAGGAAGGCTTCGACGTCAGCCGGGGTTCCGATCGAAATCGCCGACAAGCTCTTGTCAACCCGGCGGGCAAGGCCGGTCAGGATCTTCCCGGACCCCACCTCGACGATGCTATGGACGCCCTGTCCAACCATCCCAACCATCGATTCGCGCCAGCGCACCATGGAGGTGATCTGCTCGACGAGCAGACGGCGGATGTCCTCGGCACGGTCGACGGTGGCTGCGGTGACGTTCGAGATGACCGGGACAATCGGATCGCTGAGGGCGATTTCGGCGAGCGCCCGCTCAACCGCAACGGCCGCCGGGGCCATCAATTGGCAGTGGAAAGGAGCGCTGACCGGCAGCAAAATGCTGCGTTTGGCACCGTGTTTCTCGGCAATCCCGAGGGCGCGGCGAATCGCCTCGATGGCGCCGCTCAGCACCACCTGACGCGGAGCGTTGTCGTTGGCAGCGGCGCAGATTTCACCCTGGGCCGCTTCATCGGCGACGCGCTGGGCGTCCGGCAGGTCGAGGGGAATCGCGGCCATGCCACCGAGGCCGACCGGCACCGCTTCCTGCATCGCCCGGCCGCGAATGCGCAGGAGCCGGGCAGCATCGCCGATGGTCAGGCAGCGCGCCGCCGCAAGTGCGGAATACTCGCCAAGGGAATGGCCCGCGATGAACGGCGCATCGTTGGCGATGTCCACACCCGCTTCGGATTCCAGCACCCGGAAGGCAGAGAGGCTCACGGCCATCAGCGCCGGCTGGGCATTGGCCGTCAGCATCAGCTCGTCTTCCGGGCCGTTGAACATCAGCCGGGTGAGGTCTTCGCCGAGGGCGTCATTGACCTCGTCAAACACGGCCCGCGCCTCGGGAAAAGCGGCGGCGAGCTCCCGCCCCATGCCGACTGCCTGCGACCCCTGTCCCGGAAAGAGAAAAACCCGGCTCATTCTGGTGACCCCCGACTGGTGAAAATGCCGCGCGATCACATAACGGCGGTAGCAAGGCTGTCAAGCGGCTGTCATCGAACTGTCGCCGGCCGAGGTCCCGTCTGGACTGCCGGAAATTGGCAAATTGTTTATCGTTTCCAGTCCTTTCGACGGCGAAATTGCGGTCTCTTCGCAAATTGTTTCAAGATGTTACATGGCCCGTGAAGGCCGTGTTGTTGGCGATTCGTTCGGCCGGGGAGGCGTTGCGGCCGAATCGCAGCATTGCGCTGAAGAAAGTGGCGTGTATACTCCCGCGCTTCAATCTCCTTGCCGACCGGTGTCGGCGATGGCTCCTTGCCGACCGGTGTCGGCTATGGCCGCCGGGGCACGGCGCCCGCGGCCTGAGAAAATCCGAAAGGGGACATGGATGCCGCTCTACGAAAGCGTGTTTATCGCGCGCCAGGATGTGTCAGGTCAGCAGGTCGAAGGCCTCGCTGACAATCTGGCAAAAGTGATCGAAGAACAGGGTGGAAACATTACCAAGCGTGAAAGCTGGGGGCTGCGTCCGCTCGCGTTCAGGATCAAAAAAAACCGCAAGGCCCACTATGTCATGTTCAATATCGACGCGCCGGCAACCGCCGTGGTCGAGTATGAACGGCAGATGCGGTTGAACGAGGATATTCTGCGCTACATGACCGTGCGGGTCGAAGCGCTCGAAGAGGGCCCCTCGGCAATTCTGCAAAGCCGCTCAGGCCGCGAGGAGCGTGGCGGCCGGCGGGGTGACCGGGACCGGGGTGACCGGGACCGGGGTGACCGGGACCGGGGTGACCGGGACCGGG
>CAYVUM010000074.1:0-16954 GCA_964454795.1 uncultured Rhodospirillaceae bacterium
CGAGCACCTCGGCGATGACCTGCTCGTGAAAGGCCTTGTCGTTGGTGTAATCGTTCATCGTGTTCCTCCAAGCGACCGCGCGGGCGCTCTCCCGAACGCCAGGCTCAAGCGACCGCCGCTTCCGCCTGTTTCTTCGCTTCCTTGGCTTCCAGTTCGGCGATCATTTCGTCGTCGCTCTTGAGAATGCCGAACTCCATCAGCATGTCCTCAAGTTCGTCCATGCTCACCGGCGTGGGAATAACGCCCTGGCCGCGGTTGGCGTCGATGTTGCGGGCGAGCTGGCGGTATTCGTCGGCTTGCGGATGGTCGGGCTTGTATTGAATGACCGTCATCCGCCGCAGTTCGGCGTGCTGGACGATGTTGTCGCGTGGAACGAAGTGGATCAGCGTGGTTCCCAGCTTTTTCGCCATGGCTTCGGCGAGCTCGATTTCCCGGTCGGTCATCCGCGAGTTGCAGATCAGGCCGCCGAGCCGGACGCTTCCCGACTGGGCATACTTGAGAATGCCTTTGGAGATGTTGTTGCAGGCATAAAGCGCCATCATCTCGCCGGACATGACGATGTAGATTTCCTGGGCCTTGTTCTCGCGGATCGGCATGGCGAAGCCGCCACAGACCACGTCGCCGAGCACGTCATAGACCACGTAATCCATGTTCTCGTAGGCGCCCTGCTCCTCGAGGAAGTTGATCGAGGTGATGACACCGCGGCCGGCGCAGCCGACCCCTGGTTCCGGCCCGCCGGACTCAACGCAGCTGACGTTGCCCCAGCCGACCCGGAGGACGTCCTCAAGCTCCAGGTCTTCCACCGAGCCGACGTCGGCGGCCATCTGCAGCACAGTCTGCTGGGCCTTGGCGTTGAGCATCAGACGGGTCGAGTCGGCTTTCGGATCGCAACCGACGATCAGCACTTTGCGGCCCATTTCGGCGAGTGCCGCGATGGTGTTCTGGGAGGTCGTCGATTTGCCGATGCCGCCCTTGCCGTAGAAGGCGATCTGGCGCGGGTTGCTCATGGTTCTCTCCTTGGCCTGGATAGTGAGGGCGAGCACAACGGCTGCCGAGCCCTTAGCAGCAAAGCCTGTGCCAACTGCTGTGTCACCTCGCTACACAGACCGATTGATCAGGATTATCAGCCGCATAGATGAGCTGTGGGGGGTGCGGCCGGCCGATCGGGCGGTTGTTGCGAACCCGACAAAGACCGACAGAGTGTGGGCTCACCCACAGCGCCTCCGCTTCGGCATCCACGCCGATTCCGATGGTGCTGCCGTCCCGCTCCGCACCGCTGCGGACATTGGTACGCAGATTGCTTTGCTCAGCGGGTCAACCGCGATCCGGCCGGCGACCGGGCGGCTTGCGGGGGACGGGAGACGAGCCGGGAGGCCTGCCATTCACACCGATTGCGACCCCGGAGCCGAACCCGGCGACGGGCTCTGGCTCGACCGTTACGGCCATTCGGTCAATCTCGTCGGCGTACCGAGTGCGGTGCTGGCCAGCCCGTCTTTCAATGACGAGGCGCGCGAGTTGCACATCGCCGGCGCCCGCGAAACCAATGCCGGTCTGTTCCGTCTCCTGGCAGCCGCCACGACCGTCGACGCGGCAACCGCCTTGTTCCGCGATTACATGACCGTCACCTTCGGGCTCAGCGCCGATCGCTGCGACGACGCCACCGACCGCTTCGGGCGGCGGCGCTACCGCTCGAGCTATCTCCGCCTGCTCAAAGGCTGGGCCTACGACAGCAACGGTCCGGAGGGTGCGGTGCTCAAGGGCTGGGTGGAGAGCCGCTTCGGGCTGTTCCCGACCTATCACCGGCAGCCGATCCGGAAATTCTCATCGCCCGCCTGGTATCGTTACGTGGAAGAGAAAATGGGCAGCCGGTTTCACAACAATGCGATCTTCGGGCAGCTCGATCTCTTATATGAGTTTTGTCAGTGGCTGATCGCCAGCCACCTGGGCCAGCCCGGCCACTGGCGCCTGTTCCGGGGGGTCGAGCACTTCGAGGAACATCACATTGTCGAGCGGCTCGACCGCCGGCGCTGCGTCGTCCGTCTGAACAACCTCGTGTCCTTCACCCCGGAGCGCGACATCGCCACCTGTTTCGGCGACCGGATCCTCGAGGCCCGCGTGCCCACCTGCAAGGTGGTGTTCTGTAACGCCCTGCTCGCCGACAACCGGCTGAACGGCGAGGCCGAGGTGCTGGTCATCGGTGGCAACTATACCGTCGGGGTCCGCTATGACTGAGCAGCGGGTCAGCCGGGCACTCGGTGCCTATCTCGGCTTCGCCGTCGGCGATGCCCTTGGCGCCACCGTCGAATTCCTGACCCCTGCCGAAATCGGCATGAAATACGGCCTGCATTGTCGGATCATCGGCGGCGGCTGGCTCGATCTCAAAGCGGGGCAGGTGACCGACGATACCGAAATGTCGCTGGCCGTCGGCCGGGCGATCCTGGCGGCCGGCGGCTGGGACGTGCGCGCCGTCTGCGAGGCTTTCGCCGCCTGGCTCAAGGGGGTCCCCGCCGACGTGGGAAACACCTGCCGGCGCGGCATTCGCCGCTACATCGTCGACGGCTCGACCGGTAAGCCGTTCAACGAGGGCGACGCCGGCAACGGCGCCTGCATGCGCAACCTGCCCGTCGCCCTCGCCACCCTGGGGGATGCCGCGGCGTTCGAGGCGTGGACCCTGGAGCAGTGCCACATCACCCACAACCATCCCCTTTCCGACGCGGCAACGCTCGCTCTGGGACGGATGGTCCAGAGGCTCATCGACGGCGGTGGCATGGCCGATGCCCGCGCGGAAGCCCGGGCCCTGACCGAGCGCCATCCGCTGTTCCGCTTCGAGCGTTACAACGGCCACTGCTCGGCCTATGTGGTCGACACCGTCCGTACCGTGCTCCACTTCTACTTTCTCACCGATTCGTTCCGAACCTGCGTGGTCGAGACCGTCAACATCGGCGGCGACGCCGATACGGCGGGCGCGCTCGCCGGCATGCTGGCCGGCGCCACCTATGGGATCGAGGCAATCCCCCGCGTCTGGCTCGACCGCCTGGACAAGGTCGTGGCGGCCGAGATCCGCGAGCAGACCACCGGCCTGCTCGCCCTCCCCGCCCGCGGCCGGCAGTGAAATCGCCGGGCGACAGGATGGCAGCGCTTCAGGCGCGGCGCCTAAGCTGGCGTGAGGATGACTTTGACATCGGCGGGCGGTCCGAAATAGGGGGCGGATGTGACCAGAACGTCTGCCCCAGTGGCGGCATAATCCGCCGCGTTGGCTTCGTTGATACCGCCGGCGGCAGCGACAAGTGTGCCGGTGGCGTCGCCGCGGACCGCGGTCACCACCTGGCCCACCTCGCCCGGCGAAAGTTTCTCCAGCTGCACCACGTCGGCGCCGCTCCGCGCAAACGCCAGCGCCTCGGCGACCGACCCGACCTCAACGACGATCTTCTTCTCCGGCGCCCGCGCGCGGAGCCGGCCCAGCCAGAGCGTCGGGTCATCGGCGATAAACCTGCGGTGCTCGGCAAACACCAGAATTGTTTCCGACAAACCCAGACGGTGGACGATTGCGCCGCCGGCGCGGACGGCCCGAATGCTGATCCCCTTCGTTCCCGGGAAATTCTTCCGGGTGCAGGCGACCACCACGCCGGGACGGCCCGCCTCTGCGGCGTCGACAATCCGCCGCGTCCGGGTGGCGATGCCGGATGCGTATTCCACCAGGGTCTGCGCCACCTTCCAGACCCGGTGCAGCGCCCCGGCCGGCCCGCGCGCGGTGAAGAATTGCTCTCCGGCGGCGAGCGCCGTGCCGCCGGCTGCCATGGCCGTCACTTCACCCCCGGCGCGGCTGAACATCGCCGCCGCGTCCCCGATGGCACCGAGGATCATCGTTTCGCGGGCGGCGAAGGAGATCACCCCCGGGGCGCCGGCGATACCCAGAAGCTCGGTGGTCAGGTCGCCACAGGGCACATCCTGAGCCAGCAGCGCGTCCAGATCCTGGTCCGTCATCCGATCCATCGTCGCCGCTTCTGTCCCGTGCCGGTTCATCGGGATCGGCGGCACGACGTCAACCGGCGGCTGTCAGCGCCTTGGCGATGATCACGTCGGACGCCTTGATGATCGCGGTGACCGCGTCACCGACGGCCAGACCCAGGTCCTCCGAGGCTCCCGCTGTGATCGATGACGTGATGACCCGGCCGCCGCCGATATCGACGCGGACGACCGCAGTGACCGGACCGCGATCGACCGACACGATCTGTCCACTGAGCTGATTGCGGGCGCTGAGTTGCATGGTTCGGAACTCCTCTGAGAGCCTTTAGGGCGGTCGCGAACGCCGCGGCGGCGGACTGATTGTGCACCGCAGCAACGGCTTGCCACAAGCGATATATCCTGTCAAACATATCGATCAGCAGCAGCCGTCAGTCCGATTCGGGAGCCGCCTGTGACAATCCCCCGCCGATCCGCCCTTCGCCTCTGTGGCATTGCCCTGCTGACCGCCACGTTGACCCTGTTGGCACCGCCCGCGCAGGCGGGAGAGCCGGTCACTGTGTTTGCGGCCGCCAGCCTGACCACCGTGTTCGAGACGATCGGCGAAAGCCACCGGCAGGCGACCGGCGAGCCGCTCCGCTTCTCCTTTGCCTCCAGCTCAACCCTCGCCAAGCAGATCGCGGCGGGCGCGCCGGCGCAGATGTTCGCCTCAGCCAACGAGCGGTGGATGGATCACATTGAGCAACTCGGGCTGATCGCCCCGGGCACCCGGGTGAGTCCGATCGGCAACCGCCTGGTGCTGATCACCCCCGCCGACGGTCCGCTCCAGGCAGTGAGAATCGGTGAGGATACCGATCTGAGCGCCCTGCTCGCACCGGCTGAGCGAATCGCCGTCGGCGATCCTGACCACGTGCCGGCCGGCATCTATGCCCGGCAAGCGCTGGAAACGCTCGGCCTTTGGGAGTCCGTGGCCGACCGCCTTGCCCGGACCAGCGATGTCCGCGCCGCCCTCGCCCTGGTCGAGACCGGCGAGGCACCGCTCGGCATTGTCTATGCCACCGATGCGGCGGTGAGCGATGGCGTGCGCATCATCGGCCGTTTTCCCGAAGACAGCCACACGCCGATCACCTACCCGCTGGCGATCATCGCCGGCCAGGACACGCCCGGCGTACGCGCCGTTTATGAGGCCCTGACCGGCCCCGGAGCCCGCGTCGCCTATGAAGCCGCCGGGTTCACGGTCCGCTGACCGGCGGCGCCGGCCCAGGGCATGCTGACCGCCGCCGAGATCGAAGCACTGCTGCTCAGCCTGCGGATCGCCGGCGTGGCGGTCATCGCCGCCCTGCCGGTGGCCATGGCCGTGGCCTTCATGCTTGCCCGCGCCGACTTTCCCGGAAAGACGGTGGTCGACGGGCTTGTCCATCTGCCGCTGGTGCTGCCGCCGGTGGTGATCGGCTATCTGCTGCTGATCGCCTTCGGAACCCGCGCCCCCGTGGGTGCCTGGCTTCTGGAGACCTTCGACCTCCGGCTGGTGTTCAGCTGGACCGGCGCGGCGCTGGCTGCGGCCGTCGTCACCTTTCCGTTTCAGGTGCGAGCCATCCGCTTGTCGCTGGAGGCGGCCGATCCCGGCCTGGAGACGGCGGCCCGGACTCTCGGCGCCGGGCGCACCGATGCGTTCTGTTCGATCACCCTGCCGCTGATGCTGCCGGGGGTCATCGCCGGTGCGGTGACCGCCTTTGCCGCCGCCCTTGGCGAGTTCGGAGCGATCATCACGTTCGTTTCGAATGTTCCGGGCGAGACCCGGACGCTGCCGCTCGCCATCTATTCGGCGATCCAGACACCGGGCGGCGAAGCCACGGCAATGCGGTTCGCCGGGCTCTCGATCCTGCTCGCCCTCGCCGGATTGATCCTCTCCGAGGTGGCGGCGCGGCGGGTTCGGCGGATGGTCGGCCGGTGAGTCTCGATTTCGCCATCCACAAACGGCTCGGCCGGTTCACCGTCGACGCCGCCTGCGCCGCGGACAGCGCCGGGATCATCGCCCTGTTCGGCCCCTCTGGCGCCGGGAAGACGACGATCCTCCGCGCGCTTGCCGGCAGCCTCCGCCCGGACCGCGGCCATATCCGCTTTGGCAGTGCGGTTTTTTTCGACTCGGCCCGGCGGATTCACCTCCCGCCCAACCGCCGCCGGATCGGCTACGTGTTCCAGGATGCCAAGCTGTTTCCCCATCTCCGGGTCCGCGACAATCTCCTCTACGGCTGGCGGCGGGCGCCGGTGGCGGATCGGCGGATCGGCTTCGACGAGGTGGTGGCGCTGCTCGCCATCGGGCCCCTGCTCGATCGCCGGCCCGCGGCCTTGTCCGGCGGCGAACGCCAGCGTGTGGCTCTCGGGCGGGCCCTTCTCGCCCAGCCGTGGCTGCTGCTTATGGACGAGCCCTTCGCCTCCCTCGACGCCGGACGGAAGGCCGAGATTTTGCCGTTCGTGGAGCGGCTGCGCGACACGCTTCGCCTGCCGGTCGTCTACGTCAGCCACGCCCTCGATGAGGTCATCCGGCTCGCCGACACGATTGTGGTGCTGGGCGAGGGCCGGGTGATCGCCGCCGGCCCGATCCTGGACGTGCTGGCCCGGGCTGAGCTGCGCTCCGTGTTCGGCACCCTGGAGTACGGCGGTGTTCTTGAAGCGGAGGTGATCGGGCACGATCAACCGTTCGGCCTGTCGGTGCTCGGCACCGCTGGCGGCCGGCTGCGGGTGCCGTGGAACGGCATTGCGCCCGGCGGCCGGGTACGGGTCCGGATCCGCGCCCGGGACGTGGCCCTGGCGCTCTGCCCGCCGGAGCAGTCGAGCGTCCTGAACGTGCTGGCCGGCCGGGTCACTGCGATCGAGTCGGGCGACGGGCCGGATCTGGTCGTCCGGATCGACCTCGGGGGGGCAAGTCTGCCGGCGCTGGTCACCCGCCTCGCCGTGCAGCAGCTGGATTTGGCACCCGGCCGCGAGGTTCACGCCATGATCAAGGCGGTCGCCCTGACCCGGTGACGGACAATGGCCTTGCAGATCGCCGGGGGCACCGGCATCGTCGTCCCGGCGACAGGATCGATGCCGGCGCGGATTATCCGGCTCCGGCTCCACCGCTCGATGAGGAGAACCGCAGGCCGCAATGAGGACCGCTCAGCTGTTCCTGCGCGTCGACCTGGGCTCCGAGCGGCTGCTGGGTCCGGGCAAGATCCGCCTGCTCGAGCTCATCGACCGGTACGGCTCGATCGCCGCGGCGGGCCGAGCGATGGGGATGTCCTACCGCCGGGCCTGGCTGCTTGTCGCTGAGCTGAACCGGGAGTTCCAGGAACCCGCGGTGGAAACTCAGCATGGCGGGCGGACCGGCGGCGGCGCCGTGGTTACCGGCTTCGGCCATGAGCTGATCCGCCGATTCCGGGCGATCGAGGCGGAGGCGCGCTCGGCGGTGGCGGCTCATCTGGACGCCCTCCAGTCGGCCGCCTCCCCGGCCGCCTCCCCGGACGGCTCTGCGAGCGGGACTGCGATCGACGGCTCGCGCGGGCCGCGCTCCTGAGCCGAAGCGCCGGCGGCGCGGCGGCGGGCGGCCCGCAGCGGCACCACCTCCGCGGCCGGCACCGTTGCGGTGGTGCGGATGCGGCCGTCCTCCAGGTCAAGAATGACGTCGGCAACGTCGCAAATCTCGTCCCAGGCATGGCTGACGTAGAGCATGGGAATCCCGGTGCGGTCCCGAAGCCGCTGCAGGTAAGTGAGGATCACCGACTTGCGGGCCGCATCCACTGAGGCGAGCGGCTCGTCAAGGAGCAGGAGCTGCGGTGCCGACAGCAACGCCCGGCCGATCGCCACCCGCTGGCGTTCCCCGCCCGAAAGATGGCGCGGCCGGCGGGACAGCAGCCCGCCCAGGCCGAGGACCTCGACAACCTCGTCAAACGCGTCGCCGTCGGCGCGGCCCTTGGCGCCATAGCGGAGGTTGCCGGCGACGGTGAGATGGGGAAAAAGCCGGTGATCCTGGAAAACGTAGCCAATCCGCCGCCGCTCGGGGCGGACCTCAAGGGCGCCGGCCGGGTCGAACCAGTCGCGGCCGGCGAAGCGGATCCGCCCGGCATCGGGGCGGATCAGCCCGGCGATGATGTTCAGCACGGTCGACTTGCCGGCGCCTGAGGGGCCGCGCAGGGCGGCGATCGTTCCGCCATCGACGCCGAAGCACAGATCGTAGAGGCGCTCGCCGAACCGGCTGGTCACTGCGACGTCAAGCACGGGCGTCTCCTGGTCAAGAAACGTTGAGGGGCAAGAACCGCTGAGCGCGTTACACCTGGGCGAACCGGGCGGCGCGGCGGGCGATTTCCTCGGCAGCGATCAGGCTCAGGGTCGCCAGGACCATCGAAATGACCGCCATTCTGAGCGCCCCGCCCTCGCCGCCCGGGGTCTGGGCCAGGGTGTAGAGGGCCAGCGGCAGGGTCCGGGTCTCGCCGGGGATGTTGGAGACGAAGGTGATTGTCGCCCCGAACTCGCCGAGGCTGCGGGCGAAGCCGAGCATGGCCGCGGCCAGCAACCCGGGCGCCGCAAGCGGCAGCGTCACCGTGGCGAACACCCGGATCCGGCCGCTGCCAAGCGTCCGGGCCGCCACTTCCAGGCGCGGATCGACCGCCTCCAGTGACAGCCGGATTGCCCGGACCATCAGCGGAAACGCCATCACCGCCGAAGCGATGACCGCGCCCTGCCAGGTGAACGCCACACTCACCCCGAAGGTATCGTACAACCAGCCGCCCACCGGCCCCTGCCGCCCGAGCAGCAGCAGCAGCAGAAAGCCGATCGCCACCGGCGGGACCACCAGCGGCACGTGGATCAGCGCGTTGAGAAGCGCCTTGCCGGGAAAGCCGCGGCGGGCGAGCAGCCAAGCGGCGGCCACCGCGAGGGGCAGGCCGGCGAGGACGGTGAACGTCGCCACCCGCAGGCTGAGCGCCAGCGCCTCAGCTTCGAGGGGCGTCAGCACCGCGAGGTCCGGTGCTGCCGGGGCGGCTGTCCGCCGCCGGCACCGTCGGGCAGAGCCGGACGAGCGCTCACCGCTCGTCGTCCCCGCCGAGGCTCAGCCGCCGGGCATTGACGGTGACCGGCAGACGGGTGTCCACGGCCATCTCGGGCAGTGCCAGCCGCCAGCCGTTGCCGAGTTCGACCCAGCCGCCCCACAACTCGGGGCGCTCCATGTCAACCACCGGCTCTTCCAGATCCTTCTTCGCCACGTAAATGGAATAGCTGTCGCCGCTGCGCTCCACCGTGACTTTCATGGCTGCTCTCCGACCGCTTCCAGTTCCTGGCTGCGCATGCCGACGATCCGGCCGATGCGGACATAATCCACCGCGTAGACATAATAGCGCTGCAGATGCTCACCGATGTCGGCCACGTAACCAACCTCGCCGGGGAGCAGGAACACCTCGCCCCGCGGGATGCCGGTTATGGTGCCGTCGCTGCGGATTTCCCGGCGGCAACGCACCTTGTCGCCGATGCCGAACCGCGGCGGGCCGGCGATCTCCACGGTCTCGCCGGCCCTGGAAGCGCTGTCGCCTCCGGCCATCGCGGGCCTCAGGCCGGAACGATGGCGTCGGCCGGGCAGCCGGCGACGCACTTGGGCGCCGCCGCGACCCCGGCGCATTCGGTGCACTTATCGGCATTGATGGCGTAAGCATCGCCCTTCATCCGGATCGCGCCGTTCGGGCAGTCGAATTCGCACGAGCCACAGGCGGTGCATTCGGCAGCAACGATTTTCATGGCCATGGTCTCAAAGCTCCTCTTTCTGCTTGGGGTGCAGGGTTGCGGTTGCGGTTACGCCGAGAGCGCGGTCGCTCTCGCTGCCTCCACCGTCTCCAGGAACACCTCGGCGACGGCGGTTTCGATGTGATGAAAGGCGAACTCCTCGCGGGCAACGACCCCGGCGGCGGCGAGCCGGTCGCGGGGGCAGGCGCCGATGCGCGCGCAGAGCACGGTGGTAATGCCGTCCAGGGCGGCGATGACCGCCTCAAGGATGTCATCGTCGCCGTCGCCGCCTTGGCAGTAGCGGTCGACCGGGCGGCGGGCGGCGAGCCGCACGCCCTCGGCGCTGGCTTCGAAGATCTGCAGTTCCTGGGCGTGACCGAAATGGGCATTGACCCGGCCACCGCCGCGCGTGCAGACGGCCACCAGGAGGCGGTCGTCATGCCCCTGCAGGCTCGCCTCGGCCTCGGCGCGGGCGGCACTCCGTTCCTCGGCCTCGCCGGCGACCACCGCCCGGTAGGCGCGGCGCTTCTCGCTGTCGACAACCGGCGCCTCGGCGAGGCGCTCGAGCAGAAATTCGGCGCCACGATCCTCGCCCAGGAGGCCGACGGCATCGGCGCGACACTGTTTGCAGTGGCGCATCAGGGCGACATCCCCGGGCAGACCGGCCCGGACCGCCTCCAGTTCCGCCGCCGTCGGCTCGCGCTGGCCGGTCAGGCCGAAGTGGGTGCCGTGGCTGGGATCCGAGATCAGCGGCATGATGTTGTGCAGGAACGCGCCGCGCTTCCGGATCTCGGTGCTGACCGCCGCCATGTGGTCGTCGTTAATCCCGGGGATCAGCACCGAATTGACCTTGACCAGAACCCCGCGGGCCGTAAGCGCCTGCAGGCCGGTGAGCTGACGGGCGAGCAGGATCGCCGCGCCGTCGCGGCCGGTCCACTTCCGTCCGTCTACGCCGACCCAGGCATAGATCCGGGCGCCGATATCCGGATCGACCGCGTTGATGGTGATCGTCACATGGTCGACCCCGGCCTCGACGATCCGGTCGACGTACTGCGGCAGCAGCAACCCGTTGGTCGACAAACAGGGCTTCAGGTCCGGGATCATCTCGCGCAGGCTGGCGAACACCGCAAACGTGTTATCCGCGTTGGCGAGCGCATCGCCCGGCCCGGCGACGCCGACCACCGAAAGCTCCGGCATCTCGGCGGCGATCGCCAGGACCTTGCGGATCGCCTGGTCCGGGGTCAGCCGTTCGCTGACCACACCCGGCCGGCTCTCGTTGGCGCAGTCGAACTTGCGATTGCAGTAGTTGCATTGGATGTTGCATGCGGGCGCGACCGCGACGTGGGCACGGGCGAAGTTGTGATGGGCGTCCTCGCTGTAACAGGGGTGGTCAGCAATGCGCGCGGCGACCGATTCGCGATCCAGGGCGGGCGAGGTGCAGGACTTGCCCGGCTTGCAGCCGGCCTCCCCGGCGCCCTCGTGGACCGGCCTCGCAGCGGTGTGAAACGGCAGGACTGTCATCGACCGGCGTGTCCTTCTCCCGGCGCCACGCGGCGCATCCCCGCCGTTCCTGCAGCAAGCCCCGTGCCAGTCCTATAAACTATTGATAGCGCTCGCTTGTATGGCGGTCCGGGTGACCGCCGGGGTGTTGGGACCACGACACTGTGTCGCAACCCGGACACCCCTGGCGGCGATGCGACGCCCTTTGCCGGCGAGCCGACGAACGGACTTTCGCCGGCCCGGTAGCAAGCGCGAAGCGTGAAGCGGTCCGCGGCGCGTGCCGCGAAAGCGAGGCGAACGGAGAGAGTGCCCGGCACCTGAGGGGAACACGGCGAGTCCTGTCAGAGGCTCGCCGGTATCAGAGCCGCTTGATCTCAATGCCGTGCTTGCGAAGGGCGTAGCCGACCTGCCGGGGGGTGAGGCCGAGCAGCCGGGCCGCCTTGGCCTGGACCCAGCCGGCTTTTTCCATGACCCGGATCAGCCGCTCCCGTTGCGGCAGGCTCTCCAGCGCGGCCAGATCATCCAGCTGCTGCCAGTCGGGTTCGGCGCCGCCGGCATCGCCGCCCGGCCGGTCGTCGTCCTCCTCCCGGCCGTACGACGCCTGCGGCAGCAGGCTGGCGCAGTGGCAGAAGCTGCTCTGGCACGGCAGGCTCACTTCCTCGATGATCTCGCCGCGGGTCATCGTCGCCACGCGGTAGACGCAGTTTTCCAGCTCGCGGACGTTGCCGGGATAGTTGCAGGAGGTGATGACCCGCATCGCCGGCTCGGAGAACCGCAGCGACCGGTCGTTTTCCCGGTTGAACGCGTTCAGGAAGTGTTCGGCGAGGGCGGGGATGTCCTGGCGCCGTTCGCGCAGCGCCGGCATGAACACCGGCACCACGTGGATGCGATAGTAAAGGTCGGCGCGGAAATCACCCTTGGCTACCGCCTCCTCCAGATTGCGATTGGTGGCACAGACCAGCCGCACATCCGTGGCAATCGTCTGAGTGCCGCCGACCCGCTCGATCTCCTCCTCCTCCAGCACCCGCAACAGCTTGGCGTGGAAGGCCAGCGACACATCGCCGATTTCGTCGAGGAACAGGGTGCCACCGTCAGCCAGCTCGAAGCGGCCGCGACGCTGCTGCGTCGCGCCGGTGAACGCCCCCTTCTCGTGGCCGAACAGCTCGGATTCGAGCAGGCTGTCCGGCAGGGCGGCACAGTTGACCTTGATGAACGGCCCGTCGCAGCGGGTGCTCAGCTCGTGGATCGCCTGGGCGATCCGCTCCTTGCCGGTGCCGCTCTCGCCACGAACCACGACGGTGGAGCGCGTCGGCGCCACCAGATGGACCTGGGCGAACACTTGCTGCATCGCCCGGCTGGCACCGATCACGCCGGTCAGCTGGTAGGTCTGGTGGTCCTCGGTACGGCTGGCCAGGGGCCGGGCCGGAGCGGTGCCGGCCGGGAGGGCGGCGGCCTCGCTGCTCCCCGAGGGAACACTGTGCAGCCGCACCGCTTGGGCGATCAGATTGGCGACCATGGTCAGAAAGCGGATATCCTCACCGAAATTGATCGTGCCCGCCTCGTTCCAGACCCGGGCAATGGCAAGGCAGCCGAACGGCTTGCCGAAGGTTTTGACCGGCACAGCGAGGAACGAGACGGTTTCGTCCTCAAGGACGTTCGGCACCCGGACGTACTCGCGGAGCAAAGGATCCTCGGCCACGTCCTCGGTCACGAACGGCGCCTGGCCGGCCATGATCCGCCACGCGATCTCCCGCGGCATGTCGGCGGCGCCGTCGTCGACGGCGTCCACGGAGAGGCCGGCGGCGGCAACGACGCGCAGCTCGCCGTCATCGCCGAGGACCGCGACGATGCCGCGGCGCATGTCCATGTAGGAAGCAAGCAGGTTGAGGACGGCGCGCAGCTGGTCCCGAAGCGGCCGCGCCGAGGTGAGAATCTTGCTGATCTCGTAAATGTTAACGAGCGAAAGCGACGCCTTGTCATTTGCGGCGGAGGTCATCGATATCACCCTCCTTCGCCCTTCGACGCTGATGTGATCCGGTGTTAACGGGCCGGCAGGCAGGAACGGAGCGCTGTGGCCGGAGTCGCCTGCCCCGGGGCAGCAATGCCCGGCAACGGGCTCCGGTCGGGGCCGGCCTGCCTGGCGGCCTCGGGGTTCGAAGCAAATCCCGTGCCATCGCCTGCGGCAAGCCCAATGCAGACAAAACAGTGGGTTAACGTCGCATCGCTGGACCAGGCATGGCGGGAGTGGCGTCAAATTCGGCAGAGCCCCCGGCGAGTGCCTGCCAAACGGGCCAACCCGGTACCGGCTGTCGGGCCGCTCATGGATCGGATCCTTCGCCTGGTTCCCAAGCGAAGGATCGGTCGATCTGCGACGCTCTTGATCCCGTGGTTCCATAAAGCTGACGGATGGGACTTAATCGGTCAGCATCGAACCACGAGACGCACAGCGGTCACGAATGTCGTGAATCCGTCACTCGCCGGGACGGCTGCCCCGGAGTTTGTCGGCTTTGCCTCTGCCGGGCCGCCGCGCCGCGGGGCTCATCGTTCCCTTTCAAACACATAAGCCGTTGGCCCGGTTCTTGCTGCGGGTGCGTCGAGGCTTGACCGGGGGTGGTTGGCCGGGGTCGGGGAGTCGCCCCGCCCGGTTGCGCGAGCGCCGCACCAGCGCAGGCCCGAGGATGCGAGGAGCAGAGACATGGCCAACGTGACCTTTTCATCACCGGTAATGGCCAAGGACGTTACCGTCTACGCGATCGCCGGGCACCGGGGAACGATCCTGGCGATCGCCAGGGCGCACCGGATTCCGATTCCGTTCGACTGCGCCGATGGGGAATGCGGCTCGTGCGTGGTCGAAGTCCGGCACCTGACCGACGGGCCGCGGTATGGTATCGGTCTTACCGAGAAGGAAAAAGAAGTTCTCAAGCAACTCGGAAAGATTACCAAGGAAGAGATTGAAGACACCGAAGTGCGTGACATGCCTCCGCGCCACCGGCTCGCCTGCCAATGCTTCGTTCGCGACGAAGATATCCAGGTGATATTTGCAGGCGATGAAGTGCTTCCCCCGAAGAAGCCGGCAATGTCGATCGCGGCGGCGATCTTCGCCGGTGGCATCAAGCTCCGCTCGGTCGAGGAGTTCCTCGCCTACTCCGTCATGATCGAGCAGGAGGCCGCCGGGCACTTCTCCGAGCTGAGTGCAGCGATGATGCGCTGCGGGAATACCGAGGTCGCGGCCCTGTTCGAGCAGCTCGCGGGCTACTCCCAGCTTCATCACAACGAAGCCAGAGCCCGCGCCGGCGATACCGACCTCACCGCCCTGATGCCGGGCGAGCATGTCTGGCCGGACCTGGTGACACCGGAGCAGACCGCGCTGTGGGCCGGTGACCCGACGCTGTCGAAACTGGACGCGATGAAGGCGGCCCTGGTCGGCGAGCGACTCGGCTTTGAATTCTATCATCATGTGGCCGAGACGTCATCCGATCGCGAGATCCGGGCGATGGCGCTGGAATTCGTCAAGGAAGAGTCCGAGCATATTGAGATCCTCGAGCGCTGGATTGCCCGGGAAGAGGCGCAACAGCGAATTGCCGACGCGCCCGCCGGCTGACCGGCCGCCAGAACCGCGACGGAGCCCGTCGCCGCGGAGACGGTCGCCATCGTCGGCGCCGCCTCCGGACCGGCCCTGCACAGCGGACCGGCCCCGTTTGCGGACAGCAGAGAGAGAGAGAGAGAGAGAGAGAGAGACCGCGACACGGGACATCGGTGCGCAAGGGGCTGAACCATCAATCCCGCGCACCGGCCGGCTGTCGCCAGCCACTTCCCCCAATTGGCCCAGCGCCCTCGAGCAGAGGGCGCACGCTTTACCCCGTCCCTGGTCAGCGCCCCCGGTACCGTGACCGCGAGGTATAGAGACCGCCGACAAACAGGCCATCCCCGACATAAAGAGCAGGTTATCCCAAAAGTTCAGGTGTCGGCCCCATGCGCAGAGCAAGAGCGCCATGGCGGACCGGCTTGCGGCGTGGTGGACGTCCCCCTGAAGCCGCGCCCGCGGCGCGGGGCGCTTGCCCACTGAGATGTCGAATCCAGTCAGCAGATCGGGCGTCGGTTTGCCGGGCAACGGATGGTTCTGGCACCGCGGTCCGTGCCGACCCCGTCAGTCAAGCCCGCAAACCCCCTGCCCCTATGGCCCAAACCACTCTGCACACCCGCCGCGAAATGCTAACTTCTTGATTTCCTTGGCGCGCCCGGGAAGACTCGAACTCCCAACCTTCTGATCCGTAGTCAGACGCTCTATCCATTGAGCTACGGGCGCTGGCCGCGGCGTGCGCAAAACCACGCTCCCCGGCGGCTTTCCGGCACGCCGGGCGAGACCGAAAACTAGTCCACCGCCGCGCGGGCCGCAAGCACCATGGCGGCGGCGAGCGCCCTGACGCCCGGACCTTGGCGCCGGCCGCACCGGCGGACGCGAAACGTGCCTTGTTCACCGAATCCCGAGCGTCTAAACTTCAGGCTCATCGTTTTGGGGGGCGCCGGCGCCAGCATCGCCGGCCCGAGGACGGACCGCCGGCTTCCGGCCGCAGTCCCACAAGCCAATGGAACGAGCATGCGCGTGAGGGGACTTCGCACCAACTTCGTAACGCTTCTCGGCGTCATCGCCCTGGCTGGCTGTTCCGAGCTCTGGCCGTCGCTGGAGGGCGGTGATCCGGCCGGTGGAACCGCCGGCACGCCGGGGGCCACGACCACCTCCACCCCGACGGGAGGCACCATCCCCGGCCAGCCCACCGGCACCGTCGTCGGGGCACGGGTCGCCCAGCTCGGCGGCGAACTGCAGACCCTGCAGAACCGGATCAGCGCCCACAACGACCGCCTGCAGCAGATCCGCGCCGGGATCGTTGCCGAATCCGAAAGCTATCACGGCACCGTCGCGGCGATGAATGCCCGCCTGCAGATCGGCACCACCCCCGGCAACCCGGTGCTGATCGAGCAGTACAACAGCGCCGAACGCAACCTCGACGGGATTGCGCGCAGCGTCAGCGAGTTGAACCAGCTCGCCAACGCCGTCGCCGCCGATGCCCGCACCGCCGATTACCTCTCAGAGACCGCCCGCGCCACCTTCACCATGCCCGGCGCCGTCGACGAGGATCACCGG
This sequence comes from uncultured Rhodospirillaceae bacterium, assembly GCA_964454795.1. Classification (GTDB taxonomy): domain Bacteria; phylum Pseudomonadota; class Alphaproteobacteria; order Rhodospirillales; family Defluviicoccaceae; genus CAYVUM01. The sequence goes on from CAYVUM010000074.1 coordinate 16,358, forward strand.
CAGCTGGCGGTCATCCAGGACGAGATCGACCGCTCCTCGGTGCTGATCGACCGCCTGCTCACCGACATCGCCCAGGACGTGCGCCGGCAGAGCAACTATCTGGCCACCGAGCGCGGCAACCTCAACGTGCTCGCCGCCGGCATCCGCACCGGCGAGATTTTCGGCGGCAGCCTGGCCAACCAGGCCCCTGGACCTGGCACCGGCGCGGGCGCGGCCGGGGGTGGGTTCGCCAGCGACTACGTCGGCAGGCCGCCGCTGGTGGTGATCCGCTTCGATCGCGAGAACGTGCCCTATCAACAGGCCGTCTACAACGCCGTCAACGACGTGCTCGACCGGGAACCCAACGCGATGTTCGACCTGGTCGCCGTCGCTCCGGATCGCGGCGATCCGGCGCGCCTGGCCGTCGATACCACCCGCGCCCGCCGCCACGCCGACAACGTCCAGCGCTCGCTGGTGGAATTCGGCCTGCCGCCCTCGCGGATCCGCACCGATTCCCAGACCAGCACCGCGGCGTCGTCAAACGAGGTGCGGCTCTACGTGCGCTAGTGGATCGGATCATCCGCCTGGTTCCCAAGCGAATGCGAATGATCGGTCGAT
>CAYVUM010000075.1:0-14614 GCA_964454795.1 uncultured Rhodospirillaceae bacterium
ATTAGAGCAGATCCCGATCTGATTGAATCGCTTTGCGATCCAATCTGATCGGGTGGATCTGCTCTGATTCAACAGGGTAGAGCGGATTCACGCCTCCCAATAGCATCGCGGAGCGATCCTATTGGGAGGCGACCCGCTCTAGCCAGTCCTTTCGCCGATCGCGCAAGGTGACGGTGAAGACGTAACGGGCACCGGGAACGAGGGCGCGACGGTCGTTGACCATGCGCCACGATATCCCTCGTCGCCCATGTGGAGCGAAGTGAAATGTGGGGACCTTCGCGGCAGGCAATCCTGACGGATAAAAACCTGCGTCGGAACACGCCTGCGGCTACTCCGACCTCCGGTCACCTCCGGTGCTCCATCCCGTCATGCCCGGGCATGACGGAGAGGGAGTGCCGGAGGGGGCGGCGCTCAACCCACCGGAGGGGGCGGCCCGCCGCCGTTGGCGCGGCCCGGCAGGAGGAACCAAGCGCTGGCAGGTAGCCGGATTGGATCGACCACGTCGCCGGCATCCCGCGCGATGCGGAGAATTCCGTCCAGATTGTCGAGCGAAGGAGCGTTCGTCGTGCCCAATCGCCACTCGCCAACCTGTCCTCCAAGGACCTGCATGCCCAGCGCCGTGGAGATGGTTTGGTCATTAATCGGTTGTCAGGCCGGGATCGAGATATGGCAATTGTGTGTCAACTTGCCGCACCGACGCCGGCTCCCCGGTCGATGACTTTGCGGCTCCGCTTGTCACGAATGGGCCTCGGTTGGGGCGCGACGGTCGATGGATGTGTCGTTCGCGACCGCGGATTCAAAACAAACTCAACTGCCCGCCTCGGGCCAGCGGCACTTCGAACCGGGTCGTGTCGAGCCCGCGCCTTGCCTCCCCACCCTCCGCCAGTCCTAAGCGCCTGCAGGCCAGGCGGAAGCGCGACTGCAGCATCTCGGCGTAAGGTCCGGTGCCGGTCATCCGCGTGCCGAACTCGGCGTTGTAAAGATCGCCGTCGCGGCTGTCGCGAATCCGCTCCAGCACCCGCCCGGCGCGGGCCGGAAAGTTGGCCGTGAGCCAGCCGCTGAACAGCGCCTTCACCTCAAGCGGCAGGCGGACCAGGATCATCGCCGCCTCGGTGGCGCCGTGGGCCCTGGCCGCGGCGAGGATGTCCTCCAGCTCATGGTCGTTGACGAACGGGATCATCGGCGCGGCCATGACCGTGACCGGCACCCCCGCCTCGCTGAGTGCGCGGATCGTTGCCAGCCGCCGCTTCGGCGAGGCGGCGCGGGGCTCCATCACCCGGGCGAGATGCGGGTTCAGGGTGGTCACCGACACACCGACGGCGGCGAGCCGGTCCGCCGCCAGAGGAGCGAGCAGGTCCAGGTCGCGGCAGATCAGCGCCGACTTGGTCACAATGCCGACCGGATGGCGGAACGCCGCCAGCACCTCCAGCACCGCCCGGGTGATCCGCCGGGTCCGTTCGACCGGCTGATAGGGGTCGGTGTTGGCCCCGAGCAGGACCGTCGCCGGCTTGTAGCCGGGCTTGCGGAGCTCTTTCTCCAGCGCCTCGGCGGCGTTAACCTTGACGAACAGCGTCGTCTCGAAATCGAGCCCCGGTGACAACCCGGCATAGGCGTGGCTCGGCCGGGCGTAGCAGTAGATGCAGCCGTGCTCGCAGCCGCGGTAGGGATTGATCGAGCGGTCGAAGCCGATGTCCGGGGAGTCGTTCCAGGCCAGCGCCGTCCGCGCCCGCTCGTCGGTGACGGTTGTGGCAAGCGGCGGCAGGTCGTCCTCCCGCCACCAGCCGTCGTCGACGGCGTGGCGCTGCGTCGGCTCGTAGCGGCCGGCCGGATTGCCAACCGCGCCGCGGCCCTTGCGGCGGGGTTCGGGAAGCGGGGTCTCCATGCCGGGAGTGTACCCGTTTGGTCGGAACATTTAAAGAACAAAAAGCGACATCGCGCCGGCCGGCCCGTTCCCTGCGACCGCTTGTGTCGCCTGGCAACCACAGTGTTGCAGATTCCGCGCCGCGGCGGATTCCCAGGCTTCGCGAAGTCCCGGGGCCGTGGCATACCTGCAGCGGCGACAGGGACGCAGTGCCTGATCGGTGATGCGAATCGGCAGCAGATGGCGATGGGGAGCCTGAAGTCAGCGCCTGCGCAGGTCGGGTCGGGCCGATGCTGAGCATTGTCATTCCCACCCTGAACGCGGCGGCAACGCTGGCGCGCACCCTGGAGGCGGTGGCCGGTGACGGGGCGCCGGCGCGGGAGCTCATCGTCGTCGACGGCGGCTCGGTGGACGACAGCCGCAGCATCGCCTCGGCCGGCGGCGCCATCGTCGTCGACGCCCCCCGCGGTCGCGGAACCCAGCTCCGCACCGGGGCCGAGGCAGCCAGCGGCGACTGGCTGCTGTTCCTCCATGCCGACACGGTCCTCGCCGCCTCGTGGACAACGGCGGTCGAGGATTTCGTCGCCGACCCCGCCCACGCGGAGCGCGCCGCCTATTTCCGGTTTGCCCTCGACGATCCGGCCCGCGCCGCCCGCCGGGTGGAACGGGCGGTCGCCTGGCGCTGCCGGCTGTTCGGCCTGCCGTACGGCGACCAGGGACTGCTGATCTTCCGGTCGTTCTACGAGGCCATTGGCGGGTTCAGCCGGATGCCGCTGATGGAGGATGTGGACATCGTTCGCCGGATCGGCCGCCGCCGTCTCGTTGCGCTGCAGACGAAGGCGATCACCTCGGCGGTTCGCTATCGCCGCGAGGGCTACCTGGCGCGGCCGCTGCGCAACTTCGTTTGCCTCGGGCTGTACAGCCTCGGGGTGCCGAGCCGGTACATCGTCACCCTGTACCGCTGAGCGTGCCGCCGCGCCGGCCGCGGCGGATCGGGGAGAGAGGGGGGACCGCGGTGCCGCCGGACCGCCACCTCGTCGTGTTTGCCAAGGCGCCGCGGATCGGCCGGGTCAAGAGCCGGCTCGCCCGCGATGTGGGCAGGGTCGCCGCCTGGCAGTTCTACCGCACCACTCTCGATGACCTGTTGCGCCGGCTTGCCGACGATCGCCGCTGGCGGTGCTGGCTGGCGATCGCGCCGGACACGGCCGTGGCTGACCCGGCGCTCCGCCGGTGCGACTGGCGGGTGATGCCTCAGGGACGGGGCGATCTGGGCGCGCGCATGAGCCGGGTGGTTCGCCGGCTGCCGCCCGGGCCGGTGGTGATCGTCGGCAGCGACATTCCGGAGGTGCAGGCCGGCCACATCAGCCGGGCGTTCCGCGCGCTGGGCGCCGCGGATGCCGTGTTCGGCCCGGCGCCGGACGGCGGCTACTGGCTGGTCGGGCTGCGCCGCCGGCCGCGCTGCCGCCTGCCGTTTGGCGGGGTGCGCTGGTCAACGCCCCACGCCCTGGCCGATACGGTCGCCGCGCTCGGCGACGCCCGGGTGGCCTGCCTTGATGTTCTTGAGGATGTGGATGATGGTGCCGGCCTTGCCCGCTGGCAGGCCCGCCGACGCCGGGATCGGGCCTGACGGATCAGTGCTTGATCCGCTCCCGCTCGATATAGCGGCCATCCTCCAGGCCTTCGAACAGCTCGTCGATCTGCGGATGGCCGACCGGCCCGCCGGACTCGTCCCGGACCAGGTTCTGCTCCGAGACATACGCGACATACGTTGTCTCAGCGTTCTCGGCGAGCAGGTGGTAGAAGGGCTGGTCCTTCCGCGGCCGCACATTTTCCGGGATCGACTGCCACCATTCTTCCGTGTTCGCGAATTCGGGGTCGATGTCGAACACCACGCCCCGAAACGGGTAGACCCGGTGGCGGACAATATCGCCGATGCCGTATTTCGCCTGTCTCACGGTGCTCATGGTCGCCTCTCCGCGCGTCAAATGGTACGAAACGGAGCCCGAATGCAAGGGGTAAACTGGAACCGTGAAGGCATCGTGAGGGATCAGCACGGAGCCGGCAACGACCGGTGTCACACCCGGGCCGGTGGCCGGAAGTGCCCGCGATTCAATCCCGCCGTTCCTGAAGCCGCGGCATCAGTTCGACGAAATTGCATGGTTTGTGACGGGCGTCCAGCTGGTGGACGAGGATCTCGTCCCAGGCGTCCCGACAGGCTCCGGGGGATCCGGGGAGGGCGAACAGGTAGGTGCCGCCAGCGACGCCGGCCATCGCCCGTGACTGAATGGTTGAGGTCCGGATCTTCTGGTAGCTGATCCACCGGAACAGCTCTCCAAAGCCCGGGATCTCCTTCTCGATCACGGCGCCGAACGCCTCCGGGGTCACGTCCCGGCCGGTGACGCCGGTGCCGCCGGTGGAGATCACCACGTCGATGGCCGGATCGGCGATCCAGTGCCGCAACTGCTCCGCGATCAGCGCCCCATCATCGCGGACCAGGGCCCGGCCGGCGACGCGATGACCGGCTGCCTCGATCCGCTCCATCAGGGTGCGGCCCGAGGCGTCGTCCTCCAGTGTCCGGGAGTCGGACACGGTCAGCACGGCGATATTGACGGGCACGAAGGCCCGGTCGCTGGTGATCTGAGCCATAACGGGCCGTTCCGGCGCCTCCGCGTTCAGCTCTGCACGGCCAGGCCCCGGGCGAACCGGCGCCAGTTGTCGACGTAGTGGTCGACGCCGTGGCGGACAGCCGCGAGCTGGTCCTCGCTCACCGTACGCACCGCCTTGGCCGGCGAGCCGAGGATCAGCGTGTTGTCCTCGAAGGTCTTACCTTCGGGGATCAGCGACTTGGCGCCGACGATGCAGTTCCGGCCGATGGTCACGCCGTTGAGGATGACGCTGCCGATCCCGATCAGGCTGCCGTCGCCGACGGTGCAGCCGTGCAGCATCACCATGTGGCCGACGGTGACGTTGGCGCCGAGGGTCAGGGGAAAGCCCATGTCGGTGTGGAAGACGCAGCCGTCCTGGACGTTGGTGTTCTCGCCGATGGTGATCGGCTCGTTGTCGCCGCGCAGCACGGCGTTGAACCAGACCGAGGCGTTGCGCTTCAGGATGACCCGGCCGATGAGGGCCGCCGACGGCGCCACCCACCAGTCCTCGCCTTCGGTCTCCACGGCCTGGCCATCGAGCGTGTAGAGCATGGACGTCCCCCGGTGCCGGGGGTCCGCCTCCGGTCGGCGGCCCCGCGGTGGTTTCAAGCCGAGGCAGGTTAGCGGTAGCAGTTGACCCGCGCAACGAAGCCGCGGGCATGGTCGAGCAGGTCCTTAACCGGCGATGCCGACGTCCCGGGGCCGCGGAGCAGGCTCACGCCCTTGCTGCGGAGAAACCGTTCGGTCAGGTCGAGGGGAATGGCGAAGCCAACGTCACGGACCACCTGGCCGGTGCGCTCGTAAAGTCCGACGGTGTTGATCTTGGCAAAGACGACACCGACCACGTTGCCCTGCGGGTCAAGGACAGGACCTCCGCTGTTGCCCGGCCGGACCGCCGCCTTCATTTTCAGAAACCGGACATTCCGGCCGACCGACAGCGGACCCTCGATCTCGCCCGAAACCATCAGCGGGCGGATCGGTGGGATCCCCTGGTCCGGATAGCCGACGATGCCAACCGCGGTTCCCGGCTTGGGCCACGGGGTCGGCGCGAACCGGGCGACGGCGGCGACGCTCGTCTCGGCGCGCAGCAGGGCGAGATCGATGCCGCCGCGATGCACGGCGATGACCGAGGCCTCCGCCTCGCGGGCGGTTGCGGCCGGCGACACGGACAGGATCGAGCATTCGCGGACCACATGCAGATTGGTGAGCAGTGTGCCGTCACGGCCGATGAAAAATCCGGTTCCGACCCCCTTCAGGCGTTGTCTCGGCGCCACCCGCTCCGGCTCCTCGACCGCACCGCGGATGTAGGCGCGGCGCTTCTCAAGGATCCGCGCCGCCTCGGCATCATCGACGATGCGGCCGCGGCAGTCGACCGGCCGGGTTTTCTGGACGGTGGAGCCGACCGCGCAGTTCACGACGATATTGCCGTCGCCGGCCACGGCCAACCCCGCGGGCCCTGCAACCAGGGTCAGGATCAGGGCGATCACGACCTGACGCCGCCGCTGCCAGCGTCCGGTTTCCGATGCGCGAAGCAACCTCACCTCTCCCTGTTCTCCCGGCCGGCCAGGATGGTTTTGACGCAGAGCGCGCCGCATAGGACCGGTTTGCCCGCCAAGTGCGACACCAATGCGCCCAGCGGCGCGGAAGTCGCGGTATCAGGCATGGTGGCACTATGCGCGCGATCCGCGTGGCCGGCAACCGCGCCGCCGCCCCGGCTGCGGCGCGGTTGCCGGCGGCTCGCCTGCCGCCAACGCAGATGTGATGGTCTCGCGCCCGATTGGCGGTCGCGACCGGACCATCCAAACAGCGCCCCATCCGTACCTTAGGCGAGGCGTTATGCAGTGAAAGGGGCGACCTTCGCGATGACGACTGCTCCAGCCCGGGCTGCCAAATCCGAAGCGGTGCTGAGCGGTCTTCTTGTCCTCGGGCTGGCCGCCGCCGTCGCCGCCGCAGCGGCAGCCGCCACCCTGACCGGGCCGCTCAGCGACGCTGGCTGGAAGCTTTACCTTCTCGATCGCGTTCCCCCGGCGCGGGTGATCAGTCATGACGGCCGGACCATCGAGGTGAGCAGTGACGGCGGGTTCGCGCTGCTTTACCGGCCGGTCACTGCCGCCGACGGCGGTGCAGAGATGCTGACCTGGCGGTGGCGTGTCGATGCCGCGCCGCCGCCCGCTGATCTCGCCGTCAAGGGAGTCGATGACCGGCCGCTCGCCATCCATGTCTGGTTTCCGGACCCCGATCCGGGACCCTTTGCCTGGCTCCGCGGCTCCGTCGGATCGGCGTTGCTCGGGGTGCCGGACCCCGGCCGGGCGCTGACGTATGTCTGGGGCGGCCAGCGCGAGGCTGAAACGGTCATCGCCAATCCGCATCTGAAGGGCGGGGTGATCAAGATCCTCCAGCCCGGATCGGCGCCCCTTGGCGAATGGCGGAGCGAAACCGTGGATATCCGGGGCGATTTCCGGGACATATTCGGGGTGCCGGCACCACGGCCGGCGTGGCTGGCACTTTCGGTCGATACGGACGACCGGGGCGGGATCAGCCGTGGCGTCGTCGCCGACCTGGCGTTCGGCGATCGCGACGGCTGAGCGGGACGGCGGACGGTGCCCGGATTGCCGGCCACCGGTGATCTCTATGCGGCGCTGCTTGCCGCCGGCGCCGCCGATCCGTGGCAGCCGGACACCGCGATCCCGTGGGAGCAGCCGGTCCGGCCGCCCCGCTGGCTACCGCGACGGCTGTTCGTGCGGGCGGTGAGCCAGCTCCATCACGGCGAGATGGCCACGGCCGCCGTTTGCAGGCAACTGGCTGCCGAACTGGAACCGATTGAACCGTTGGCGGCCGCGTGCCTCAGGCTCCAGACCGATGACGAGACCCGCCATGCCGACGTGTATCGCCGCTATCTGGAGCGTCTCGGTGGGATTGCGCCCATGGACACGCCGCTGGCCACGGCGATCGGCGGGGCCGCGGCGGCTGAACTGTCGCCGGTCGCCCGGACCATCGCCTTCCACGTGGTGCTCGAAGGTGAGGCGGTGCAGTTGCTCCAGGCGTTGGCCCGGCATATCCCCTGTCCGCTGCTGACGGCCATCGTCCAGCGGACCAGCCGCGACGAGGCACGGCATGTCGCCTTCGGCAAGCGATACGTGGGCGCGGCGATCGCCAACCTGGACGATGCCGAGCGGCGGGCGCTCGCCGAATGGATTGAGCGCCTCTGGGCGGCGTCCTGCGCCGAGCTGTTCGCCGCCTACGCCGGCCCGTTCGGTGCTCTGGCCGGCAGGTCGGCTGCGAACCGGCGGTGGTCGCGGCATGCGAAGGTGTTGCGCCGGCTCGGTGTTCCGGTCAGGGTGATGAGCGAGGACACGAAGCGTCCAAAGCTCGGTGAATGATTTCGGTCATCATCCCGGTGGTGAACGAAGCGGAGCGGCTGCCCGGGCTTCTTCAGGCCCTCGCTGGTCAGCGGGGCGAGTCCGAAGTGATTGTTGTCGACGGCGGCAGCGAGGACGGCAGCGCCGACCGCGCCCGCCGGGCCGGCGTTCGGCTGATCACCGCACCGCGGGGCCGTGGCCAGCAACTGCGAGCCGGAGCCGCAGGAGCCAGCGGCAGCGTGTTGTGGTTCCTCCACGCCGACAGCGAGGTGCCACCCGGGGCCTTGAGTGCCATCCAAGCCGGCCTCGATCGCGCCCCGGAGGCGGTCGGCGGCAATTTTCGCCTGGAATTCGACGGTGACGATGACTTCAGCCGCTGGCTCACCGGCTTCTACGCGTGGCTGCGGCGTCGCGGCGTCTACTACGGCGACTCCGGGGTGTTCGTCCGCCGCGACGCTTACGCCGCCCTTGGCGGCATCCCACCCCTGGCATTGATGGAAGATTACCTCTTCAACCGCCGGCTGCAGCGCCTCGGCCCGACCTTGTGCCTGCAGACACCGGCGCTGATCACCTCCTCGCGGCGTTTCCGCCAGCGCCATCCCGCCGCGATCGTGGCGGGATGGCTGGTGGTCCACGCGCTGTTTCACCTGGGTGTCGACCCGGCGCGGCTGGCGCGGCTGTATCGCTCTGACCGCCGGCACGCCGGATGACGCCCTTCCGGCTCAGGCGCCGCCAACGGGCGCGTTCAGCGACCAGTCGTAACGATGATCGTCGATCCTGGAATGTCGGGCGAGGGCGGCGTTTAACGCGGGGTTGGCGTAGCGCCGCAGATGCGAAATCACTCCGGCATCGGAGCCGCCGAAGTCCTCCTTGAACCAGACGTAGATGCTGGAGACGATCAGCCGGTCGCCCTCAATGGCGACCCCGCGGGGATGATTGACGTAGTCCCGGGCGCCGGCTCCCAGCAGCGCCGCTGTGTTGGCGCCGGTGAAGGCGTCGGTCTGCAGGTTCGGGCAGCCGATCGACGCGCAGTTGACGGCGTAGTGGATCCGCGGATCGCGCCAGATCGGCCGGAGGATTCGGTGCTCGATGTCGTTGAGGGTCACCGGCTCGCCCGCCACGGTGATCAGCGGCGCATCCCACGGGCCGCTGGAGAACAGCCCCGGGGCGATGTCCACATTGCGAATGGTCTCCACCGGCATGTTGTCGAGGATGACCTTGATGGTCAGCGCGTTATACAGGTTGACCCAGAAGGCGAACTGTTCCGGCCGGTCATACTGGCCGATCCGGATCGCTGACAGGGACTCCAAATAGCTCTTCAGGGCCTGGCGATCGGCCGGTGTTACCCGGCCGTAGGCGAAGCGGTTAACCCCGTCCGGTCCGGTCGAGACGTAGGTGCCGAGCAGCCGGTCCCAGGTTCCGTGGTCGATGGTCAGGGTCGAGCCCTTCACCCGCTCCTGCCACCTGGGCCACAGGTCGGGGTCGGGCGCGAACAGCGCCTCCAACGAGCCGATCCCGGCCGTCATCATGAACGCGAGGCCGGCGACGGCGGTCATCACCGCCCGGCGGGTCCGTGTTACTGTCTTCATCGGTCGGTCTCCGTTGAACGTGTGGCCCTCAGATAATTGAACGTATGGCTCTCAGTTAGATGTCACGGCGGAGCGCCCGCAGAGGCGCTTGTCGCCTCGCCGCCGTTCATTTCCATGTGATGGCTCGCTGCCGTCAGGCTTGGCGAGCGCCGGGACCGAGAGGTGTCACAAATCGTTCATTATGCGTGACCGGCCTGCCCGCCGATGATAAAGCACTGCGATCTCAGGGGTCAGGGGGCCAGCATGAGCCTGGAAAGCACGCGCCTCGACACCGTCGAGGACATTCTCGCCGAACTGCGCCGGGTGCGCGATCACGTCGTCGACCAGGGCGCGGAGATGCTCGCCCGCTGGGAGCCGCGGATCACCCGCGACGCTTTCCGCGAGGGCGCGGTCAACCTCGCCCATTACCTGGCCCTTCGTCAGCTCGATCTGCGCGCGATTCAGGCGGCGTTGCGGCCGCTCGGGCTCGCCTCCCTGGCCCGGATCGAAAGCCATGTGCTGCCCAGCCTGCAATCCATTATCGCCAACCTGGAAACCATCGCGGGAACCAGCCCGACCGAAGCCCGGCCGTCCCCGGAGGATTTCCGCCGCGGCGGCGAGGATCTGGCCGGAAATACGGCCGAGGTGCTGGGTCGGCCGGCAGACGGGCGGCGAACCCTGGTTCTCGTCACCCTGGGCCCGAAAGCGGCAAAGGCGCCGGACTTCGTGCGCGAACTGGTCGCGGCCGGGATGGACTGCGCGCGGATCAACTGTGCCCACGACGATCCCGAGGCGTGGACGGCGATGATCGCCAACGTGCGGGCGGCCGCTGCCGAGGCGGGGCGGACTTGCGCAACCCTCATGGACCTGGCCGGCCCGAAAATCCGCACCGAGGCCGTCCTCACCCCGCCAAAACGGGAGGACGTGAAGACCGGCGATGAAATCCTGCTGACCTTCGGGGAACCCTCGGCCGACTATCCCATTCCCTTCCAGGCCTCATGCACCACGCCGGATGTGCTCCGCCAGGTGACGATCGGCGCCCGGGTCTCGATCAAGGACGGCCTGATCCAGGGGCGCGTCCGCGATGTCCGGCCCGAAGGCCTGGTCCTTAAGGTGGAGCGCACGCCGCCCGACGGTCAGCCGCTGGTTCCGGAGAAGGGCATCAATTTCCCGGACACCGACCTGGTGGTGACGCCACTCACCGACGACGACCTCGCCTGCCTCGATTTCGCCTGCCAGCACGCCGACATTGTCAGCTATTCCTTCGTCCAGCGGGCCGCGGACATTGCGCTGTTGCAGAACGAGATTCGCCGCCGCCGGCCGCCGGGCTCCGCCCCGATGCCGATCGTTGCCAAGATCGAGACCCGGCTCGGCTTTGCCAACCTGCCCGACCTGATCGTTCAGGCGGCCGGTTCCAATCCGTTCGCTGTGATGATCGCCCGCGGCGATCTGGCCGTCGAGATCGGCTACGAACGGCTCTCCGAAATCCAGGAGGAAATCCTCTGGCTCTGTGAAGCGGCGCATGTGCCGGTGATCTGGGCCACCCAGGTGCTGGAGAGCCTGGTCAAGCGCGGCATGCCGTCGCGCGGCGAGTTCACCGATGCGGCCATGGCCGAACGGGCCGAATGCGTCATGCTCAACAAGGGCCCCTACATCGCCGAGGGAATCCGGGTGCTCGACGACGTGCTGCGACGTATGGAGACCCACCGGATCAAACGCTCCGCCCAGCTTCGCCCGCTCAGGGCCTGGGACCGGCTGGCGTAAGCCTGCCGGCGGTCGCGAAGGGGGCTTTCGCCGGAGCAGCGGCGCGTCAACGGTTGGTCAACCCCTGGCCGGCTATGCTTTCGCCGCGTTCAGCTTGGGAGAACCGCCATGGGTGTGACCGCCCTTGCCGCCACCTCGGCGGCAGCGATCAGCGGCCGGACAGCGCAGGAGCTGTCCAACGTGTTCCTGAAGCAACGGCTTGACGCCGTCGAGGGCATCGTCGAGGTGATCAAGGACTCAACCCGGCGGTCGGCCGAGGCGGGCGCCCGCGCCGTCGACATCGTCGTCTGACCGGCCTGCCCGCACGCGGAGCTTCGCCGCCGCTCACAGCAGCAGCACGGTGGCGAGGCCGAGAAAAATCAGAAAGCCCATGCTGTCGGTGATGAACGTCAGCAACACGCTGGAACCGAAGGCGGGGTCCCGGCCAAGGCGATGCATCGCCACCGGCACGACAATCCCGACAACGGCGGCGACGACGAGATTGAGCAGCATCGCGGCCGCCATCACGGCGCCAAGGGCGGCATCGCCGTAAAGCGCCCAGGCAATGATCCCCATGACTGCGCCCCAAATGGTGCCATTGATCAGCGCGATGGCGATTTCGCTGCGGGCGAGGTAGGGAACATTGGCCGGGGTAATCTGCTGCAGGGCGAGGCCGCGGATGAACAGGGCGACGGTCTGATTGCCGGTGTTGCCGCCGACGCTGGCGACAATCGGCATCAGCGTGGCCAGGGCGACCAGAGCGGCGATCGAGTCCTCGAACACGCCGATGACCCGGCTGGCGACGAACGCCGTCAGCAGGTTGACCGACAGCCACAGCCAGCGCTGGCGCGCGCTCGTCCAGACCGGCGCAAACATGTCCTCTTCACCGGACAGGCCCTCGTGACGGAGAGCCCGCGATTCCGCCTCGGCACGCACGAAGTGCATCACCGCGTCCACGGTCAGCCGGCCGATCAGCCGCCGGCGGGTGTCGACCACCGGCGCCGACAACAGATCGGCGCGCTCGAACACCCGGACTGCCACCTCGGCCTTCTCCTCCGGCGCAAAGGCCACCGGCTTCGCGTCCATGATTGCTGCAACAGGCTGAGAGGGCCGGTGCATCAGCAAGGTGCGCAGCGGCAGGCGCCCGGCCAGGCGGTCGTGGTCATCGACGACCTCGACGGCGTCAAACGGTTCGGGCAGGGCCGGCGTCCGGCGCAGCTGCTTGAGCACGTCACGGACCGTCGCCGACTGATCCGTCACGACGAGATCGCGGCCCATGATCCGCCCGACGCAGTCCGCCGGAAACGGTTCCAGCGCCTTGAGCCAGGAGCGGACAGGTGGTTCCAGAGCGCCCTCGATTTCGGGGATCAGGTCCTCGGGGAGGTGTTTGACGATCTGGTTGAGCGCTTCGGCGTCGGCAGCGCGGCAGATCGCCACCAGCCGCTCGCGCGGGGTCATGGCGACGAGGGCGTCGGCCACCTGATCGGTCACTTCCCACAGCACGTCGCTTGCCGTCTCGGGGCGGATCAGCGACCAGATCAGCCTGCGCGCGTCGGGAGGCAGCATTTCCAGGAGGTGGGCAACATCCGCGGCGCTCAAGGAGGCGATGCGCAGCGCCAGCTCGTTGTCGGCCTGGCGCTGGATCAGGCTTTCCACCAACGCGGTGCGATAAACACTCTGCTTGCGCGAGATGGACTCGAGGATCGGCCGGCGGGCGAGCAGGGTGAGGATTGGCTGAAGGCGGGCATCCAGAGTCTCCCGCGGTGTCTGAGGGTTGGTCATTGGTGCGCTCGGATCCCACCCTGGTGGTGCCGGTTCGTGTTGTACCGGAAGGTTGAGAGGCGCGCACCGCTCACGGATGGCAGGGCCTGACCGGGCAACCCGGGCGGCACCGCCTTCAGCCGCGAGCGCGGCGATGCGAGCCGATCTCATTGACGGGCGGCCCGGCCTCCGCCTATCTACCTTCAGTTGCCGGTGCGCCGGCGCAGCGATATTCGCGGGGCTTGTCGGATCACTGCCGGCACGTCTGCCGGACCGACGTTCCGGAATGAGCCGGGCAAGGAACCTGTCTTGACGCCATCGACCGACGTCGAACGAGTGACCCTGAAGCGCGCCCGTACCGGTCAGGACCTTTGGCCCGCTGTGGAAGCCGCGCAATTCGCCCGCATGGTCAGTTATGCCGAACCGGAAGGGGACGCCGACCGGGATGTGATAACCGGCTTCGTGGAGGCGTTCGTCAGCGCTGTGGAGCGCTGGGAAGACGTCCCGCCGGACAGCCGCGCGGCTGTTCTGGTCGCACTCGCCAGCCCCCTCGACCGCTTAAGCGATCACGGCCTGTTCGTGCACTGGGGTTACGTGGAGCGCCATTTCGTCAGCGACGACGAAGACGTGGAAACCACCATGCCTCTCGCGATCGTCAGCGTCGACCGGGTCGATACCGAGACACTCCAGGCCGACATCCCCACCAATCTCAGCGAGGGCGGGGAAGAGTTGCCGGACTGACGACCGCTAAGGCGGGCCGGGCGCAGCGATGATCCGGGGGAGCCCTGGACCGGTCGGCTGATCCCCGCTGTCCGCCTCCGACTTGCGGCGGCCGGCGGTGCGCGGGGCCGGAGCGGTGAGTGCCGCCGGCTTCTCAGGATTCGCACGGCCGCCAACCGGTTGTGACCCGGTCAGCAGCGGCGCCCACGCCGCTTGCATCGGCTCTGGCCCAGGCGACCATCGGGGCTGCCCACATCAGCGCCACCAGACCGGCAAAAGTGCGCGCGAGGTGTCCACCAACCGCCCCGAACGACGGCGTTGCCCGCATCCGTCCGGTCATCATTTCGGCCCGCTCTTCAGGAGGCTTCCGCCTGAGGATCTCGATATCGAGGTTCGGCAGCCGGGCGTTCATTCTGGTCTCGTCGACCGGCTTGCGTTCGTTCATCTGAGCGTCTGCTCCCGGCTACCCGGGTCACGCGCGGCCCGCAACTTCAGGGCTGCGGGGCGACGATGCAAGCTGGTTGTAGAGATGGCTTCGTTGCGTGGACGCGATAACCGCATGACGGGAGAGGAGATAAGGTCCTGTGCAGCACGGTTGAAACAATCTTCTGGTGATCACACCTCTGGTTTGTGGCATGCAAATAATGTTACGATTTTGGAGGAGACGTGGAGGATGGCATGTGCTCACCCGTTTGCGATATGATCGCAATGCAGTTCGCCCTGGGGCGGCGGTGGATCGACACGATGGTCTCCATTGCGCATGTATACACCTCGATCCTGGATCCCCGGCCCGATCTTGCGCTGCCGGCACGTCAGGTTCGCGACGCTTATCGCTGGTGGTGGTAGGGCCGCGCAGTCTCCCGACCGGCCGGTGCGGCTGAGCGCGAAATCCCGGGACGCCGGGATCCGGGTCCGACCGCGTGGCGCCTGATCGCCTGCCGCCTGATCGCCTGCCGC
>CAYVUM010000075.1:14714-16855 GCA_964454795.1 uncultured Rhodospirillaceae bacterium
CGCCTGATCGCCTGCCGCCTGATCGCCTGCCGCGTACCGATCCGCGGCCCGTCGGCGTGTTGTTTTCGGGGCGGGACCGCTCAGGGGCTGTCCTGGGGTCGGTGCAGCAACGATCCTTTACCGGACCGCACCGACAGCAACCCGGGTTCAGCGGCGTGGCGTCGTCAGATCATCGCATGTCCTGCGACACGGGCGTTGCGCGACAAGTTTGCGACGACCTCGCCGGCCGCCGCTTCGGCATCGAGCGCCCGGTCCAGATCCTCGAAACAGTCCGGGCAGAGGCCGTGGCTGATCTGCACCGAGCTGCCGCCGCCACGGTGGTAATAGGTCTCGGCGGCGACCCATTGGCCGGTTTCGTCTGTGCTGTCAGCGGGATAGCGGACGAGCTGGCAGTAGCTGCACATGGCGACGATCGGCAGCTGCCTCCGCGACGCGCGCCCGCTGTGGGCGGCGAAGTCGTAGAGGCCGAGCGCCGGCCGCGGCCATTCGCCGACGGTGATGTTCTGGACCAGCAGGTGACGGACCGGACCCCGGCCGAGCGGGCTGATCGACTGCCGGTAGTGGCGGGCGAGGGTGGGGCTGTCGCACTGATAGTCGACGACGACCCGGCTGCGGTGCCCGGAGACGATCCCCTCGAGGAGCCGGCGGTAGGACTGTCGGACCGCGGCACCTTCGATGAACTCGAACAGATTGCGGCCGATCAGGCCGGCGCCGCCATCCAGGTCCTCGGCGCCGTTGGCGACGGCGAACTGCTGCCAGTTGGTGCGGCCGACCGCGGCGATGCTGCCGGACGGCTCGATCAGGTAGCAGATCCCGTCCAGACCGTCGATCAGGGATTGGATGTCGAGAGCCATCGGTGATCTCCGCCGCCCGGCACGCGTCCGGATGTGGGCACACAAGACGTCGGCCAGGCGGCCCCTCTCTGCGCAACAGGGAGCCCTGTGCCGCTGCGACCGAAGTCTACACCCCTCCGGTTGCCGGGGAGACTAGAAAAAGGGGCAAACGATTTCGCCTCATCGGCCGCGCCGGCGGTTACCGGTCCGGCCCGGGGGAGGGGGTGGCGGATCCGGGCGCGAGCGCGGCTGCTGCGTCCGGCGCAACCCCGGCGATCGGCTCCGGCGAGATCGCCAGCGGATGCTGGAAGGGGTTGCCATGGACCAGGATGATCGCTGCGGACGGCGCCGCGGCGGTGGCGAACAGCAGGACGGAGAGCAGCTGGGCCTTCGGCGTATCGACGTGGACCATGGCAATCGAGATCATCGTCAGCAGGCCGAGGAAGGCCATGCCGAGCCACTTGAGCGGGTTGACGTGGGTCTGGCTGAGGGCGATGCGCAGATCGCGGGTGCTGCGGACCTGAGCCGCCTGATCGAGCAGCTGCGAGGCGACGGCGCTGCCCGCGGCCGTGGTCACCGCCGGCCCGGAGATCAGCGCCATCAGCGCGTTCAGCCGCTCGGAGACGGCGGGACTGCTCTCGCGGCGGGCGAGGTCCGGCCATTCGTCCGTGACGGTGACTGCGACATAGCGGCCGACCGCGTCGGTCACCGCGGTCCGCGGGCCATCGGGCAGCGTTCTGGCCAGGTCGAGGATGGTCTGCAGGCTGCCAGCCTCCCGGTAGACGGCGTCGAGCGCCCGGTCGCGTGCCTCCCAGGTGTCGTTGGCGAGGAAGGCGAGGTTGAGCGCGAAGATGACGTTGATGACGGTGAGGAAATTGTGGGCGATGCCCCGGTAGGTCTGGATGAACCCGGACCAGCGGGAGTGTTGGCAGAGCCACAGCAGCACCGCCGCAGCTGCGTAGGTGCCGATCAGGACGACGGCCGACAGGTAGAACTGATCATAGCTGCCAAAACCGAGGGACATGGGGAGCGGGGTCCGTGCGAGCCGGGAAGGGTGACGGACCGATCGTCGCACCCCGCGCCCGGGCCGGCAACCCGGGATCGGGTGGCGGTGTGGCGGGGGGCGGCGGATGCGCAACCCGAAGCAATCGGGAAGCGAGCAAGCGACTCCGGCACAAGCTATTCCGGCAGCTGATAGTTCGGGGCTTCGCGGGTGATGGTCACGTCGTGGACGTGGCTTTCGCGCACCCCGGCGTTGGTGGTGCGGCGAAAGGCGCAGTTGGTCTGCATCTCGGCGATCGTCCGGTT
>CAYVUM010000076.1:0-16596 GCA_964454795.1 uncultured Rhodospirillaceae bacterium
TAGATGTCGACCTGGCCTTCCGATCCGCGGAAGGCCTCGGGGAAGATGCCGGGTGCGACGGTCGCAACGACGCTGAAGATATAAGCCGCGCCGACGCCGAGCCCTATCAAGGTCCACATGTTGAGGCTTTTGTTGCGGATCGACGCCGCGAAGCGAACGAAGAATGGCCATGCCGCCCAGAGGACCACGGGCGTCGCCAAGACCAGTTCCAGCCAGTCGAGCCAGCGGGCCGGGACGGCATCGAACATGTCCGGGGCCAAATGACGCCCCATGGCGACGATCACCAGCGGCACGGAGAGCCCGGCGCCGATCCAGAACCGCCGGCGCATGTTCCGGTATTCCTTGCTCGGCCCCTGATCGGCGGCGACGAGTTCAGGCTCGAGCGCCATGCCGCAAATCGGACAATCACCAGGGCCGACCTGCTCGACCTCGGAATGCATCGGGCAGGTGTAGATCGCGTCGGCCGGCGGCTCATGGGCCTCGACATCAGTCATCGCTCGCTCCCTCCAGGTTCGTTCCGGCGATCTGAGCCTCCCCGATTTCCGACGCGCGGGGCCGGCAAAAATGGATCCAGCGCCGGTTCCCTCCGCCGGATGCCGACCCCGCGGGCCGGCGCCGCCAACCGCTCAGTTGCCGGCGGGCCCGTGCATGAACAGCGCGATTTTGCCTTCGTCATCGAACGGGAGGACATCGCAGGGCTCGGGATCGGGGCCCTCCGTGCCAAGTGAGCCGACGGGCATTGAACCGCCGACCGCAAGTGCGCTCCGGCTTTATGGCCAGCCTCAGGGGATTTCCCGAGGAGGCTGCAGCGCCATGAGGAATCCGCAAAAACAAAGACAAAGCCCCGCATGACCGCTTCCTTCGCCTGATTGCCTCAAGGCTCGTCGTCCCCATTGGGATTTGCGCAACGGGCGCGGGCATCGATCTTGGCCACGGCGGAGACCGGAGACCGTGGGCAGAAGAGCAACAACGACGGATCAGATCAGCAGGACGGCGACGATTCCGCCATCACCTGCGCCAAGCTGAGGGTGCAATGTACGTTTCGACAGAGGTCGAGGAGCGGCTGGACGACTTGCGGAATGGTCCCGCCGCCGTTGAACCACGACCGTTTGGCGACGTCGAGGGACGCTTCCTCCCGCGCCCGGGCCGGGCTGGGCCGGCGGACGACGCGCACCCCCTCAGCCTGTGACCCTGCTTACACCGGCCACCTCCCTCTTCTGATATTCTCGTTCGCGATAACAGGCCGGGGGCTGCAATCCACCCGGCTGCAAAGCGGGGAACAAAGATCATGAAGCACCGCTTCTCAACCCTCTTTTGCGTCTGTCTCGCACTGCTTGCCATGGCCGCGCCGTCGCTCGCGCCGGCTGTCAATGCCCAGCCGGCCGTCGCATGGCTCGACGGCGATCCTGGCGCGATCTGGAACCGTTCTCCCGGCTTCTATAAGCACGGGGATGCCTGGTACGCGATCCTCCACGTCCGCCCTACGGTCACCCGGGTGCGACTCACCGGCGATTTCACCAACGGCCTCGCCGGCACAGTTGACCTGACCCGCACTCCCGACGGCAAGTTCTGGTGGTTCAAGGGAACGGACAGCGACTTTGCCCGCACGCCCGCCGCCGGTGACCGCTATCGCTTTGTCCTTAACGAAGGGAGCGGACCTGATCAGTTCATTCAGGACCCGGCAGCAAGGCGCGTCGAAAATTCAGGCCTCGGCAGTCACTCTCTCGTGACTGTCAGCGACGACTATGAATGGAACGATGCTGACTGGTCGCCTCCGCAGTGGTATCGCCACATCATCTACCAGCTGCATCCCCTGCGCTTCACGGACCGCAATCCCGGACTGACGCCGCTGCAGCAGGTGACCGAAGAACTGGATGCCGACGGGACCAACGACTACCTCAACAGCCTGGGTGTGACGGCGGTGCAGCTGCTGCCCGTCAACGAATTCCCGCTAAGCATCAGCTGGGGCTACAATCCGTCGTTCTTCTACGCGATCGAGTCCTCATACGGAACACCCGACCAGCTCAAGAAACTGGTCGATACAGCTCACAAGAACGGAATCGCTGTCATCCTCGACGTCGTCTACAATCACGGCGGTAGTGGCGACAATATTCTCTGGCAGGTCGCCCAGACTCATCTGCACCAAGGCACCTACTATGACGGCGATACGGTCTGGGGGCCGATGATCAACTTCGATAACGAGATTGCCCGGCACTTCTTCGTTCAGAACATTGCCTATCTGGCCCGGGAGTATCACATCGACGGCTTTCGTTTCGACTTCACCCGTCCGATCCACAATGCCTCCGACGGCAACATCAAGATCCCCGGTTCCGGTGGTGGCTGGGATTTCCTGCGGGCTCTGCGTTCGGCCGCCCGGTCGGTCAACCCCGGGATCATCCTGATCGCCGAGGAACTGCCGAACACCTGGTGGATCACCGCCGAGAACGTCGGCGCGCCCTATGCCGGCGACTGGCACGGCCCGATGGACTCCCAGTGGGCAGACCCGTTCCATGACAACTTCAAGGCGGTGCTGACCGGCGGCCACCTCGACCATCTGAGCCAGGCGTTCACCTCCTTCGGCGATTCCTGGCAGGACGCGCTGATCTACGCGGAATCCCATGACGAGGTCGGCAACACCGACGACCGGATCGCGCGGCGTGCCCGCGATGGCAAGGGGTGGGAAATGGACCAGATCGCCGCTGCGGGCGTCGTCCTCGGCCGCGGCGTGCCGATGATCTTCATGGGTCAGGAGGCCGGCGAGTGGATGCAGTTCGGCCAGGACGACGGCAAGCTCAGCGAGTACAACCCTGGTACCGGCGAAACCTGGTGGGACGACCGTCTGGCGCTCGACGATTACGAGAGCGATCCCGGTCGCAGCAAGGTCCGCGGCTGGTATGAGACCGTCATCGCAATCCGCAAAACGGATCCGCAGGCCTTTGCGTGGCCTGACATCCGGATCACCCATATCCACGATGCGAACGGCATTGCGGCGTTCACCCGGGACGATGGCAAGTATCTCATCGTCATGAACGTCCGGGGCAATGCCTGGCCGAAATACCGGGTCGGTGTTTCCGGCCGCTACCGGGAGATCGCCAACACCAGCTGGCCCGCCTACAACCTCGGCGAGTACCCGGAGATGACCCGCGGCGGCGATGCGGCGCACCAGATCGACGACGTGCCGATCCCCCCTTACGGCGCCATTATCCTGAAACGCGAATAGCGCCTCTTTCCCTGCCATGTCCGAAACCCGATGGAGGGTTCCATGGAACGCATCCGCTCATTCCGCCGCGCAGCCTTTGGCTGCGCCCTGCTCGTCGCCGCCCTTCCTCCCCTCGCCTTTGCCGGCGCGCTTGAGACCGCCAACGTGATCGGTCCGCTCCGGATCGAGGACCACCAGTGGCCGAACATCCGCCGCCAGCTTTCGGTCGCAAAGCAACTCGGGGTCGACGCCGTTTCCACCGACGTCTGGTGGGGCAAGGTGGAAGGCGCCGGCGATCAGCAGTTCGACTGGAGCTTCTACGACCGGCTCGTGGGCGAGATTGAAGCGGCAGGGTTGCGCTGGGTGCCGATCCTTTCCTTCCATAAGTGTGGCACCAACGTCGGCGACGACTGCTTTGAGCCGATCCCTGCCTGGATCTGGACCCATTTTCCCGGCACCCCGGGTGATCACCTGAAGTACCAGAGCGAAAATGGCAACACCTCGGTCGAGGTTGTCACGCTCTGGGCCGATGACCTGGTGATGCCGGAATACCGGGAGTTCATGGAGGCCTTCGAGGATCATTTCGGCGAAAAGGCCGCGATCATCGATGAAATTAATATCTCGACCGGCACCGCCGGCGAGCTGCGCTATCCGTCCTACAATGCGCACGACTCCTACCAATATCCACATCGCGGTTACTTCCAGGCCTACGGCCCCCGCGCGGTCGCCGCCTTCCGCGACTACGTGCTCGCCCGGTACGGTAACCTCGCCGGGGTCAACCAGGCCTGGGGCACCCGGCTCAGCGACGTCGGCGAAATCGGCCCGCCCGGCGATGCCGACGGCTTCGTCCAGCGCAAGGATTACGTCAACACCGAGTACGGCCGCACATTCGTCGACTTCCTCAACCAGGCGCTGATCGATCACGGGATCCGGATGATCGATACCGCCGATGCCGCCTTCAACGACGACTTCGCGGAGATCGCGTTCGGCCTCAAGATCCCCGGCATCCACTGGCGCATCAACGATCCCGACACTCCGCGCATTGCCGAGATCACCACCGGGCTGATCCGCACCAGCATCGACTTCCAGAGCGACGCCACAGCCCGCGGTTATGCGCCGCTGATTGGCGTCTGGTCGCACTATAACGATCATCCGCGCGGCGTCGTCCTGCATTTCACCGCCCTTGAGCTGGCCAACGGCCGGGACACCAACCTGAACGCCCATTCGGCGGCCGAGGATCTGGTGGGCTGGGTGGCCGCCGGCGCCGCCGCCCAGGGGGTCGAAATCAAGGGGGAAAACGCGCTTCAGGCCGAAATCCGTCACGATGGCGGCTGGGACCGGATCGAGGCGGCGTTCCGGGACCACGCCTACACCGGCTTCAGCGCGCTGCGCCTCGCTGAGATCGCCGACCATCCGGTGGCCCGGGAGCGCTATCGGCAGATGATCGAGAACCGTCCGGCCGGCCCCTGCCTCTTGCCCTCGATGACCGTGCGGGGGACCCACAACAACTGGGGCACCACGCCGATGACCTGCGATCCGGCGAGCGGCGAATGGCGGGCGGAGGTAAGCTTCTCGGACGCCACTCCCCATGCTCTCAAATTCGACGTTTTCGGCGACTGGCGCGACAACTTCGGCGATAATGACGGTGATGGCATTGGCGATCCGTTCGGGGCCAACATTCCGGTTCCGGACGGCGCCGGCTCCTACCAAGTGCGCTTCGACGGCGAGACCCGCGCCTATGAGATCGTCGCGGACGGCAACGGTCCGGCGTGTCGCTTCCCGAGCCTTGCCGTCCGCGGCACCCATAACGCCTGGGGGGTGGCGCCGATGGCCTGCGATGGCGGTGTCTGGCAGCGCGCGGTGACGTTCACCGGCTCGTTTGACGAACGCTTCAAGTTCGACGTGCATGGCGACTGGAGCGACAACTACGGCGATAACAACAGCGATGGGATCGGCGACTTCTTCGGTGCCGACATCCCGATCCCGGCCGGGCCGGGCACCTATCGCATCACCTTCGACGACGACACCCGCGCCTACACGGTGACGAAGCAATAGCGCGAAGGGCAGTGGCGCCCGGACGGTCGATCGGATAGTCTCGAAGTCGAAAGCACCGTGAGGGCAGGATGTCCGCGAGCGTCGAACCTGCGTATCTCCGATTGCACCGGAGCGGCGCGCTAAAGGCGAAGGCGGCGAGCGCCCGCCGGCACCTCGCCGACTGCGACCTTTGTGCCCATGCCTGTCACGTCAACCGGCTGACCGGGATCACCGGCGCGGTTTGCCGGACCGGTGAGAAGGCGGTGGTCAGCTCGTTCGGACCGCACTTTGGCGAAGAAGCGCCGCTCACCGGCTCTCGCGGCTCGGGGACGGTTTTCTTTGCCTGGTGCAATCTCCGCTGCCTCTACTGTCAGAATTCCGAGATCAGCTGGCAGGGGATGGGCCGCGAGTCTTCGGCGCAGGAACTGGCGGCCATCATGCTGTCGCTGCAGCGACAGGGATGTCACAACATCAACTTTGTCAGTCCCAGCCATGTGGTCGCGCAGATCCTCGAGGCCCTGGACATCGCCGCCGCCGCGGGTCTGCGCGTGCCGCTGGTGTATAATACCGGCGGCTATGACAGCCTCGAAGCGCTGACGCTGCTTGACGGCGTTATCGACATTTATATGCCGGACCTTAAGTACAGCGAGTCGGAGAAGGCGCGGCGATACTCCAAGGTTCGCGACTATGCCGCGGTCAACCAGGCGGCCGTTCGCGAGATGCACCGTCAGGTGGGTGACCTGGTCCTGGAGGAGAGCGGCCTTGCCGTCCGCGGGCTCCTGGTGCGGCATCTGGTCCTGCCCGATGATCTGGCCGGCAGCGATGCGGTGTTCCGGTTTCTTGCCGAGGAAATCTCTCCGGAAACCTACCTGAACGTCATGGCCCAGTACCGGCCGTGCTATCGCGCCGCTGCCTATCGGGAACTCGACCGCCGGCCGACCGGCGAGGAGATCCGGTCGGCGCTGGCGGCGGCCGTTCGCCACGGCCTTCACCGGCTGGATGGCGGGGAGCCTGCCCGCCCGTCAGCCGCGCGGCAATGACCGGCCTGCCTGTCGGCCGGGTCGCGGCCGACCACCATCCATCTCCATCAAATGCCGGCGTTATCCGTCTGCTCCGATACCGGAGCGGTTACGGACTGACACACCCGATGGCGGCATGTCCGCCGACCGGCCGGCCGGCCCGCGCCGGGACGGCCGCGCTGTTTCCATCAACCCGCCGTGGCAGCCGCCGGGGGAACAGCAAGAATAAGCGGTAACGTCGAGAATAAGACGCGTTTTAAACTATAAATTGTTTTACATAGACCAATGATTGACTTTTTGGCGAAACTTGTTTAGAATTCATCCGCGTTTCGGGGGCGGTTCTGGCGCAAATGAGTGTCCTGTCAGGTGAACCGGCGCCAGAAGCAAAGTGTCCCCCCGTGACGGACTGTGCTCTGAGCCGGATGGGCTGCAAATGTGGCACCCCGGAAGGCAGGAGGTGTTTTTCTGGGGATACAAACTTTATCAATAAGTTATTTTTTATTTCATGTTTATGATCGGAATTGTTTTTTATATTGATATTAATATTGTAATAATGAGGAACTCCGAGGAATAAGCGAACGGATTGATCAAAAATGAGCAACAAAATTCGCCCTCATTGTTTCTCTTCCATCAAATCGCAATGCACACCTGGGGATTCGTGTCGGCGACTTCTTGCGTTTGCCTCTTCACAGCCGACTGAACCGTCTGAGCAAATCTCGGTTTGTTTGCCTGTTGACCTCTTCCCCCGCCGGCGGGCCGCCTCGCCCAGGCCGTGCACATCGTTGTTTCCGGGAGCCCCCTCGACATGTCCGCAACCGATGCCCTGATGCCTGAGATCTTCCCGGATTCGCTGGCCAGCGATTTTGTGCCTTTCGAGACCGGTCCGGACCCCGCCCTCACCGCTGTCCGCGTCGACAGTCCGCACCCGGAGCCGGCAGCCGGCGGGGCCGGCGCGACGAGCACGGGCGCTTCGGCGGATGCCGTCGCGTCTGCCAACGAGCGTTCGGATCTGCTCTGGAAGGCCGAGTTGGTGGCCACGCAGGCACTTCGGGTCTTTGCGTGGTCCGACGATTTTGCCGGCCGGATGACGATCGCGTTTGGCGACGGGGTGCCGGCCGACGGCCTGCGGTCCGCCTGGCAGCGCGGGGATTTCAGCGGGCTGCCCCGGATCGACGTGCGGCCGGCGTCCGACCTCAACGGCGCCCTCGGCGCCTATGCGATCGGGCTCGACCGGATCTTTCTGTCCCGGGAGTTCCTCGAGCAGAGCATCGGCGACCCGGAGCGCGTCGCCGCCGTGCTGCTGGAAGAATTCGGCCATGCCGTGGATGCCCGGCTCAACGCCGAAGACAGCCCCGGTGATGAGGGCGCGATCTTCGCGGCGCTGGTCCGCGGCGACTTGAGCGACGAGCAGCTGCACTGGTACCGAGCCGAGGATGATGCCGCGCTCGTCGAGATCGACGGCAGGACGCTCCAAATCGAGCAGGACAGCTTCACCGGCACGGACGGCCCCGACCTCCTCAACGGGACCGCCGGAGACGACACGCTGCTCGGCCTCGCCGGCAACGACCAGCTCCACGGCTTAGCCGGCAACGACAGCCTCGACGGCGGCGACGGCAACGATGCTCTTTTAGGCGGCGTGGGTGACGACACCCTCATCGGCGGGCCGGGCGACGATTATTGGATGGACGCTGGCACGGGCCGCAGTACCATCGACGGCGGCGCTGGCAACGATTATGCGTCCCTGGATTACACGGCTGAGACGGAGGATTTGACTGCCGACTATGCTGACCCCGTTAATGGTACAATCTTTGAAACTACGACACTTAGGCCATTGGGCTTCATTAGAAATGTTGAGGGCCTTTTTTTTTACAGCGGCAGCGGCAACGACACCCTCGTTTTCTCCGCGACCACACGACACAACTTCATCTTTGGGAACGACGGAAACGATCGGCTAGTTGGTGGAGACGGCGGCAACGACCTGTATGGCGGCGACGGCGCCAATACCTTGGTTGGCGGAAACGGAAATGATCAGCTATTTGGCGGCTCTGGAGAGGATCGCCTGCTTGGCGAGGGGGGTAACGACACCATTTATGCGTCGGGCGATAATGACTCATTGGACGGAGGCGGAGGAGATGATGATCTTCACGGCTCACAAGGCGACGACACCCTGATCGGCGTCAACTCTGGTGGCGCTCACCCCGGTGTCGCAGAAGTCGATACCTTCCGCGGCGATGCCGGGGCGGACCGCTTCGTTCTCGGAGGTCCGACGTTCGTTGCCTACGATGACGGCAATACCGCAACGGATGGTCTCGGTAACAGGGCGGATATCCTGGACTTCAATCCGGCCGAGGACGTCCTTCAGCTCCAGGGGTCCGGCAATGATTATCTGCTGCAAACCGTCGGCGCCGATACCCGGCTGCTGCTCGACAAGCCGGAAGGCGAGCCCGACGAAGTCATCGCCATCCTCTACGGCACGACCGGCCTCGACCTCAACTCCGCGGCCTTCGACTTCATCGCCCCGGTCGCCAACCGGGTGCCCGTCGCTGAGGACGACACCCCCGATACGGACGAGGATTCCATCGCCGCCGGCAACGTTCTCGACAACGACAGTGATCCCGATGGCGATCCTCTGACGGTGATCGAGGTCAATGGCAGTGCCGCCGCTGTGGGCAACGCCGTGACGCTGGCCCTCGGCGGCCGGTTCACGCTCAATGCCGACGGGACGTTCGCCTACGACCCGACCAACGCGCCGATCCTCCAGTCCCTCCAGGTTGGCGAAAGCGCAACCGAGACAGTCGCGCACACCATTTCCGACGGTCAGGGCGGCGCGGATACCGCTCAGGTGACCCTCACCATCACCGGCGTCAACGATCCGCCGGTGGCCGGTGATGACCGGGCCGCCACCGCCGAGGACACCGCGGTGACCGTCGCCGTGCTCGCCAACGATACCGACGCGGACGGCGATGCCCTCACCGTCACCGGCCTCGAAAGCGGCCCCGCCCGCGGCCGCACGTGGTCAACGAGGACGGCACGATCACCTACAGCCCCGATCCGGACTTCTTCGGCGCCGACAGCTTCATCTACGAGGTCTCGGATGGCCACGTGGGCAGCGATCAGGCAGAGGTCTCGATCATCGTCAGACCCGTGAACGACGAGCCGCCGCCGGCCGGCGGCGGCGTCTCCGCGCTGGCCCTTGGCGCCGGAACATCGATCGTCATTACCGGCTTCCAGGACGACGTCGCCGGACTCGGTGACGGCACCATTACCAGTTCCGGCCGTCTGGTCGGGGCCTACGACCTCCAGGTGCCGGAGGATGGCAGGCCGGTCAACCTGACCGTCAATCTGGACCTCAATCTGGACTTCAGCCAGACCGTCCTGCCCGTGAGCCTGGAGCTGGCCTTCCCCCACCCGGTCGCCTCGCCGGGGCCGGACAAAACCGTGCCGGTCCTCAATACCGGCACACCGATCGCGCTGCCGGCGATCCGTTTCGATCCGGGAACCGGGACCAGTTTTGATCTTTCCGGGCTGCTGCTGAGTGCTGTCATTGATTTCGACAACACCGCGCTCGCTGGCGATTTCGGCGCCAACGCGGCGTTCGAGTACACGCTGACCGGGGACGGCGTTGGCCCCGGTATCGGGACCGCGGCGCAGTTGCTCGCCAGCCTCGACCCCGACGGCGACGGCGTCCTGACCGCCAGCCTGAGCGGATCGGCCAGCGTCACCGCCGTGCCGGCCTCCCCGGACCTGGTGGTGAGCTCAGCCGATCTGCCCGACGGGGTGGCCGGCGCCGCGGCCGGGGCCACGTTCACGGTCGAGAACCGCGGCGGGGAAGTCGCCAGCGGCTGGACCGACCGGCTCTACGCCTCCACCGATCCGGTCCTCGACTCCGGCGACCAACTTCTCGGCACGCTCGACCAGCCCGGCGTGCTCGCCGCCGGCGACCAGATCGAGCGGACGGTGCCGGTGACCCTGCCCGAAGACCCGGGCACCTACTGGTTGATCGTCGAGACCGACGCCCTCGACACCGTCGACGAAGGCAGTCCCCCGCGCGAGGATAATAATGTTACGGTCGCGGCCGCACCAACCGTCGTCGCCGCGGCCTATACCGCCTCCGCCTCCGCCTCCGTCGAGACCGGTGTCGCCGGCGATCCGGTGACAATCAGCGGCCGGGCGGTCAGCACCGTCGACGGGGCGGACGTGCCGTCGGCGCCGGTCACCGTCGCCCTCGACCGCGACGGCTTCGTCCGGACGCTGGAAGCCCTCACCGACGCCGACGGCAACTATCAGGTGGACTTTGCATCGCTGCCCGGAGAGGGCGGCCAGTTCAACGTCTACGCCCACCACCCCCGCAATCCGGCGGAGGACAGCCAGCCAGATGACAGCTTCGCGCTGATCGGCCTGCGGTTCACCGACCGCGACCTCGCGGCGGCGATCCACGACGGGGCGTCGCGCACGTTCACCCTCGCCATCGAGAACATTTCGGACATCCCGCTGACCGGATTGAGCGCGGTCTTCGACGACCTTGCCGCCGGCTGGAACGCCGATGTGGCGGTGACCGAAGCGATCGCCGGCGACAGCAGCGCGGAGGCGACCCTGACGGTCACTGTGCCGGCCGACAGCGACCTCCGGTACGAGACCTTCGACCTTCGGCTGACCAGTGACCAGGGTGCGACCGCGACCCTGCCGGTGGCCATCAATGTGCTGCCGCCGCGACCGGACCTGGTCGCCGAGGTGGCGCGGCTCGAAGCGGGCATGCTGGTCGGCGGCCAGACCTTCGTGGAGCTGGAGATCGCCAATATCGGTGGCGGCAAGACCGGCCGGATCAACGTGCTGTTGCCGGACGCCGACTGGCTGAGCCTCGCCTCGGCCACGCCGATCCCGTCGCTGGCGAGCGGCGAGACGACAACCATCACCCTCGCCCTCCGGCCCGGCGCCGACCTGCCGCCGACCCTTTACAGCGGCTCGATCCTGTTCAGGGCCGATGGCGACAGCCTGAGCGTGCCGTTCGCCTTCCGGGCGGTCTCGGAGGCCCGCGGGGACCTTGAGCTGTCTGTGGTTGATGAGTTTTTCTTCTTCTCGCCCGATCAGCCGCTTGTTGACGACGCCCGGGTGGTCATCCTCGATGCCGTCACCGGCGCTGAAGTGGCCCGCAATGACGACGTCGACGGCACGACGGTCTTCCGAGATCTGCCCGAGGGCTACTACACGGTCGACGTGTCCGCCGGGAAGCACGACTCGTTCCGCACCACCATCTTCGTCGATGGCGGCGAGACGGAAAAGCTGGAGGCGTTTCTCTCCCGCCAGTCCATCACCTACACCTGGACGGTGGTCGAAACAGAAATCGAGGACGTCTACGAGATCGTCATCGAAAGCACTTTTGAGACCAGCGTTCCGGTGCCGGTCTTGACGATCGTTCCCAATCCGATCGATCTGTCCAGCCTCGATCAGCTTGGCGAAATCATGGTGGTCGGGTTCGAGATCACCAATCACGGCCTGATTGCCGCCAATGACGTCGCGCTGGTGTTCGGAAGCCATCGCTACTACGAGCTCAGCCCGGCGATCCCGTCGCTGGATCGGCT
The DNA here is from genome assembly GCA_964454795.1 of uncultured Rhodospirillaceae bacterium. Classification (GTDB taxonomy): domain Bacteria; phylum Pseudomonadota; class Alphaproteobacteria; order Rhodospirillales; family Defluviicoccaceae; genus CAYVUM01. The sequence goes on from CAYVUM010000076.1 coordinate 11,832, forward strand.
GAACGCCAGGAGCTCGGCGATCATACCCGTGGCGATTGAACGCATTGCCCTTGAGGAACCCGGTGACGGGTTCGTGCCGTGCGGTATCCCGGCGGCGCTTATTTGGAGCTACCCCGCTGGCGGCTACACGGTCGGCAAGTCAACGCCGATCTTTGTCCAAAACGTCGAGGGTGACTGCGATCCCTCGCCTGTTCCGCTACCGCCTCCCGGACGGCTCGATCCCGCAACACCCCTGCCGCCCGGCGTCCTGACACCAACGATTTTCAGTTCTGTGCCGGTCATCCCCGAAATCAAGGTTTGCGACCCGCTCGCGGAGGTTTGCGTCTCCGTTCGCATCGAGATCGAGCAGGAAGCCGTTCTCACCCGCTCGGCGTTCGTCGGCACCCTGGTCCTCAGCAACCCGACCGAGACGCCGATCACCGGCATCGGCATCGAACTCGACATCCGCGACCAGACCGGCGCCCTTGCCGGAACGGGTGTGTTCGGGGTGAGCGACCCGGTCCTCGCCGGGATCACCGCTGTCGACGGCACCGGCGTCCTCGCCGCCGGCGCGACCGGCTCGGCCAAGTTCACTTTCATTCCCGCACCGGACGCGGCCCCCGACGGGCCCGCGATCTACACCATCGGTGGATCGCTGTCCTTCGAGGACGACGGAATCCCGGTCGAACAGCCCCTCGCTCCGGCCCCGGTCACCGTCCTGCCGCAGCCAGAGTTGATCCTCGACTACTTCCACCAACGCGACGTCTTCGCCGATGATCCGTTTACTTTCGCGGTGGAACCGAGCGAGCCGTTCGCCCTCGGGCTGATCGTCCGCAACGACGGGGCGGGCACGGCGCAGAACCTGCGCATCACCTCAGCGCAGCCCGAAATCGTTGACAACGACAGTGGCCTGCTGATCGACTTCGCGATCGTCGGGGCGCAAGTGGGCACCGATCCGGTGGCGCCGGACCTGACCGTCGACCTGGGCGACATCGCCGCCGGGCAGACGAAGGTGGCCACATGGCTGCTGCAATCCTCGCTGCAGGGCCGGTTCGTCGACTACGACGCCACCTTCGAGCACGTCAACGGCCTCGGCAACCCGGACCTCTCGCTGATCCGGGACACCAACATCCATGAATTGACGCGGATTGTGATGTCGGAGCTGCCCGACGCCGACGGCTCGCCGGCGGACGACCTCCCCGACTTCCTGGTCAATGACTCCCTCGATGCGTTCGGGCTCCCCGACGCCCTCTACTTCAGCGATGGCGGCAGCGCCCCGGTGACCGTGGTGACCGGGGCCACCGCCAGCAATCCCGTTGGCGGTGCTGTCCGGACGACCACGGTCACGGTCAACCTGGTCAATGGCTGGAACTACATCCGACTGCCCGACCCGGCGGCAGGGCAGTTCGAGGTCCTGGGCGTCACCCGTGAGGACGGCACAGACGTGCCGGCCGAGAATACCTGGCGGACCGACCGGACGTTCCCGCTCCAAGGCCGGCCGACCTACGAAGACATCCTCCACCTGCTCGACCATGCTGACGACGCCACCTCGGCGACCTACACGGTCACCTACCGCAGCAGCGACGTCACCGGACCGAGGGTGGCAGCGATCAACGGCATCGACGGACCGTGGCGGGAATTTCCGCTCACCGCGGTCGATGTGGTGTTCTCGGAACCGGTCGATCCGGCCAGTCTTGACACCGCCGACCTGAGCCTTACGCGCGACGGTCTGACCATCCCGCTCCTCGATCCACTGACGGTAATCTCCATCGATGCCACCACCCTGCGCATCTCCGGGCTCGGCCTCGCCACGGCGGACGACGGCGTCTACGAACTGACGATTTCGGCAACCGGCGTTGAGGACATGGCCGGCAATTCCGGGTCGGGTGCGGTCGTGGAGACCTGGACCACCAGCACCGAGGCCCCGGCGGTGGCCGGGATCAGCGGCGTCGAAGACGAGCTTCGCAACGCGCCGCTCGGCGCCGTCGACGTACAGTTCTCCCAGCCGGTCGATCCGGCGAGCGTCGATGCGGCCGACCTGAGCCTGACCCGCGACGGCCTCGCCGTCGACCTTTCCGGGGTCGTCGCGATCACCGCGCTGGCGGCCGACCTCTATCGCATCGACGGTCTTTCGATCGTGACCGCGGCCGAGGGTGAGTATGCCTTGGCGGTCTCCGCTGGCGGCGTCACCTCCCCGGCCGGAACCGCCGGGCTCGGCGGCGCGACCGTCAACTGGACCCTCGATGCCACCGCGCCGGCGATCACCGCCTTGGGTCCGGTTGCGCCGGGCAGCCGCAACTGGCCCGTCGCCGGGATCGACCTCGCATTCTCCGAGGCCATCGATCCGGCCCGCTTCGATCCGGTTGCCGTGACTCTGACGGTCGACGGGGTGGTCGTCGGTGATCTCGAACCCATCGGCCTGGCGGTGATCTCGCCGAGCGAAGCACGCCTGACGGGCCTCGACTCCTTGCAGAGCGGCGACGGCGACTACGTCCTGACCGTGAACGCTTCGGCGTTCCGGGACCTTGCCGGCAATGCCCTGGCCGACCCGGCTGCGGCCACCTGGCGGCTGGACCAGATCGCGCCGACGCTCGTCGGTCCGGTCGCGGTCTCGCCCGATACGGGCATCTCCGCGACCGACGGCCTGGTCAACACCCTTGCGCTGGAGGTCTCCGGGACCGTCACCGACAGCGATGCCCGCGTGTTCGTCGCCGACGCCGCCACCGGGCAACTCTATGGCCAGGCGGCGATGACCGGGACCGCCTTTACCGCCGCCATCGACCTCAGCAGGGCCGGGTGGCAGGTTCTCGAACTGCGAATCCAAGACCGCGTTGGCAATGAGAGCACCGCCACCGTCGAGGTGTTCGCCGACCTGGCGCGGCCGGCAGTCGAGCGTTTCGTCGATGTGCCGGAGACCTCCACCAAGCCGCTCGATGTCATTGACCTGGTGCTCTCCGAGCCGATCGATCCGGCCAGCTTCGACCGCGGCGACCTCACCCTCAGCCGGGACGGCGGCGCCAACCTGATTTCCACCGGGGTCTCCGTGACCGCCCTCACCGACACGCTTTACCGGATCGAAGGACTGGGGTCGGCCACCGCGGCGGGCGGAGAGTTCACCCTGGCCGTGGACGCCGCCGGCATCGCCGATCGGGCAGGAAACGCGGGCGTTGGCGTGGCGGAGGTCGTGTTCGAGGTGATCCCCGAGCTGGTTGCCGTGCCCGATGTCGCGGTCACCACCCAGGCGAGACCGGTGACGATCGACGTCCTCGCCAACGACCGCACGGGCGGGCTCGAGCCGACCCCGGAACTGGTTGGTCAGCCGGCGGGCGGCCTCGCTTTCGTCGGCGCCGACGGCGATATCCGCTACCTGCCGGACGCCGGTTTCGTTGGCACGGACACCTTCGACTACCAGATTTTCAACACAACGGGCGACAGCGCGACCGCGACGGTCACTGTCACGGTCACCGCTCCGGCGACCCCGCCCGTGCAGGGCGGTGCGGGCAACAGCGTGCTGTTCGCGCCGGCCGAGGGTGGCGTGATCGACGGCGGCGCCGGTGCCGATCGCCTGCTCGGCGGCAACGGCGACGATGTGCTGTCCGGCGGCGACGACCGGGATTTGCTGGTCGGCGGGACCGGTAACGATGTCCTCGATGGCGGTTCGGACCAGGACATCCTGTTCGGAGGTTCGGGCGCGGACACCTTCATCCTGTCCGCCACCGACGCCTTCGACCTGATCCGCGACTTTTCTGCCGCTGAAGGCGATCGCGTGCAGCTGGCGATCCCGTCCTTGCTGACACCGGACGGGCAGTTGGATATAAGTCGCCTCGGCGCCCGCGACGGACTCGGCGATCTGATCCTGGAAGTGGACGTGGGGGCCGGATTTGTGCCAATTGCCAATCTGACCCAGGCGGCCGGCCTCGATCTCGAGTTGGTCATCGATGGGCTATTTGTCTGAAGAAAAAGCTAAAGTGGACAGGGACCAGGGGACAGATCATGGTTAGAATACGTGCTGTTCTGGCGACGGCCCTCGCCGTCGTCTGCTTTGCCGGGGCCGGCGTCGTCGGTGCAAGACCCGCATCGGCCGCCCTGATGACCTTTGCGCTCACTGGAGAGATTACCGCCGTCGATCCGGGGAGTGTGCCGGGACTGGTCGTCGGCGATCCAGTGACCGGTTCGGTCACCTTCGACGACGCGCTGGTGACCGGCGCTGTCCTCGACTTCGTGCCGCTGGACGGCTCGGCGGGCCTGCCGGGCGGCGGTCTGGAGCTGACCTTTCCCGCCGGCCTCGTCCTGACTGAGGCCGACGATCCGCGCGGCACGGGGTTTCCGGCCCTGGTGTTCACAGGCGGCAGCTTCTTCGGCGTCGATTTCGTCGCCCTGGGGCTCGCCGCGTTCGGCGCGACCGGCCTCGATGTGACGGTGATCCCGGACTTCGCCGCGTTCGAGCCACCCGCGACCTTCGAATTCACCGACGGAACCGGGCAGGTCGTCGCCCGCGGAACCCTCGACCGCGTCACCGCCATCGCCGTCCCAGCGCCCTGGGCCGTGCTCGCCCTCCCTGCGCTCATCGCCGTCGCCGCGGCGCCAGCTCGAAAAGCCGCGAGGCACCACCCCGACCCCCTGGATCGCGGCGTCGCTGCCGCGCCGCGCCAGGGCGGGCCGGGCCGCGCCAACGGCGGCGGGCCACCCCCTCCGGTGGGCTGAGCGCCGCCCCCTCCGGCACTCCCTGTCCGTCATGGCCGGGCGCCGTCCCACGGCTGTCCGGTTCGGATTACGGCCATTGGAG
>CAYVUM010000077.1:0-16594 GCA_964454795.1 uncultured Rhodospirillaceae bacterium
TCACGCCTCCCAATAGCATCGCGGAGCGATCCTATTGGGAGGCGACCCGCTCTAGGATAACATCGGGCCGGCGCCGTCCGGTCACGGTCTGATCCGGAGAAGAAGCGATGTCTCTGCCAATGATCCTGCTGCCGGACGACGGCAGAACTGTAAAGATCGGGACGAAAACAACCTGCACTTTCAAAGCCACCGGCGCTGACACCCATGGTCATTTCGGTCTTTTTGAATATACCATGGATGGTGGCGCACCGGGACCGCGCCCGCATATTCACAAGAACCTGGTCGAAATGTTTTACGTAGTCGATGGCGAGGTCGAACTTCTGCTCGATCGCCGCAAACTGGTGGCGCCGCGGTTGAGTTTTATGCTCGTCCCCGAAAACACTCCTCATGCGTTTTCGAATGCCAGTTCATTTCAGTCAAAGCTGCTTATTATGTTCTGCCCTGCTGACTCTCGCGAGCATTACTTCGAGGGCATGGCAGAACTCACCAGGAACCGCCGGGTGCCGAGCCAGGAGGAGTTGACCGAACTGATGCTTCAGTTCGACCAGTACCCGGTGCCGGACCCGACCGCCCCCTGAGCCCCATGGTCGGGCGCCGGCGGACCCGGTCCCCGCCGTGCCTACCCGGTTGTGCCGAGGCCGCTGGCAATGGCGTTGACCCCGAGCAGCAGCCGGGAGAGCACCGGCCCGGCGGCCGCCTCGTCACCGGCGGCCTGCATCTCCCGCCAGGACCGGAGCAGATCGATCTGCTGCCGGTGCAAGGACCGCAGGGCCGGGGCACGCAAGCCGATTGCCCGGCACAGAACTGGCCGCTGGCTCTCCAGCGACTGGTCGAACAGGGTCTCCAGCATCCGGCGGGTGTTGACATACTCCGCCAGGATCGCGGGCAGAAAGCGCTCCCGCAGGCTCGCGTCGGCAACCAGGCCTGCATAGGCCCCCATCAGCTCCGCATCGGCGCTCAGAACGCTGGTGGCAGCGTTGCTGAACACATAGTTCAGGGGAGACCAGCCGCCGCCATGGATGCTTGTCGCCAGCATCGCGAACCGGTCGGGATGGTCCTGGCGCAACTGGCCGAGCGCGCTTCCCACCCCGTACCACCCGGACAGATAAAAGCGCGACTGGCTCCACGCGAACACCCACGGGATGGCCCGGAGCGCGCCGAGCGTGCGTTCACCGGTGCGGCGCGCCGGCCGGGAGCCGATCCGGGTCTGCTCGATCACGTCGATCGGGGTCGCCTGAGAGAAGAACGTCACAAACCCGTCGCTGTCGACCAGGGCCCGGTACGCCTCGCGACTGGCGGCGGCGAGCTGGTCCATCACCGCGAACAGCGGATGGCCGCCCGGCTGGCCGTCGCCGTCGTCGTCGCCGTCGAGGAGGGTGCGGCGAACCGCACCGGCCATCAGCAGCTCCAGATTGTGGGCGGCGGTGATCCGGTTGGCATACTTCTGGGCGATGGTTTCCCCCTGTTCGGTCAGACGCAGATCGCCCGCCACCGAGCCCTCGGGCAGCGCGTCCAGGAACCGGTGTGTCGGCCCGGCGCCACGGCTGACGGTGCCACCCCGGCCGTGGAACATCCGGATCCGCACTCCGGCACTGCCGGCAATTTCGGTCAGAGCCCGCTGCGCCCGGTAGAGCGACCAGAAACTGGCGAGCAGGCCGCCGTCCTTGTTGGAGTCGCTGTAGCCGATCATCACCTGCAGCCGCGGCCGCCGCTCGCCGTCGCCGGCAGGCCACTTCTCCAGGCTGCGCCGGGTGATCGGGTGGGCGAGGAAATCACCGATCACCGCCGGTGCCCGCTCCAGGTCCTCGATCGTCTCAAACAGCGGCACGACTGGCAGCCGGCACCACGGCCCGTCGCCGTCATCAACCAGGAGCCCGGCCTCCCGGGCGAGCAGGTAGACGACGAGCATGTCGGAGAGGTTGCGGGTCATGCTGACGATCAGCGCGCCGAGGCCGTCGGGCCCGTGGTCGGCGAGGTGCTGGCAGAGCACGCCGTAGCACTCCAGCACCGCGCGCGCCTCCGGACCCACCGGCGCGTCCGGCCGGACGAACGGCCGCGGACTCGCCAGCTCGGTATTGAGGAAGTCAAGGCGACGCGACTCGTCCCAGCTCTCGAAGCCGGTCTCGGCGAGCTTCGCCGCCTGCAGCAGCTGGCCAACCGCAAGGTCGTGGAACCGGGAGTTCTGGCGGATATCCAGCCGGGCGGCGTGGAACCCGTAGCAGCGCACCAGATCGCTGGCACTCTCCCCATCGATCCGGGCGAGGCGGTCGGCGCCAAGCCGGACCAGATCGTCCCGCAGCAGTTCCAGGTCGGCGAGCAGCTCTCCGGCCCGCTGGTAGCCGCTTTCGTTCCGCCCTGCCTGGTCGGGCAGCATGGCCAGCATAACGTTGGCGTACTGCCGCCAGGGCTCGTCCGGGTTGCGGCGAACCGCCGCCTCGCCGCGGCGGCCGAGATTGCGCAGCATCGTCTCCAGGCGGCCACGCAGCCGCGGGCCCGGGGTCTGGGCATGCTGGGAGAGGCTGAGCCGCGTGGCAAGGCGGGTCAGCGCCTCGCCAACCAGGGCGATTGCAACGGCGCGCAGATCGTTCAGGGTATCGCGGGTCATCGCCGCGCTGACGAACGGGTGGCCGTCGCGGTCGCCGCCGACCCAGCTGCCGAACGACAGATGCGGCAGCACCGGATGACTGTGGTCAATCAGCGAGGGGTCGAACCCGGCGTCCTGCCACGCCTCGCGAAGCCGCCGGCTGAGCAGCGGCAGCACGGTGGGAAAGACGTTGCGCAGATAGTGCAGGACGTTGCGGACTTCGCTGGCGACGTCCGGCCGCTCCAGCTGGATTTCGCCGGAGCGCCACAGCCGCTCGATGACTGCCTTGATCTGCTCGCGGATTTCGGCCTGCTCGCCGGGGGTCCACATCTGGTTTTCGCGCTGGACGAGGAGCAGGTAGAGCTCCCGGTGGTGCTCCAGGACAGTGCGGCGTTTGGCCTGGGTCGGGTGGGCGGTGAGCACCGGCTCCACGGACACCCCGGGCATCACCGCGGCGATCTCACCGGCCGGGCGTCCGGCCTCACTCAGCCGGCGAAAGGTGTTCTCCCAGGAGCCCGAGCGCTCGCTGAGCCGGCCGGCCGCGGCCATCTCCCGGTGGCCTTGGGCGTAAGCGTTTTCCTCGACCATGTTCAGCAGGCTGAAGCCCATGGAAAAAGCCTGGGCGAGCCGGTCGGAGACCGTACCGCCCGGATCGGCCGGGTCGGCACGCAGCCACGGCAGCCGGTCGGCGACGGCGTGCTCGCCCTGCTCGCGCAGCACCTCGCCGAAGCAGGTCATCAGGAAGTCCACATCCTGGCTGATCTTCGGCATCGCCCAGTCCCTCCCTCCGGCGGTCCGCGCCCCGGATCACGCCGGCCCGCATCAGGCCCCGGAGCTCATGTAGCGCAGTTGCCCGGACCGTCCAGGGTGCAGGCAGAGGAGGAAATGACCGGGAATGTCGGGATCTGCGCGATCCGGCGGAAGGCCGGCAGACGTTCCGCCTCAGTCCGGCGCGTGCGCTGTCTTCGGCAAACGGCCCGGGTCGCGGCGCCGGCGGAGTCGGTGCCCGCGACCGTTTCCGTGGACCGACGTGCCCACCGCGAGCGCTGGCCAGACGACCTAATCGCCGCCGCACCCTCCATTACCGCCGTTGCCGTTGCCGTCGCCGCCATTGCCGTCATCGCCGTCTCCGCAGCTCGTCGAGCAGCCGATCGCTCCGGCGCAGTAGACGTCTCCCGGGGTGTTCCCACAATCGAGGGAATAGTGGAAGCCGTCCGGGATCGCCAGGTCTGCATCGAGAGCGAAGAGCAATGGGAGCCGCCCGGGGCTGAATGGATCGATACCTTCGCGATCGCAAGAGAGACGCCAAGCCCTGCGGATGCCTTCCTGAGCAATGGTCGGCGTTCGCATGCCTTCCGCCGGGGTGTGGTCGAGAAACCGGCCCAGTGCCCGCCTACAGAAATTGCGGTAGTCCTTCGTGAAGAGGATAAATTCGTGCCAGGCGGCGTCCACGACTTGTGACGGCATGGCGATCATTCGTCGCGGCCCGATGTTGCAGATGTGGAAATAGTCGCGCAGGCCGCGCTCAACATCACGGATTTGTGGCTCTGACAGATGTGGATATTGAAGCGCGACCTTCTCGAACACCCGCGGCGGAAAGGCGTACGCATCTATGGAATGGTGACGGTGGACTCCGAGCCACATTCGCAACCACCGCAACAGGGGACGGCGCCCACTCAACAAAATAATAACAATAAACACAAAAATTAAGTGAATCCATGGGTCCATGATTGTTCTCTTGTGTCTTCCTCAATCCCAAAAGCTTAACGATCTGGGATTGGCACATTCGCTTACCAACCCCTTTGCATCCCGGGCGCGACATCGTTCATGTCCGGCCGCGCACCAGCGTCCGCTTTGCCGGTGAACCTGCAACAGAAGCTCAGGCGGCGACTGCGGCCCACACCGCACAGCGCGCCAGGGCGGCGACACGATCTGGTTTGCATCGTCTCGCCATTTTTCCTTTGCTTGCTGCGCCCGGCAAGGCCTCTCCGCGGCGGGTCGCGCTCACCCGCGCGCGCGGGCTTCCAGCACGTGGCAGCGCACCCGCCCTTTCTTGGCGCTTTCGATCTCGCCGCGGGGCACGGTTGTGAAGGTCCGGTGGATGCGGCCGTAAGTGGCATCGGAAATCAGGATCTGGCCCGCCTCAGCGTGGCGCTCCATCAGGGCGGCGACGTTCACGGCGTCCCCCCAGATGTCGTACGTGAACTTCTGCTTGCCGACCACGCCGGCAATCACCCCGCCGGTGTGCAGGCCGATCCGGATCGGCCACGCCGGCAGCCCCAGCTTTTCCCTGGCGTGGTTGGCACGCGCCATGTAATCGCGAATGTCAAGCGCGGCGGCGCAGGCGTCGGCGGCCTGCGAGCGCGACGTTCGGGGAAGGCCGGCAACGCTCATGTACGCATCACCGATTGTCTTCAACTTCTCCAATCCATGGCCAGCAACAATATCGTCAAAGGCCGTGAAGTGGTCGTTCAGCTGCTCGATCAGCGCCCGCGGTTCGAGCCGTTCGGCAAGCCTGATGAACCCCTTGAAATCGGTGAACAAAATCGTCGCCTGGTCATAGTAGCGCGGCCTGACGCTGCCGTCCTGCTTCAGTTCATCGGCGATACAGGCCGGCAGGATATTGCGCAGCAGCGCCTCCGCCCGGTTCCGCTCGGTGACAAGCGCACGGCTCAACCGCTCCAGCTCGGCAACTGTGCGGCGGAGTTCGAGCTGGGCGACAGCCTGGCGGGCCAGACAGCGGAGGATGTCCGTCTGCCGCGGATCGATCCCCCGGGGCTGGAAATCGAGGACGCACAGGCTGCCAAGGGCAAAACCGTCGGGGTTGATCATCGGTACGCCCGCATAGAACCGGTAATGCGGCTCACCCTTGACCATGGCCTGACCGGCGAAGCGCTCGTCTTTCGAGAGGTCTTCGACGATGAGCACGTCGCTGAAGCAAATGGTTGTCGAGCAAACGCCGCCCCTGGGCTCGCAGCTTACGGATTCGGGAATGCCGTATTTGCCTTTGTACCACTCCCACCGGTCAGCAACGATGTTGATCACGGCCACCGGGCAGCCACAGATGTGTGCCGCCATCTCGGCGATTTCGTCGAAATCCATCGACGGCGGCGTGCCGATCACCCCGTAAGCTTCCAGCGCCTTCAGGCGGTGGTCCTCGTTGTCTGGAATCGGATACGGCACCGGCGCCGGCTCACCTGTAATCGCGGACGAGTGGTTCGATGCTGACGGATGGGACCCATCCGTCAGCTGAATCGAACCACACGATCAATCGTTGCGTGGATCGACCGATCATCCGCCTGGGAACCAGGCGAAGGATCCGATCCACTCGGCCGTCATCTAAGACCGAAGCGACGCCAAAGCTCAACGCCGCGGGCGCCCGCCGCCCGCCGCAGCGGCGCGGCTGTCCGGGGAGCCGGCCGGCGACGGCGGGGTCGCTCAATGCTCGCGAAAGGCCTGTTCGATGGACAGCCAGATCGGGTCGAGGATGTAGTCGAGGGCCGTGCGTTCGGAGGTCTCGATGAACACCGTGGCGGGGAGGCCCGGGGTCAGCTCCACCTGCGGTGCCAGCTCGCGCAGCTGGGCGCGGTCGATCGTCACCTTGGCGGTGTAGTAGCTGGCTCCGGTGCGCTCGTCCTCAAAGGCGTCGGCCGAGACGTTGGTCAGCTCTGCCGGGATCCGCGGCATATGCCGCTGCGGATAGGAGGGAAAGGTGACGTGGCCGGTGAGCCCCACGTAGACGTCATCCTTGTCGTTGGGCGAGAGCTTGGCGTCGATGATCAGCTCATCCTCGGCGGGCACGATGTCGAGGACCGGTTCGCCGGGGCGGATCACCCCGCCGGTGGTCTTGAAGTGGACTTCGAGGATCGTGCCGGCGACCGGGGCGGTGATCACCGTCCGGGTCAGTTTATCGAAGCTCTCGGCGATCTGGGTCTCCACCTCAACCCGCTGGGCCTGGACCTCGGTAAGTTCCGCGTCCGCGTCCTCGACCCGGGTGGTGCGCAGGTTGATGATCTGCATCCGGGTCTCGCCGATCTGCTCCCGGGCGCGGGCGATCCGACTCATCAGCTCGCCCTCCTCACCGATCGTTCCGGCCTCGCGGCGCTGCAGCTCGAGCAGCCGCGGTCTGAGTGCCAAGCCCTCCCGCACCAGGCCGCTGACATCCGCAATCTCTTCCTTGATGAGGGCGAGCTGCTTGCGGACGCCGACCAGTTGGCGCTCGGTGCCGACGATCTGCTCCTCCAGCTGGGCGATCCGCTGACCGAGGATGGCGGTGCGGGTGGCATCGCTCTCGCGGGCGGAGCGGAACTGGCTGCGCTGCTGTTCGATCAGGGCCCGCACTTCGGGATCGTCGCGATCGGCCAGGGACGGATGATCGAACTCGATCCCGTCCGTGTTGAGCCGGACGGCGAGCAGTCGGGCCTCGGCCGCCGCCAGGGCGCGCAAGCGGGTCAGCCGCGCCTCATACTCGGCGGTCGCCCGGATGTCTTCGAGCACCACCAGCGGCTGCCCCTCTTCGACGACGTCGCCGCGGCTGACCTTGATCTCGCGGATGATGCCGCCTTCCAGATGCTGCACCGTCTGGCGGCTGCCTGCGGGGCTGACCACGCCGTCGGCGATCGCCGCCCCGGACAGCGGCGCCGTGGCCGCCCAGCCGCCGCCGATCACGAAGAACAGGATGATCAGGAACAGGCCGATCCAGGCGGTGCCGCCCAGTTCATGGCGCAGCGGCGGGACCGGCGGGGTGAGTGACGGGATTTTCGGGACAGTGAGCTCGCGGCTGGCGGTCGCCGGCATCATCCTGCTCCTTCGGTGCGCAGGGTCACCGAGGCCCCCGCCGAGGCCACCTCGGACGGATCCGCGCTGCCGGGCTGGGCGGACGACGGGTGAACGGCGGCGTCGGCGGTACGGGCCGTCGCAGTCGCCGCCGCAGCCGGGTTCGTCGCCGGGACCGGCCGGGACGCCGGGCGGGCGGTGGCAGCAGCCGGCTTCTGCGGCTGACGCTGGTCGGAGACCGGCTTGGGCCGCAGTTTGTTGAGGATTTCATCGCGCGGGCCGAACAGGTCCATCCGCCCCTCGCGGAGCAGCATCAGCTTGTCCACCGGGCGGAGGATCCGCGGCTGATGAGCGACGATGACCACGGTGGCCCCCCAGCTCTTCGCCTGGACGATGGCATTGACCAGCGCGTCCTCGCCATCGGTGTCGAGGTTGGCGTTGGGCTCGTCGAGCACGATCAGCCGCGGCCGGCCATAGAGGGCACGGGCGAGGCCGATCCGCTGGCGCTGTCCGCCGGAAAGGTAGGCCCCGGCCTCGCCGATCTCGGTCTCATACCCCATGGGCAGCTGCAGGATCATCTCGTGCACGCCGGCGGTGACTGCTGCCTCGACGACCCGGGAAGGCTCAGGATCGGGATCGAGGCGGGCGATGTTGTCGCGGACGCTGCCCGCGAACAGCTCCACATCCTGGGGCAGATAGCCGAGATAGGGACCAAGCTGTTCGGCCGGCCAGGCGAACAGGTCGGCGCCGTCGAGGCGGGCGCGGCCGCGGGTTGGCCGCCACATTCCCACCAGGATCCGGCAGAGCGTCGACTTGCCGGACGCGGAAGGGCCGATGACACCCAGCGCCTCCCCGGGCTTCAGCTCGAAATTCACCGCGTTCAGGACCGGCTGCTCGCGGCCGGGCGGCACGTAGATGACCCCGTCGCAGGCCAGTTCGCCCTTGGGCGCCGGCAGCGGCATCGCATCGTCCCGGCTCGGCAGCTTTTCCAGCAGCGCCGTCATCCGGCCGTAGGAGTCGCGGGCGGCGATCAGGCCTTTCCAGGCACCGATCGCCTGCTCCACCGGTGCCAGGGCGCGGCCGAGCAGGATCGACGCGGCGATCATTCCGCCGCTGGTCAGCTCTGCCTGCAGCACCAGATAGGCGCCGGTACCGAGGATCAGGATCTGCACGAACAGCCGCACGAACTTGGAGAAGCCGACCAGCGTCGCGTTCTTGTCGCCGGCGTCCTGCTGCAGATCGAGGGCCGAGGTCTCCCGGTCGGACCAGCTGCGCAAAAAGCCCGGCAGCATGCCCATGGCGTGGAACACCTCGGCGTTGCGGATCGCCGAGTCCGCCCGCTGGGTGTTGGCGATCGACATGATCCCCGCCTGCTTCAGTGATTTCCGCGACAACCATTCGTTGAGGAAAGCCACGAACAGCAGAATGATCGCGGCCGCCACCCCGATCATTCCCAGCCAGGGATGCATCAGCCAGATGACCGCGAGGAAAATCGGCGCCCACGGCGCATCGAACAGGGCGTTGATCGAGGGGCTGCCGATGAAGCCGCGGAGGGTCGCGAGGTCGCGGAGCGGCTGGGCGCCCTGCATCAACCCGAAGCGGGTGCCGTTCATGCTCGAGGCGATCAGCTCCGGCCCGAGCCGGCGACCGAGCCAGCGGCTCATTCGCTGCAGCAACCGGCCGCGCACCATCTCCAGCATCCCCATGAACAGGACGGCGATGCCGGCAATCAGCGTCAGGAACATCAGGGTCTCGACCCGGCCGGAGGACAGCACGCGGTCGAACGTCTGCATCATGTAGATCGGCGAAGTGAGGATCAGCAAATTGATGAAGAAACTGAAAACGCCCAGCAACAGGAAGCCGAGCCGGCATTCCCGGAGTGCTTTCTTCAAGGCCGTTTGTTGCGGCTGCTGCATGGTCGTGCCGTCGTTGGTTGCTGCCCGGGTCGAAGAGGTCATCCGCGTCGCGCCGCCCTGTCCGGCCGGCGCTCCGTCCTGCCCCCATCATACACGTTGGCGTTAACAGTTTGTCGCCGATGTATACAGAAGAGTGCGGCGCAAATCCAGGTCGCGTCCCGGAAGCGTCGCAAATCTCCTGTCTGGTTCCGAGGACCTGCCGCCCGCCCCTGCAGCGCACCGGTGGGACCGCGGCGCGGGCGGCGCAGCGCAACCAGGTCAGGAGGAGACGGCCGGCGCCCACTCCCCTTGCCGTCGGCCTCGCGCCCGGCCAAACCGGAGATGGCGGCCGCCGGGGGACTGCCGGCGGCTGCGATCAACGGCCCAGTGGTCTCAACGGCCCAGTGGTCTCAACGGCCCAGTGGTTTCAACGGCTCAGTGGAGCTGCATCAGGCCGTCGATGTGACGATATTGCCCGGGCTTGATCAGCGTCGTGGAGGCCACCCGGACGCTGTGCAGCCGCCCTTCCAGGTTGTTTTCCCAGTACGCCAGGAACCGCCGCAGGATCGGAAACTCGGGCAAGCGGTCGAGGCCCTGCCAGAGATAATTCTGCAACAATTCCGGGTAGTCCGGGAGGTGATAGGTGATCTCTGCGGTGGTCAGGCGGTAACCCTCCACGGCGGGATAGCGTGGAACCTGCGGCGTCGGATCCAGGGGATGGGTCATCGGTCGATCTCCTCGAAGCTGCGTCACCGATGGTTTGCCGACAGAAATCGTGACGCACTCGCATATGTGGTTTCAACCCGAAAAACCTCCGGTCCTCAGCAGACCGGATCGGACAATCAACCACCCCCACCTTGCAAAAATGTTGCCAGGGCCGGCCTCGCGGGCCGCAGAGCTGTCGCGCTGGTCAACGGCCTCCAAACGCGTTAATCTCGGGGTTGCGCCGAATGGTGGGTCGGGCGGCCCCGGAACGCCGCTGCGAAGTGGCGTGCTCCCGGCAACGGTCCGGGGGCTGCGGAGCGGATCCCGGAGCTGGCCCCGGTTCGGGGGAGAGCTTGGCATGCGGTTGTGGTGGATGTGCGCCATCGCGGTGCTGGTCGTCGCCGGCCCGGCGTCGCCGACGCCGGAAGTGGCTGAGGTCTGCCGCGTCGAGCCCCACGAACCGCAGCCGCCACCTCAGCGTACTCTCGACCGGCTCAGCGACCTTGACGCGGTGATCGCGCCGTTGCGGGCCCGCTTTGGCGCGGAACGCGTTCTCTTCGTTTTCGACATCGACAACACCCGGCTCACCGCTGAAGCGGATTTCGGCTCCGATGCCTGGTTCGAATGGCAGGAAGCCCTCCTCAACCGTCCGGCCTGCGCGGACCCGCGGGTGAGCAACAGTTTCGGCGGCCTGCTCGACGTTCAGTCACTTGCCTATGCGGTCGGCGAGCCGCGGGCGACCGAGCCGATGACGGCCAGCCGCGTCTCGGCCCTGGCCGCACGCGGCGATCCGGTGATGGCGCTGACCGCCCGCCGCCGGGGGGCCTGGCGGCAGCTGAGCGCGGCGTCGTGCGACACGGTGGGCACCTTCTGCGACCGCTGAGCGCCCGGCCGGCAAAGCGGCAGCGTCATCGCCGCGGTGACCGCACCGGACCCGGACGGCCGCGGTGGCTGAACAGTCTTTCCACATCGTCCTGCAGAGGAGCCGCGCCATGGCCCGCAACAAACGCGACATCACGTTCGCTTCGGTCAACCTCTACAACCTGCAACTGGCCGGAGCACCGATGTACCCGACCAGCCGCCCCTACACCGCGGAGCGCTATCGTGACAAGATCGCCTGGACGGCGGCAACGCTGAAGCGCCTGGATGCCGACGTGATCGCCTTTCAGGAGCTGTGGTCCCGGGAGTGCCTGGCTGATGCCTTCGACGTTGCCAAGACGGCCGGCCTCGAAGGGGACTATGAACTGGCATTCATCAAGGACGGGGCCTGGGACGGGATCACTGTCGCAGCGGCGGTGCGGGATCCCTGGACGATCCGCCGGTCGATCCGGCACAAGGCGTTTCCACCGGCGTTCACGCTGCGCAAGCGCAAGAAGTCGATGGCCGAGATCAATGCCCATCCCAGTGTCGCGGACACCGAGAGCGAGACGGATGAGCCGCTGCTGCCGAGCCACGAAGACGACGAGATCGAGGTCCGGATCGATGAATTCTCCCGCTCGCCGCTGCAGGTGGTGGTCGGCCACAGGAGCGCTCCCGAGGTGCCCGAGCTGTCGGTGTTCGCCGCCCACCTCAAATCCAAGCTGTCGACCCGCCTGGACATCGAGGAATATCGCAATCCCGCCATCCGCCCGCACAAGAATGCTCTGGGTGCAGCGATCTCGACGATCCGGCGGACGGCCGAGGCGGCAGCGCTGCGGATGATCCTGAATGAGACCATGACCGGCACCCACACCCCGACCGTGCTGGTCGGCGACCTGAACGACGGCCAGCTGTCGAACACCCTGATGATCCTCTCCGAACAGCCGTCCCTGCGCCTCTATGCCGACAGCACCGCGGCGCGGCGCAACGACATCGGCCTGTACACGGCCGCCACGCTGCAGCAGCTGCGCAGCCTCACCGACACCTACTACACCCATGATTTCAAAGGGGTGAAGGAGATCATCGACCACGTCATGGTGTCCGAGCAGTTCTACGATCATTCCGAGCAACGGCTGTGGTCGTTCCGGGAGATGATGGTCTGGAACGACCACGTGGAGGATGACGACCCGGCCACCTCCGACCATGGTGTGGTCCGGGTCGCGTTCGACTGGAATCCGGCCGGCGACTGAGCGGCATCAACGATCTGCGGATCACCGCCCAGCCGGTCCGTTTGCGGACCCGGCGGTTGCGTCGGGGGATCGGCGCTCAGGCACGACGGCTCGGGCGCCGCGTGGCGATTCCGGGTTTGCGTTTCACGAACGCGTGAGTACAATGAATAATGACTGGGGCGGTAAGTAAAGAGCCGCCAGGAGACGTATTCTCCCAGTTGCTCATCAAATTGGGGCATCACTCGCTCCCAGAAGGGGCGGGCGCTCACTGCGAGGCGGGATACGAGCATCTCAGCGGCTTCATTCGCGGACAGGTTGCGGCGCCAATCGATTAATCCGCAGTGATGCCACGTTGATCATGGTGTTTTGCAATCGATGATACCATCAGGTCTTGAGCGATGTGGACTTTTATCCGATCCTGGCGTCCCGCACCGTTGCTTGTGGATCGCCGCGACGAAAACTCGCAAGATGAACCGGGTTTGCAGGCCTTTCTTCGATTAGAGAGCGTATTTTCGGACGAAGGCCATAACGAAGACGCGGCAAGCCGTGTTTACGACAGCGTCCCTCACGATCGTGGCTTCTGGCATCAGCGCTGCCACGACGAGCCGCCAACCGCGAGCCGCCGTGCCCCCGATGGCTTCGCCACCAATCCCGACCATCCCGACTGGGGCAGCACCGGCGCCGAGATGCTCCGTCTCACGTTCGCCGCGTACGCCGGGGACGGGGCAACACCGCTGCAAGCCGGGCGGCCCAACCCGCGGGAGATCAGCAACGCCGTGGTCGCCCAGGACGGCGACGTGCCGAGCATCGTCGGCGCCAGCGACGTCCTCTGGGCCTGGGGCCAGTTCATCGACCACGACCTGGACCTGATTGAGGACGGGACCAGCGAGGCGATGCCGATCGCCGTCCCCACCGGCGACCGGTTTTTCGACCCGTTCGGGACAGGAACGGCGGAGATCGACTTCCACCGCTCGGCCTGGCGGGAGGGAAGCGGGACCGGCGCGGACAATCCCCGGCAGTTCGACAACGCGATCACCGCATTTCTTGACGCCTCGATGGTCTACGGCTCCGACGACGAACGGGCGGCGATGATGCGCACCGGCGACGGCCGGCTTAAGATCGGCGAGGATGGCCTGCTGCCGACCATGGCCGACGGCAACACCCTCGCCGGCGATGTCCGGGCCGGCGAGAACGCGGTGCTGACCTCAATGCACACCCTGTTCACCCGCGAGCACAACCGCATTGTCGATCAGCTCGAGGAGACCCGCCCGACGCTGACCGGCGATGAGCTCTACGCGATCGCCCGGGCCCGGGTCGAAGCGCTGGTCCAGGCGATCACCTTCAACGAATTCCTGCCGCTGCTCGTCGGCCCGGACGCGATTCCCGCCTATACCGGCTATGATTCCGAGGTCAATCCCGGCATCGCCGTCGAGTTCGCCAGCGCCGCCTTCCGGGTCGGGCACAGCATGCTGTCGTCAACGCTGCTCAGGCTGGACGAGGATGGCTCCACCAGCGCCGCCGGCAATCTCGCCCTGCGCGATGCGTTCTTTGCGCCCGAGGTGCTGGCCGAGGGCGGCGGCATCGAGCCGCTGCTCCGCGGCATCGCCGGCACGGTCTCGCAGCAGATCGACACGATGATTGTCGATGACGTCCGCAATTTCCTGTTCGGACCCCCTGGCGCCGGCGGTCTCGACCTCGCCTCGATCAACATCCAGCGCGGCCGCGACCACGGCCTGCCGGACTACAACAGCGTCCGCGAGGCTCTCGGCCTCGGCCGGGTCGACAGCTTCGCCGACATGTCCAGCGATCCTGAGGTGCAGGCACGGCTGGCCGCCGTCTATGACGACGTGGATGCGATCGACCTGTGGGTCGGCGGCCTTGCCGAAGATGCCGTCGATGGCGGCCTGGTCGGCGAGACCTTCGCGCGGATCATCACCGATCAGTTCCTGCGCATCCGCGATGGCGATCCGCAGTGGAGCGAGGCCGTGCTGGCCCCTGCGGAGCGCGCCGACCTCTGGGGCACCACCCTCGCCGAGGTGATCGAGCGCAACACCACCATCGACTCGATCCAGGACCAGGTGTTCCTCGCCTACACCCGCACCGGCGGCACGGACGGTGCCGACGTCCTCGCCGGTGCCGGCGGCCGCGACCTGCTGCTTGGCGGCGCCGGCGGTGACAGCCTCGAGGGCGGTGCCGGCGATGATCAGCTCGAGGGCGGTTCCGGGGACGACGTCCTGACCGGCGGGGCGGGCGACGACCGCCTCTACGGCGGCGCCGGCCACGATCGCTTCGTGTTTGAACCCGGGTTCGGCGACGATACGATCCTCGACTTCCGCTGGGGCACCGACGCGGTGGACTTCAGCGCCCTGCACGGACAGATCAGCTATCGGGATATGAGCTTGGAGCGGGATGGCGCGGACTTCCTCCTGACCATCGCCGGGCACGGCAGCGTGACCTTCAGCGACATCGCCGGTGTTCCCGACTGCGCGGACAGCCCGCTCGTCTGAGCCTGGCGGCGGCGTTTCCAGATCGCCCGAAAAAAAACCGGCGGTCCGCAGAGCGGCCGCCGGTCAGGGGAAGGTCGGACCGCCGGTGACGGCCCGGGTCTCTGGGCAGAGAAACACCGCCGCGTCAGGGACGCGGTATCAAAGCTGTGTATACGGTGCCACTCTCCGGGCGGTTCAGGAACCGCTCGAAGAATGACGTCGCCATGCGCTGCACGCAGGCCGCTGCGGCAGCGTTGCAACAATGGCATAACCCAGCGGGGGCGATCCGGTTTCCCGCCAGCGCCAGAACGGGCGGATGGTGCTGACGTCGGGGCACTATGGGCCGGACCGCTGCAAATTCCGGTCAGCCGTTGGCACGAGGCCAGTCGATACGGCATAAAGCGACCGGGAAGCAGTCTCATAGGGGGCGTCCGTGTCGCAGCCGGTCCGTGTTTTCCTGTCCTATTCCCACAAGGACGAAGACCTGAAGGACCGCCTGTGCACCCACCTGCGGAGTCTCGAACGGATCGGACTCCTTTCCACCTGGCATGATCGCCGGATCGGACCGGGCCAAGACTGGAGGCAGGAGATCGAGCAGAACCTTGCCGGCGCCGACGTTATCCTGTTGCTGGTCAGCGCCGACTTCATGGATTCCGATTTCTGTTACCTGGACGAGATGACGAAAGCCCTCGAACGGCACAATCGCCGCGAGGCGGTGGTGGTGCCGGTCATCCTCCGGGCCTGCCAGTGGCAACGCTCGCCGCTCGCGGCGCTCCAGGCGCTGCCGCGCGACGGCAGGGCGATAAGCGATGGGGACAACGAAGACAACGCCCTCGATTCCGTCGCCGGGGCACTGGCCACGATGATCGAAGGCTGGCAACGGCCGGCCGGCCCGGCCTTGCCTCCAGCGCCTGTCACCACCGGGACGAAGGTCTGGCTGGTTGAGATCGATGGGAGCGAGGCGCCGGTGCTGGCGACCTACGCGTCTGGAGAGCTGATCGCCGCCAGCCAGGACGCCCGTCCGGGCGAAGGGCTTCGGGCGCTGTTCAGCCTGCGCTTCGGGGATCATCCAGGCGCCGGCCTGCCGCCGCTTCGGCGCGTCCAGGTCACCGTCGATCTGCCCGCCGGCTGTCAGGCGACCGACGTCATCGGCCGCGAGACGGACTTCGAGAGTTCAAGCGGCATTGCCATCGGCCATATCCCCGGCAAGCGGCGCCGCCCCCGCTGGCACGTCAGGGCGGTGGACGAGGAAGCCCTCCACGGCCGTCGCATCGCCCCGGACGACATTCCGCTGCTCCGCGTGCCGGAGGCGCGGAAGGGGCAAACGGTCGCCTTCCGGATCGAGGCCTTTCCGAATCAGTCCTGTTTGCTTGGCTCGAGCGTTCCGGCCAGCGATAAGGCGCAGGCGAAACAGGATGCGCTTCGCGAGCGGATTATCGATCGCCTCAATCTCAAGGCGCTGCAGAACCCGGACGACGACGGGGCGATCGTGCTCTGGCGTCAGGACAACGACGTGTACGAGTTGGATGAATGAACACCTCAGGCGTGCATTCCGGAGCCTGGGAGCCACAACGGGTTGCGGCGGCGGTTGACCTTATCCGCGGGGCGCCGTCGGGTGCGGGATTCGATGCGCTGATCCGGCTTGCCGGCCTCGATCCGGCGGAAGACCTGCGGTTCTTCGACTGGTCGGGGCTGGACCTGTCCGGCGGCAATCTGGCGGGGTTTGATTTCACCGGCGCCAACCTCACCGGCTGCCGGTTCGACCGCTCGATCATCACCGGGGCGCGGTTCGATCAGGCGCAGGTCGACCGGCAGGCGCTGCACCGGGCCTCCGACTGGGCCGGCCACGTGGCCGCATGGCGGCCGTCAAGCCGGCCGCGGCCGGCGGGCCATCACCTCCCCGACCTGGCGGTGTTCAGCGACACGCCGTTCGCGCCGGAGCTGGTGGTGCTGCCGGCGGGGTCGTTCGTGATGGGCTCGGCGGAGGGCGAGGAGGGCTCATACGACGACGAGCGGCCGCAGCATCGGGTGGACATCGGCTATCGGTTCGCCATCGGCCGC
>CAYVUM010000078.1:0-16090 GCA_964454795.1 uncultured Rhodospirillaceae bacterium
TTAGTGGATCGACCGATCATACGCTTGGTGCTCTCTTTCGGCGGGGGCGACGATGCGGTTCGGGTCGGCTGTCGAGACGAAGGGTTTGGGGTCATGGTTGGTCTCCTGGACGAAGCGGTTGATGGCGGCCTGAGACGGCTTGGCCGGGCTTGAGCTGGAGACCCCCGTTGCGTCCCCGGGGACCCTTCGTGGCCGGTCAGCCGCCGGGCAGACCCCGGCGCAGCGTGTCCAGCCAGGCGAGCCGGCTTTCCACCTCGGCCGTATCGTTGTCGAGCCAGGCGGTCAGAAAGCCAGGATCGCCGGCGTGGTGGGCGCGGAGATCGTCGAGCCGGGCGAGTTCCTGGGTCCACACCTCGGCCAGCATGTCCATCTGTGCCACCCGTTCGCCCGGGTCCAACAGATGCAGGAAGCGGAATTTCAGCGCAATCACCAGCTTGTTGAGCGCGGTGCCCGCCGGCCGGACATTGGCAGTCAGCAGGGTCTGAAGTTCGGCCCGCCCGGCTGCCGTGAGCCGGAGGGGAGCGGCCACTTCATCGACATCGTTGCCATCACCGGCGCCGGCCGGATCGACCCGCTCCACAAGCCCCTCGTAACGCAGCAGTTCGATGGAGTGGCCCATGATTTCCGCCGACGGTCCGATGACCCGGTCGATGAAATGGCGGATGGCCGTGGCCAGATCGGCATAGGGAAGGGGGCTAAGCGCGAGCGTGCCGAGGGCGGCAAGACGGATCGCTTCCTTCGGCGTCAATGAGCGATCGGCAAGCACGACGGGGCCTCGCGGCGGTGGAGGGACCGGCCATCATCGCCAATCGCCCGGGCGATGTCGAGTGATCCGGCAGCCGCAGCACCGCCGGGCTGGGAGTCAGGCAGCGTTCCTCAGCCTCAACGTCGACCAAACGGCCGTCATCGCCTCGATCAGTTCGTTCATGTGGGCATCGCTGTGCAGCGGCGTCGGCGTGAATCGGAGCCGTTCCGTGCCGCGCGGCACGGTCGGATAGTTAATCGGCTGGACGTAGATGCCGTGGTCATGGAGCAGCGCGTCGCTTGCCTGCTTGCAGGCAACCGGATCGCCGACCAGCACGGGGACAATGTGCGAGGCCGTCGGCATCACCGGCAAACCTGCCGCCGCAAACCGCCGACGCAGGGTCGCCGCCCGTTCCTGGTGGCGCTCGCGCACCTCATGATGGGCTTTGAGAAAGCGGATGCTCGCCCGTGCCCCCGCTGCCACTGCCGGCGGCATCGACGATGAGAAGATGAAACCGGTGCCGTAGGAGCGGACGAAATCGCACATCGCCGCCGTTCCGGCGATGTAACCGCCGACAACCCCGAAGGCTTTGGCAAGGGTACCCTGGATCACGGTGATCCGGTGCATCTGGCCGTCACGTTCGGCAACTCCGGCCCCGCGCCGCCCGTAAAGACCCACGGCGTGAACCTCATCGAGGAAGGTCATCGCCCCGTAGTGTTCGGCCGCGTCGCAGATCTCGCCGATCGGCGAGATCGTTCCGTCCATCGAGTAGACGCTCTCGAACGCCACCAGTTTCGGCCGGTGGGGCGGGTACTCCGCGAGGATCCGCGCGAGATCGGCAACGTCGTTGTGGCTGAACACCCTCTTCTCAGCCTTGGAGTGGACGATCCCCTCGATCATCGAATTGTGGTTCTTCTCATCCGAGAGGACCAGACAGTCGGGGATCAGCCGGCACAGGGTCGAGAGCGCCGTCATGTTGGCGACCCAGCCGGATCCGAAGATCAGCGCCGCCTCGGTCCGGTGGAGGTCGGCGAGCTCGGCTTCGAGCAGGACGTGGTAGTGATTGGTTCCGGAGATGTTGCGGGTGCCGCCGGCGCCGGCGCCGCAACGGTCGATGGCTTCGTGCATCGCTGCCAGCACTTCCGGATGCTGGCCCATCCCCAGGTAATCGTTGGAGCACCAGACGGTGATCTCGCGCTCTTCGCCGTTCAGGTGGCAGGTCGCGCGCGGGAACCGGCCGGCTTGCCGTTCCAGGTCGGCGAACACCCGGTACCGCCCCTCGTTCTTCAGAGCGCAGATCCGGTCGGCGAAAAATTGCTGGTAGTTCATCGTCACTCCGGCCGTCGCGGCGAAGGCACCCGGGCTCGCGACGGGTCTCATTTTTTTAAGATCTGACACTCTAGTGCAACAGCGGCGTGCGAGGCAATCGCATCGCGACGCCGATTACCTCCTGATGATCCCGGTCTCGCGCGTCCAGGCCAGGGTGTCGTCGAGGGCGCGGCCGAAGGCGGTCAGCATCTCCTCGATTTCCGCCGCGCTGATCACCAGCGGCGGCGAGAAAGCGATGCAATCGCCGGCCAGCGAGCGGAGGATCAGGCCACGGGCCCCGGCGCGGCGCACCAGGTCGGGGCCCACGCCGGCAGCCGGCTGAAACGGTGCTTTTTCTGCCTTGTCGCGAGCCCGCGCGGCCGCGGCGACCAGGCCGACCCGACGCACCTGGCCGATCAGCGGGTGGTCCGCAAAACGGCGAAGCCCCGCACACCCTCGCCGCCGACGATGACCAGCGGCCCGGTGTCCAGGTGGCGGCGGAGGTGAGTGGAGGGGTGGACGGCGCAGGCGATGTCCCGGGCGGCGGGCGAGTTGGCGGCCCGGGCCACCGACCCCGGCGTGCTGCCGGTTGCGCTGGTCGGGATGGACTGGGTCATGACATCAACGACGGCCGAAAACTCTGCGGTTGCGCTCCGGGTACGGGCCTCCCCGCTCGGCAAACAGTCTAGACGCCGTGACGGTGCGCAGCCACAGTTGTATCCGCGAGCGGGCTTCCCGGCGGACGCCGCGGGGGGAAGCGGCGGGAACCGAGGCCGGCCGATCAGCCGGGCTTTCGGTCATCCTCCTGGGACAGCCGGGACCATCGGGACTCTGCGACCATGTCGATCGAATTTTCCGGGACCGACGCTGAAACCCGCTTCCCTGCCGGAGAAGACCCGGTGGTTTCCATTGACCACGCGATCCCGGTGCGGCTGCGTCTGCATCCCGCTCTGGTCGATTCCCTTGCTGCCCGATCGGTCGTCGCCGGGCCGTCGCGGCGAGCGTTCGCGGCGGCCGTGGCCGACGGGCGGCTCGATGCGGAAAGCGACCGGATCCTTCGCCGCGTCGTCGATCTGTACCGGCTGTTCACGGAGTCACGGCGGCCAAGTGGCCCCGATCCTCGCGACCGGTCATTTGTTTTTGTGATCGGGCCACCGTGCTCGGGGGGACACGCGGCGCTGCGGCGGGCGGTTCATCGCGACGGTCTCACCCTCGACCAGATGCCGCCGGTCCTGGACGGCGAGGCGATCCCCGACCTCAACGCAATCCTCGCCAGCCGCGAGGATGTGGTCACATTTGCGCAGGTGCTGTTCCAGTTCTGCCAGGTGCTGGCGCTGGCGGAGGCGACCGTTCCCGCTTCGGCGGCGCCGGTCCACAAGCGCAGCGCCTACGCTTACTGGATCGCTCCGTTGGAGCGCTATCTGGGCTCGGCGGCCACATATGTGGTGCCGGTGCGCCACCCGCTCGCCTGTGCGGTGTCGCTGGTGACGCGCCATCGTGGCCTGGTCGACAGCGACGCGGGACCGGACGAGGACGACGCGGCGCCCGACGCGTTCGGTGATGCCGCCTGGACTCAGGTCCGATGCAGTCAGATGGTTACCGAGCGTCGCTGGGCGAACCTTGCGCTGATCGAGCGGGCGCGCCTGGTGTGGGAGGCGCAGATGAGTGCCGTTGGGAGTCATCCCGGCCTCGGCGCGCGCCTCGTTCCGGTTGTCTACAGTCCGCCAGAGCTGGAGGGCCGCACCACCGGGCTGTTTGGCCGCCGCTCGCGGCGCGCGCTCCATAACCGCGATCCCCGCTCCATCGCCCACGACTATGCTGCCAGCTACTCGGACTTCGAACGGACCATGGACCGGGTCCGCCAAATCTGGCGTCAGGCCGGAAACACTCTCCCTGAGATCCCATTTGCGTGATGGGTTCAGCCGGCCGCGCGGTCGCGTGCGTGGCCTTCCGGACTTATCCGTCTGATGCCCCGCTGCGGCCCGAAGTGACCACGGCGCCGTCCTCGCCGACGGTGACCTGGTCGCAATACAGGTCGAAGAGGGTCGTGATGATTGTCCGGGCTTCCTCGCCGGCCAGCGAGTAATAGATTGTCTGCGCGACCCGTCGGGTTTTGACCAGATTGTCCCGGCGCAGGCGGGCAAGGTGCTGCGACAGCGCCGATTGGCTCAGTCCGACCACCTGCTCCAGTTCCCCCACACACTTTTCACCCTTGGCGAGTTGACATAACACCATCAAGCGATGCGGGTTGCCCATCGCCTTCAGGAGCGCACTTGCCCGGGGTGCGCTATGCTGCATAATCTCCAGATCGTTTGCTTGCATTTTGGCTGCACCCATGTTCCCCGCCGCAGCAACGCGTCGCCGGAATCCGACGCTCCTGCCCCCCTGGCCGCAGCTTTTCGCATTGTCCGACAGTTCTCCGTGTATAAAGTCAGGTGGTTTAACCACTCTTAGGATAATGAAATTTATGGGCGCTCGCTAGCGTTATTTCCAGCGAGACCCCACAAGCACCGCTGTGAAATCAAAGTGCGGTTTTTTTTTGGCCGTTCATACCCGGTGGCCGCAGCTGGCCGCTTCAATTATGGAGGAGACAAAGCCTTGGCCGACCAGGTTCTCGATGCCCGCGGGCTTAGCTGTCCACTGCCGGTGCTGCGAGCCAGCAAGGCGCTCCGCAGCCTCGATGCCGGTCGACGTCTCAGAATTCTTGCCACCGACCCGGCGGCGCCGCGCGACTTCGCGGCTTTCTGCGAGACAACCGGCCATGTCCCGATCTCAATGGACGAAGAAGACGAACATTTTGTGATTGTAATCGAAAAACGCGCCCAATGATGCACCGTCGTGGGCGTCCGGCAAAGGCCAGACTTTGTCCCCGCGGTAGGGCGCTTTCGCGGCGCTCTGAGCGGTTTGGACGGAACATCCGCCCGGGCGGCCGCACCGCGCTTGCTCGGACCGGTGATCGCCGGCCGTGCTCAGGGACAGTAACGGCCAGCGAGAATCGGCCCCTGCCGGGCCTGCTGCACCAGGACCGCACAGCCCTCACCCCCGCTAAGGGCCGGATGGGCGCGGAGGGTGAGTTCGCCACCTGACCACGCACCAAGCGGGGTGAACCCGGTGACGGCATGGTGGTTGGTGAGGGTTTTGCCGTGGTTCTCGCCGCGCTCAACATCGGTTGTCCGGCGGGTCTCGAAGCGCACCAGCACCACCTCAGCCGGTGCCGGTGCCGGTACCCTGCCGCTGATGCGGATCGTCAGGCCATCGGGGTCTTTCTCGCCCGCGGCCAAGACCGTCAGCGCTGCGCCGGTTTGCTCCTGGTGCCGGCGAATCGCCGCCTCCACCATCTCCCGCCGGAAGCCGGCCGCTTCCTCCCGCCCCCCGATCACCATCTGTGGCGTGTACGCTTTGGGGACGCCGAACAGCCGGGCGTTGTAGCCGCGCTGGCGGGCGGTGTGGGCTGGATCAGAAAACACGTCCTTCCACCGGCCGGCCGCGCCGTCAACCAGGTCATCCCAGTAATCCACGTGATACTCGAGGGCGACCACGTCCGGGCGCCGGGCCAGCTCGCCAAGATAAGCCTCGGCCGGCGGGCACGAGGAGCAGCTCTGCGAGGTGAACAACTCGACCACGGCCGGCGAAGCGGGATCGGCGACAGTGGTCCGGCCGGCCGCCAGGATGGCGATCGCCCCAATCAACAGCGTCTTCAAGCCTCTCATTGGCATGCCTGCAGTGTCCCGAGCCCGTTGATCACCGTCCAGTCACGAACCGGTGACGCGGCACGGCACGGCACGGCACGGCACAGGGACAGCCGGGCGCGCTGATGTGGTCCGGGCGACGGATGTTGGGTAGGATCAGCGGGCGGGGGAGGTTGCTGCTTGCCCCCTTCACCGGGCCAGGGAGGCGGGGCAGCCGTGCCGTTCTGCAGCGACAACGCCTCGGGCGTCAGCCCGGAAATCCTGGCGGCGATCACCGCTGCCAATGCCGGGAACGCCCCTGCCTACGGTGCGGACGGGATCTCGGCGCGGCTTGAGTCCCGCTTCGGTGAGGTCTTCGAGACCGCAGTGGCGGTCTTTCCGGTCATCACCGGCACGGCCGCCAATGCGTTGTCGGTCAGCTTGCTCGCCCCGCCGTACGGTGCGGTGTTCTGCCATGACGACGCCCACATGCTCAAGGATGCGTGCGGTGCCCCCGAATTTTACGCGGCCGGGGCGAGGCTCGTCCCGGTCGGCGGTGCGGCCGGCAAGATCGACCCGGCGGCGTTCAGCGCCCGGATCGCCGGCTTCCCGCCCGGCTTCGTTCACAGCGTGCAGCCGGCGGCGCTGACCGTGACCCAGACGACCGAGGCCGGTACAGTCTACCGCCCTTCCGAGATTGCCTCCCTCACCGCCATCGCCCGGGAGCACGGTCTCGGCGTGCACATGGACGGCGCCCGCCTCGCCAACGCCGTTGCCGCCGCAGGCGCGACCCCGGCCGACCTGACCTGGCGGGCCGGGGTCGATATCCTGTCCTTCGGGGCGAGCAAGAACGGCGCCTTCGCCGCTGAAGCGGTCGTGCTGTTTGGCCACGAGACAATCGCCCGCCATGGCGCGCGCCTTGGCTACCTTCGCAAGCGCGCCGGTCACCTCATCGCCAAGCTCCGCTTCGTCTCGGCCCAGCTGGCGGCATATCTGGAGGATGGCCTCTGGCTGCAGAATGCGGCCCGGGCCAATGCTGTCGCGGCGCAGCTGGCCGCCGGCCTCGCCACCGTGCCGGGCGTGTCGCTGGTGAATCCGGTCGAGGCCAACGAAGTGTTCGCGCACCTGCCACGGGTTATGGCGGAGGGGCTCGAGGCTGCCGGTTTCGGGTTCTACCGCTGGCCGGCCGGCGAGCAGCCGGCCCGTTCCGACGGGGTGGTGATCCGTCTGGTTGCGTCCTTCAACAGTGATCCGGCTGATGCGGATGCCCTGGTGGCGGCTGCGGCAGCTCTCGCGGGCCCACGGGGCGCAGCAGGGCGCTGAAAATCGCGCGTGATCCCGAGGGGTTCGCTCAGGTAGACGAAGAGGCTTGCAGTTGGCGGCCGAATCGTCGACAAATGATCCATGCGTGCGCTGATCGGCTCCGGAGGCTGCTGTCCATGCTTTCCGCACTTCCACTGCTCGCCCTCGTCATCGCTGCCTATAATCTTCTTGTCTTCGTGTCTTTGACGCCAATCAATGGCATTGCTGTCGCGCTGGCCTTGCCATCGGGCTCTCTGGTCGCTCTGACCACAGGAGACCTTCTGGTCTCGGCCGGATTGGTTCTGCTTTATGTTGAAATCTTCAAAGCCACGCGGAGCGGGGTGGGCGCCATCCTCGACCACGTCCTCTCGGTTGCCGTGTTCATCATTTGCCTGCTGCAGCTGCTCTTGCTGCCGGCGATGGCCACAGCGCCGTTCGCCGTGCTCACTCTGATGACCTTGATCGATGTGGTGGCCGGCTTCACGGTGACGATCTCCGCTGCCCGCCGGGACTTCGCCGTCGACGAGGGACTGCGCTGAACGGGGGTTCGCCTCAGCAGTCCGGCGGGGGCAGCAGCTCCAGCCGCTTCAACTCAAGGGTCAGCGAAAAATCCGGAAAGTGTTGAACGATCGCACCGGCGACGCCGTCCTCGCGGTATCGCGCGCCCAGCTCGAATTCCGGGGCGGCTCCGGTGTCGTTTACTGGAAAAAAGCCCATGTGAACCCACCACGTCGGTCGCGGCGGCAGGCCGGCGCGGTCGGCAATCTGCCGCGCCTCGGCATCATCGGCAGGCCCGAATTCGGCATAGACGTAGTAAGGATTGTCAACGCTGGCGCCGTCGAACACCACTTGGCCAAGGCTGGTCTTGCCCTGGTCGGCGGCTTCGATCAGCATGGCCACGTGGCGGGTCGGAAACACCGTGCCGGGCGGCAGCGCCACCGACAACGGCTCGGGCCGGGTGAACCGGGCAACTCCGCCCCGCTCCGGCGAGGTCAACCGGGCGTCGCCGACGATCCGCTCGATAGTCTGACCGTTTTCCACGTAGACGGCGCGAAACCGGAACAGCCGGCCGTCCAGAGACTCCCAGCTGCTGAACGTCCACGTTGAGTCGACCGAGGTGCCGTCCTCCTGGCGAAGGTTGAGGTAGGTCCGGTTTTCGACCGTCCAGCCGTTGCAGAGCTGGTCGAAGCGATACTCCATGGCGCCGTCGGCGGCAGCAATACCCGAGCCCGGTTCGGCCCTGTCGAGCCGGAGTTGGTAAGCGGCCTGGTGGGGCAGCAGGTCCTCAGCGCTCACGGCAAGCACGGGCGTGCCGGCCAGCACGGCAGCCACCCCGCCGATCGCAAGCCGGTCCCAGGCTCCGGAGCATCCACGCACTGGCACGGTCCTTCTCATTATCATCGCTGTCGCTGCGGGATCATCGCTGTCGCTGCAGGCAGCCCCGTCTTTACGCGGACTCGGCCGCTGCGGTCCAGGGCACTGCCACGACGGAGGTGCCGGTCACCCCGCTGGGAGGTAGGAAAGACGCCGCCCGGCAGGTCCCGCCGGACCGGCAGAATTTGCCCCGAAGACGGCGGTTTCAGGGGCCCGGATCGCTTGGCCGCGGCGGCGCGGTCGGGTGCGGCGCGGCGCCGTTCCGGCCGGTGAGCCTTCGCTTGTGGTGATGGCACGGGCTTTGCTCTGTGGTCTGCGCTTGGCCAGCCGGCCCGCTGTCCTGCCGGGATGGCCGCCGCGCCGGGCCAAAATCCACCAGCCGGGGAGACCGCCTTGTTCATCCGTTCTGCCCTCCGCATCGCCGACCCTCCCGTCGCGACGCGGCCCTCCACCTCCCTGTCCGCGCGGTTACACGACCTGTTTCGCCGGGCCCGGACCGATCATCTGCATCCGGGCCCCGACAGCACCGAGACCGAGCTCCTGGTCGCGGTCGCCAGCGCGGAACGCCGGATCGTCGATCTCGAGGACGAGGTCGCCCGCCTGCGCCGGATCGCCATGACCGATGAGCTGACCGGCCTCCTGAATCGCCGCGGCTTCCAGTACGAGCTGGGTCGCGCGCTCGGACTCGCCCGCCGCCACGGGGAGGGCGGAGCGTTACTGATCATCGACCTCGACGGCTTCAAGCTGATCAATGACAGCTTCGGTCATGCCGCTGGAGACGCGGTTCTTCGCCACGTCGCGGCGCTGCTTGCCGCGAACGTTCGCGCCACCGACGTCGTTGCCCGACTTGGTGGCGACGAGTTTGCCGTACTGATGCTGCGCAGCACCGCCGAAGGCGCGCTGAGCCGCACCAAAGCCCTGGGTCGCCTCCTCAACGCCTCGCTCGCCATGTACGACGGCCAGGTGATCTCGATCCGCGCCAGCGTCGGCTGCGAGCTCTACGGACCCGGCAGCGACCTCGAGGCGCTGGTGGCGCGCGCCGACGCCGACATGTACCGCCGCAAACGAAGCCATGCCGCGGTGGCCAGCCTCGCCCGATCGGTGGCGGCAAGCCGGCAGGCGCTGTGTCCTTGCGGCGAGGACCGGGAGTGAACCTTTCCGGCCTCCTGACGATGTTGGCCGGGCGCCTTGGCGGGCGGCCTCGCCGCGGGTTCCGGCCGCGACTGGCGCAGGCGGCCGTTCCTCTTGCCGGTCGCTGGCTGGCGCGGATCAACGGGGCAGGCAAGGAATCGCACGCAGCAGGCAACGACCAGCGGCTGGCGCCCGCGGCCGGGCCGCTGCCCGGGCTCGTTTCCACGGCCTCAGCGCCGCCGCCGCTCTGGCCCTCCGGCCGGCGTCAGGACGGCAGGGGGAGGGGCACTCGCCGGGCTGACGGCACCGGGCGGGCGATGCCGCTGCCCGAGGTCGGGCTTCGAGCGATGACCCCCCGGGCGATGGTCGAACTCAGTCTGGAGCTGTACCTGCGCGGGATGATCACCCAAGCC
The DNA here is from genome assembly GCA_964454795.1 of uncultured Rhodospirillaceae bacterium. GTDB lineage: Bacteria > Pseudomonadota > Alphaproteobacteria > Rhodospirillales > Defluviicoccaceae > CAYVUM01. Next base: position 9,942 of record CAYVUM010000078.1, read on the forward strand.
GAATACCGATTGCTGGCGTTCCAGCCGGAGTTTCATCCCGCTTACGGGCGAACCATCGGCGCCCTGACCGGTCGCATGGCCCAGCCGGATCGGCCGCGGGATTTCATCCTGCACTGGCAGGAGCGGCTGGCGTTCGAGGCCAGTCACGGCCCGGTGGAGCGGCTGCGGGTGAAGCGCACCCGGGCAATCCTTGAGGTGCTGACCCGCTTTGACCGGCGTCCGGGGTGCCGCCCGGCAGCCGCGGAGCGCCGCACCGGCGACGTGCCGCAGCCGCTGACCGCTGTTCGCTGACGCCGGTAAAGCCCCGCCCGCCGGCGTCGACGACGCCAGTGCCAATGGCCCGCGAGAGTCGGCCACGGCAGCGGAACCGGTTCGGTCGCCGGGGCCAATTGGCTTTGCAGCCTCGTCTGAAACCGTGTATGCGGGACGCGCTTTTGAACGAGAGGAGCGCGAATGGACGGCGGGCTCAATCGCAGGGTCGTGGTGACCGGCGATCCGGAGTCGCCACCGCTGCCGGACTACCTGGTCGAGACGTATACCTGGGCCTACCTGACCCCCACCAGTATTCGCATCTTTGACAATCCGGTCGTGGTCGCGGCGATCCTGTGGGGGAATTTCTGGCGGCTGGTCCGGACGGCGACATGCGAATTTGCGGCCGGACAGCATGTCCTCCAGGCCGCGAGCGTCTACGGAAATCTTTCGGAGACTCTCGCCCAGACCGTCGGGCCGGCGGGCCGGCTCGAAGTTATCGATGTCGCCCCCATCCAGGTGGCCCACTGCCGCGCCAAACTTGCCGGGCTTCCCCAGGCCGAGGTGCGGCTGGCCGATGCCGCTGATCCGGGACCGGGTCTCTACGACGGCGTCTGCTGCTTCTTCCTGCTCCACGAGATCCCTGACGAGCGCAAAGGCGCCGTGGTGGACGCGCTGCTCGCCCGGGTGTGCCCTGGTGGACGGGTCGTGTTTGTGGATTACCACAAGGCGGCTTGGTTCCATCCGCTGCGGCCGGTCATGGCGGGCGTGTTCCGCTGGCTGGAACCGTTCGCTCAAGGGCTGATCGACCGGGAAATCCAGGACTTCGCCCGCCATCCGCAGGCCTTCACCTGGCGGAAGGAAACCTACTTCGGCGGCCTGTATCAGAAGGTGGTGGCGATCCGGAAGCCGGTCTGACGGTCACTGGTGTGCGGGACAAGGGCCGCCCGGGGCGGGCCGAGAACTGCTGAGAGGGCCGGCGTGCGGGCCTTCAGCCCGTGTCCGTGGCAAGACCTCGAGAAGACGCCAGAGGAAAAGGCCGACGCCCGTGGACGTCGGCCTCAACCGAGGTGATCAGACGGGATCAGCGATCAGGTGCGAGGTCGCCGATGGCGCTTGGCAGCACCCGACCGAACAGGGTCCCATACTGCATGCGATAGACAGCCGTGTTGTCAAAGCGTGCGGAGAATTCCGACTGCAGCAGGCTGGCGTCGGCCCCCTGCGCCCGCGAGATGATGCCGCCGGCCACGTCTGCACTGGACGGCCAGCGGACCGCAAAGCGCAAGCGTTCAACGGGGATCGAGCCCGCGGTGCTGCCGGTCCGGTCTTCCAGCGGCCGGAACGGGAACAGGGCGTCCCGTTCGGCTTTGAACGGCGGGAACACCTCCCGTCTACCCAGACCGTCGAGCGGGTTCAGGATAAGCTCTGCGCCCGGCAGTTCGGTCCGGTCGGCGGCAACGGCACCCACCGGATCATCTTCGTCCTCGGACCGGTTGATCGACAGCGCCTGCAAGGCACCGCCGTCTCTGTCGGCCGCGGTCAGGATCAACGTCGGGAACGCATCGGGCGTGTCCGGGAACCCGGGGCCGCGTCGTTCAAGCTGACGCAAGACGCCAACGACGTCATCGGAGCGCTTGAGCGCGCGCAGGGTGCCGATGGCATTGGTGTTGTTGGGCAGATTGTCGGTCGATTCGCCTTCAGCGACGAGATGGAACGGCAAGCTTTCCCGGCGGCTGCGGCGATCGAGGATCACCGTCGCCATGAGGACGAGTTCCCGCGCGCTCGGCGGATGGACGGAATTGGGCGTCTCGAACGCCAACGGATTGTTCGCCGGGCCCCAGGGGCCGGCCGGCGTGCCCCAGATGACCAGATCGCCAATCTTGTCCGGCGCCAGGTTGGGGCGGAACATCCGCACCTCATCCGGGATCGGCGTCCCAGGGCTGCGGACGAGGCCGGCGGCCTGCAGCCGTTCTTCCGGCTGGTCGTTGAATATGTCGTCCGCAGCGAACACCCCGAGGACCTTGGGCGCGAAGCCCGGGCTACTGCGGAGGATGCGGGCGCGTTGCTGGTACTGCTGGCGGGTGCGAATGACGATGTATCCATCAGCAGCAGCTTCCTGCAGCAGGTTGCGGCCGTCCGTGCGGGTCGGACCATTTCCGACGATGGGGTCTTGGGGGGGGCATGCCGTCACGCACGTCCTCGGCGGCGCCGATGGCCTCGAAGTGGACGAAGCAATCCAGGCGGGGATTGGTGAGGCTGAGCCGAATGTTTGCGCAATACGGCGTGCCTTCGGGCAAGAAGAAGCGCTCACCACCGCCGAGGATGACCAGGGGGTCGGCGTCTTCACCGTCCGAGACATCACAGTCGGCGTTCGGGTCGGTCTGATCAAGCGTAATGCCGTCCATCTCCTGCGGGCCAGGTCAGGTCCGCGGGCCGTTGAACCCGGGACGACCGGCAATGAGCTGAAGGAAATGCGCCTCCGGCTGACCGCGGCTGTCGGTTTCGGCGAAGAACGCGCCCGTTCCCGGCTCGCCGGCGATATCGCCGTCATTGGCCAGCCCGGTTACGATGCGGGCGGCGGAGGCCTCATCGGCCCGGCTCGGCTTTACGGTCCCGGCTGCGGCGGGATTGCCGGTCGCCCGGGGTCGGGCGCGTCCTCGCCGAACGGCGCCGGCCGGCACCGCCGGCCGTTCCGCGCGGCATCGCGGCCGATTTCAAACACCGGAAGCATGGGCGGCGGGGCTGGCGCGCCGGGCGCCGGTTGGCGTGGCCGTAGAAAGTCCGCCGCTGGCGCTGTGCTCCTTCTGCTGCATCAACCACCGCAGGATCGTCCCCGATCCGCCGGGTCCCGCGGGGCGCGATCAACGGGGCCTATTTGCTGAAGCAGATGTACGTCATCGGCTCACAAACGAGTTCATGGAACCGGCCGAAAGTGTTTGCGAAGGGTTCGCTGATTGCGCGGTACTTGTGAATTTTTGCGGGATCAATCCCGAGAAGACGCACAGTGTTTACGAAATATGACCACATTGTCGGATCAAGGGGCCGATTATCCCGATAATACTCCGCCGAGGAGAAGCCTGCCATCAGGCCCACATGCCGGATTGTGGAAAGCGAAAAAATATACTTGTCTTCAAGTTTTGCGAGCGAATCCCGGTCCTGAGGATACCAAGCGCCTTTGGTGATATTACGGACCAGGGCGATGAGCAGATTATGGTCGCGGGTGCTGAAATCGGGATCATCCGTCTGTTTGGCCAATCTGGACACCGTATCAGCATACATCCCGATAACAAGTTTTCCCTCCAAAACCGGCTCGAAAAAAATTGCGTTACCGGAGTCTTTGAGAATACGAGCGCACTGTCTCAGCACTGCGTCATAGTCGAGGAGATGATGCAGAATTGAGCGGCCGACGATCAGATCGAAACTTTTGTCCTGAACCGGAAGAGTATTGCAATCGCCGCGTACCAGGGTCAGCCGCTCGGTCACAGCAGCCCGTTCAGCAATAACCCTCAGAAACTGGTCAGAAAGATCGATTGCAAAAATGTCAGAAGCAGCAGACTTCTGCAGCAATCCGACGGTCAACGCACCGGTTCCCGCACCAATTTCCAGAATTGCCGCCCCGGAAGTGCGAATGCCGGCCTGAGAAAAGACGGTTATCCAGGCGTCCGCAATCTTATCCATGGCTACCTTATCATAGCCAGCCCTCAAATCATAATCGGCGTCCTCAAGTGTTGTCCGCATTGTGCTGTCAATCAGAAGATCGACTACCGTTCCATCGTAAGCATAGTCACGTTGGCACTCCCGGCACGAGATCCGCCCGTCCGCCGACTGATCGATCGCAGACGTACAGACTGCACATGCCAGTTTCTCAAGGGTCGAAGGCCTCAGAAACAATGACGTCTCGTCCTTTACGGCTGCACTGGGGCGATCCTCCGATCGGCACAGCTTCAAAAACAGCCGGTTTAGCTTGCCGGCCCGGGCGTGGGACAGCGGACTCACCCGCATCAACCGCCGGCACCGCGGGACCCAAATCCGGGGCGGATCGCCAAGCCTGGTCGGCGGTCCGGCCGATCAGGCGACCTGACCGGCAGGCCGATGTACCGCCGCCCGGGCACCACAGGCAACACCGTTCGCGCATCATCCGCCGCAACGATGCGGGTGGGCGCTCACACCGGGCCGGACCTCCGGGATCTTCCGGACGTCGGCCATGCCGGATCGCAGGGAAACCCCGCGCCGGTTGCGGCCGCGTGTGGCGTCACCGGGTCCGGCGTTCGGGCCCGGAAAGCCGGCCGGGCCGGCTGCTGCGGGTGCCGGGCCGACCGGCGCTCAAGGTGCCATCACCTTGCCGAGGGGAGAGGCAAGCTCGCTTAGGGCGGCTTTCGTGAGATCTTTTTGAAGCTCAGCGGTGATCATCCGGCGGAGCGGTTCGCTGAACTCCGCTCGCAGGTCACCAAGCGCTTCTGGCGGCGCGACCACGACGAGCCGGTCGAATGCCTCGCGCTTTCGCGCAGAGTCCAGGATTTGGGCGATCTCGTGGGCGAAGGACTGTTTGGCGTAGCGGTGAGGATCCGTTGGCCGTTCCATCGCGTGGCGCCCCTGGCCGGCGCTGTCAAAGGTCCGGCCCTGCCGGTCACTGGCGATCTCACGGCTTGGCAGTCGGGTGCCGATGAATTCCTGGTCCAACGCCGGCTTGAGGCCCTTGCCAATGCCCTCGTTGACAAGCAGCCGGGCGCGCGCGCCATCTGCAATCAGGATCCATGTGACCGGAGGCCTCACCATCCTTGCTGTTCCTCCTTACCGGGCCGTCGTTTTGAAAGGAGTCTCGGTCCGACCGAACGGCTCCCGCTATCGGAACCGGATACATTATCACTGGGCCGTATATCCGCCGTCAATTACCAGTTCGCTGCCCGTGACGAACTTGGATTCCTCGGAGGCAAGATAGACAATGCCGAATGCGATGTCGTCCGGTTCGCCGACCTTTCCAATTGGATGAAGGTTCTCAAGTGTACGGCGCGCTTCCTCAACGTTACCCTGCTCTTCAGCGTATTTTTGAACCATCGGCGTCCAGATGTAGCCGGGATGGACAGAATTGACACGAATGCCATATCCTGCCCGGGCACAGTGCAAAGCCACTGATTTTGTAAATAATCTGACGGCTCCTTTGCTAGCATTGTAAGCGGCCATGTGGGAATCTCCAATGATTCCCTCGATTGATGATAGATTAATGATCGATCCCCTTCGATTGGATTTCATTGTTCGAATCGCGTATTTTGTCCCCAGAAAAACACCATCCAGATTAATCCCCATCAGCCACTGCCATTGTTCGAGGCTTGTTTCTTCCACATCTGCTCTTAGCAAGACACCAGCATTGTTCACGAGCACATCGAGCTGGCCGTAGCGCTCGACGATCGTCGCGGTGAGTCTCTCCCACTCATCCTCTTGGGACACGTCCTGTGGAAAAAACAGGGCGTCACCGCCATCGTCCTGTATTTGCTTTGCCGCAGCCTCACCAGCGTCTTCTTTAATATCCGTAACAACGACCCTGGCACCCTCTCTGGCGAGACGCTCTGCTGATGCCCTACCGATACCAAGGCCACCGCCAGTGACCAGCGCCACCTTATTTTCGAGTCTTTTCATGCGTTTCTCCTTTCCGCACTCGCGGCAGGCTTTCTGAGCTGAGGCCGGATGGATCAACCAACATTAGGGTTGATGGTTGGCTTGCAGCGCAGCCGCGCTCACTTGGGCGCTGCTCTGCCTCTTCAAGGTTGCATATCGAGGGCATACGTCTTCAGCATTTAAATGAGATAATCGATATCCAGCCTGTTCGGATTGTGTTGATCGGAGACATTTAGAGCAGATCCCGATCTGATTGAATCGCTTTGCGATCCAATCTGATCGGGTGA
>CAYVUM010000079.1:0-15479 GCA_964454795.1 uncultured Rhodospirillaceae bacterium
GAGCGCCTATGCCTGGGAGCGCGAAGTGGTCGGCCGGCCGATCGGCCAGAATCAAGGGGGGCAGTTTCCGATCGCCCGCGCCGACGCCGCCACCGAGGCGGCGGCGCTGATGGTCGCTCAGGCGGCGGCACTGTTCGAGGCCGGCGAGCCCTGCGGTGCGGAGGCGAACATGGCCAAGCTGCTTGCCGCCGACGCTTCCTGGCAGGCCGCCGATATGTGTCTGCAGACCCACGGCGGCTTCGGCTTCGCCGAGGAATATGACGTGGAGCGCAAGTTTCGGGAGACCCGGCTGTACCAGGTGGCGCCGGTTTCGACCAACCTGATCCTCGCCTACCTGGCCGAACACGTCCTCGGCCTGCCCCGGAGCTACTGAGCGCTTACTCGCGGCTTTGAAGACGCCGCCGGAAGGCCCGGCCGCTCCTACCGCCGAAGGTCCTTCTCGAAGGTGTCGATCGACTCGTCCATCGTCCGCATCGACCGGACGACCAGACGCAACAGGGTGTCGTGCTGGTAGATCTCCCGGATCAGGTTGACCGGTCGGCTGAACAGGTCGTCGGTGGCGATGATCCGGTCCCAGTCCAGATCATCGTCGACCGCCTCAGCGGCAACCCCGCGCATTGCCGCCAGGAACTCGCGGGCGAGCAGGCCGTGGCCGATCGCCGAGGGATGGACCCCGTCCAGGCTGAACAGCCCGCCGTCCCGCATCCGGTCGCCCTTGGCATCGTAGAAGCGGCTGTTGATCAGCGGCTTCCCGCGACGGATCAGGTCGGGCGGCAGCGGATAGGTCGGCCGGCCGTTGTTGCGCTTGTGGGCGAGGCGCAGCAGCGCGTTGTTGATATCGACGACGACGAACCGCTCCCGGCCGAACTGTTTGTTGGCCTCGACGGCCTCTTCGCGGATTACGGCGTTGAACGCGGCGATATGCTGATCAATCTCGTAGGCCTCATCGAGACTGAGGTGGGGGACGGCACCGCGGCGGGCTTCGTCGCCGTCGAACACCACGTAAGTGTAGTTCTCATAGTACCGGACACTGGGCCGGACCACCCCGAACGGATCCTCGCGGACCACCGGCTGACCGACCCCTTTGGCCAGCGGCGCCACGGTCACCGCCGGCACGGTGCCGAGGAACACCCGCCAGTCGGGCTGCTTCGCCGTGTGGCCCGGGTCGCCGAGGATGCGCTTGGTCTCGCTGATCAGATGCCGGTAATCGAGGGTGAAGATCTCCCGGGTCCAAAGATTGTATGAGGCCCGCTCGAAGTGAGTCATCCGCCGGTAGGCGTCGGGATCGACCAGAGTGCGGTGCAGCTCCATGTGCAGGACGGTGCCGAGCGCATTGTTGGCACCAAGCCAGAGGACCAGATTCTCCACTCCGTCGGGATCTTCGCTGGCGTAGTGTTCCAGCCAGCGCAGCTGCGAGTAATCGTCCCGGGCGCGATCGTTGTTGGGATTGAGGACGCGGAAGGCATTCCGGTAGAAGGCATCGCTCGGGGTGCCGAACCACTCGTCGTCGATCACCCGGACGCCGTTCGGCTCGAGCTGGTGGAGGCAGACCGCCGGCGTCACCTGCCAGGCATCGGCAACGGTGAAGCCGAAGGCGGACAGATTGTGGAAGCCGGCCACTGTCTGGGATTCGCCGGCGAAGGGATCCTGATAGCGAATCCGGTAATCGCCGGCGCCACGCTCGTAGTAGTTCTCGATCATGTCCAGAAAGCTGGGTATCCGGCTGCCGATGGCGGCGCCCCATTCGAACGGCCCGAAGATGTCGTTGTCGAAGAAGCGCTCGAGGTGGCGGAGGAGCGCCTCGAAATTCAGCGGCATGCCGCCGAGCGGCCATTGCGGGAAGTGATAGTCCCGGCCACGGGTCAGGCCGAGAACCCGGGCGAGGATCGCGCTGTAGGACAAGTCCGTGCGCGCCGCCGCGGCGGACATGAACCCCTGAGAAATGCTGTCCCCGATGGTGAGGAGCTTGGCCATGACAATCGTCCCCCCGGATTGAACGTGTCGAAATACAGGGCAGCGTGCGCCTGACCGTTTCGCCGGCGTGGTTCCCGGCAATTCCCACAGCATACCCAAAAACGCGGTGGTGATGTCACGAAATCGCGACGGGCGGCACGCGACAGCGTCAGTCGTAGCGCAGCTCGCTCGCCTTGCCGCGGAACACAAAGTAGGCAAAGGCCGAATAGGCGATGATCGTCGGCATCACCACCAGCGTGCCGATCAGGATGATGAACAGGCTCTCCGGAGCACTCGCCGCCTCGTAAATTGTCAGCTGATCCGGCACGACGTAGGGATAGAAGGAATAGGCCAAGCCGGCAAAAGCGAGGGAAAACAAGCAGGTGGCCGAAACGAACGGCACCCAGGCCCAGCGGTCCTCGCCATCCGGCAGAGACCGGAGCGCCAGCCACAGGAGCAGAACCAGGCCCGCCGACATCACCGGCAACGGCGCGAGCAGGAAGATCTCCGGCACTGCGAACCACTTCTCGAAAATCCGCGGGCTGACCAGCGGCGATGCCACCGACACCGCCGTCAGCCCGGCCACCACCCCCCAAAGGCCCCGCCGCGCCCAACCGACCGCCTGCCACTGCAACGCGCCTTCAGTCTTGAGGATCAGCCAGGTGGCGCCGATGAACCCGTATCCGGCGGTCAGGCAAAGCGCGGTCAGGGCCGCAAACCCGATCGCCAGAGGGGTGGGCTCGAGCCCCATGATGTAGAGCCCGAGCATGGAGCCTTGAGACATTGCCGTCATCAGCGACCCGGCGAAGAAAGCCCGGTTCCACAGGCGCTTGAACGGTGCCGGGGCTTTGGTCCGGAACTCGAAAGCGACGCCGCGGAGGATCAGCCCCACCAGCATGACCGCCACCGGCAGATAGAGCGCGGTCAGGATCGTCCCGTGGGCGGCCGGAAATGCCACCAGCAGCAAGCCGACAGCCAGCACCAGCCAGGTCTCGTTGGCGTCCCAGAACGGACCGATTGAGCCGATCATCCGGTCCTGATCGGCCTCCCCGGCGAGCGGAAACAACACGCCGACACCGAGGTCGAAGCCGTCGAGGATGACATAGACCAGAATGGACAGGCCCATCAGCGCCGCGAACACCACGGGCAGCGTCTGGGCGGGATCGTCGATGAGCGCCATGACCGTCACTCCGCCGCCACGGTTGCCGCGGCGGGCACGCCGCCACCGCCGTGCACGGGCCGGCGGGCACTCAGGCCGCCGGCAGCGCGCCGCGCCAGATAGAACAGGACCCCGACGTAGATGGCGGTCAGCGCCGCGTAGACGGCGAGGTAGGCAGCCAGCGAGCCGGCAACCATCGGCGCCGGGACCGCGGCCACAGCATCCGCCGTCTTGAGGACCCCATCGACCAGCCACGGCTGGCGGCCGATCTCAGTGGTGTACCAGCCCGCCAGCGTCGCCACCCAGCCGGACAAGCTCATCGCCACCAGGGCGCGCAGCACCCATCGGCCGGACCCGTCGAAGCCGCCGCGGCGCCACAGGAACCAGGCGGCGGTCCAGGAGACGACGAGCATCAACACTCCGGTCCCGACCATCACCCGAAACGACCAGAACACGGGCGCGACCGGCGGATGCAGGGAGGTGCCATCCGCTGCCACGAAATCGTTCAGCCCCGGGACCACGCCATCCGGATCGTGGGTGAGGATCAGGCTCGCACCGCTCGGGATGGCAATCTCGGCGCGGTTCGCCCGCGCCTCCTCATCCGGCAGGGCGAACAGGAGCAGCGGCGCGTTGCCACGCGTCTCCCAGTTGCCCTCCATCGCGGCGATTTTCTGCGGCTGATGCTCGAGGGTGTTGAGGCCATGCAGGTCGCCGACGAAAATCTGCACCGGGATCAACATCGCCCCGAGGCTCACCCCCGTCTTCAGCGCGATCCGCATCCCGGCGGAGCGGTCGCCGAGGAGATAGCGGCACGCCGAGAGGCCGGCGATGAGGAACGCAACCGTCAGTCCGCTGGCCACCAGCATGTGAGTGAGGCGATAGGGCATGGACGGGTTGAAAATAATCGCGAGCCAGTCGGTGGCGTGGGCGACGCCATCGCGCATTTCGAACCCGGCTGGTGTGTGCATCCAGGAGTTGAGCACGAGTATCCAGAAAGCGCTCAATGTCGTGCCGAAGGCGACCAGCACGGTCGATGTGGTGTGCAGCCAGCCCGGCACCCGGGAGAATCCGAAGAGCATGATGCCGAGAAAGGCGGCTTCCAGGAAGAACGCAGTGAGGATTTCGTAAGCGAGCAGCGGTCCGGCGATGTTGCCAACCGTCTCCATAAACCCGGGCCAGTTGGTTCCGAACTGGAAGCTCATGGTGATGCCGGAGACAACGCCGAGCGCGAAGCTGAGCGCGAACACCTTCACCCAGAAGTGATAGGCGTCCATCCATTTCATGTCGCCGGTCGCGTTGAACTTCAGCTTGAAGAACAGGAGAATCCAGCCGAGCGCGATCGTGATCGTTGGGAACAGAATATGGAAGGAGATGTTGGCGCCGAATTGAATTCGCGACAGGATCAGGGCATCCATGTCTCAGGTCTCTCCATCATCCAGGGGATCGGTGTTCCTCCGTCTCAGTGCCTTGCTCTTGCCTCCTGGCAGAGTGACGAATTTTTCGGTACTTTCCACCAGCCGCTGCACCTTGGCGCCCAGCGCCAGAAGCTGCACCAGGCGGTCGGTGGGCAACCGGTTCATGTCGTCGTACCAGCCGACGAGCAGTTCGATCAGGTTGCCAAGCTCGCCGACACGCGCATGGGCGAAGGCGTCCTCCGCCGAGGCCGGGCGCTGCATCTGCAACTCGCGCAGCTTGGACAGCGTCGGGTCGATCTCCCGCTTTTTGCGCTCATCCACCAGGGTGCGAACAATTTCCCAGAGATCATCGGGAGTGACGAAATGGTCACGACGGTCGTTGGGCAAATGGACCAGCCGCACCAGGTTCCAGGCCTGCAGCTCTTTCAGCCCCATCGAGACGTTCGAGCGGGAAAACCCGAGCTTTTCGGTGATCTGTTCGGCGTTCAGCGGTGCCTCGCTCAGGAACAGCAGCGCATAGATCTGACCGACCGTGCGGTTGATCCCCCACCGCGACCCCATCTCCCCGAAGTGGAGCACGAACTCCTGCTGAAACGGTGGCAAATCCAAAGGTTTAAGCCCTCACCCCGCGATCGTCCCGAAATTTCAGAAAATTCTGAAATCCGCAATCGTCAGATGAGAGCCAGCCGGGACGGAATCAAGAGCGCCTGGGTCGCCGTCAGCCCGCGTCCCCCTGGAGACCGACGATTCAGGTCGGATAACGGTGCCGTCGGCAGAGCGCCGTGGCTATCGCCCTCAGGCAGAGGACCGGCAGGGCGGGCCCCCCTCAGGGGCTGGTCTTTGCCACGGCAGGAAACAAGCCGCAGGGGCGTGGTTGACCGGGCTCAGTCCCGGCTGTTCCCGCCTCTCCGGTGACCCTGTCCCTCCGCCAGTGCCGCGCGATGGACGTCGGCCGACTCGTTGCTGAAGCAGCAGAGGACGACCCCTTCCGGCAAATGGTGCTCGGCCAGGAATCTCCGGATCGTCGCCACCGCGATCCCCGCCGCCCGGTCAGGGGGAAACCGGTAGACACCGGTGCTGATCGCCGGGAAGGCGAGCGTCCGCAGCCCCCGCTCGGCGGCGATTTCCAGAGAGCGGCGGTAACAGGAGGCCAGCTTCTCGTCCTCCCCCTCGCCGCCGCCGTGCCAGACCGGACCGACAGTGTGGATCACGTGGGCCGCCGGCAGGTCGTAGCCGCCGGTGATCCTGGCTTCGCCGGTGGGGCAGCCGCCGAGCCCGCGGCATTCTTCGAGCAGCTTCGGTCCCGCCGCCCGGTGGATCGCACCGTCGACCCCGCCGCCGCCGAGCAGGCTTTCGTTGGCGGCGTTGACGATTGCATCCACCTGCAGTTTGGTGATGTCGCCCTCGACGATCTCGATCCGCACGTCCACCCCGGCCATGGTCACGCCCCTTGCTTATCCGCGGTTGTTCGCCCGGGTGATCGCCTGGCGGATCAGGTCGAAAGCCTCCTCCGGCTCGCCCCAGCGCTTCACCTCGACCCATTTGCCCGGCTCCAGGTCCTTATAGTGGCCGAAGAAGTGGGCCATCTGCTCACACATCATCGGCGGCAGCTCCCGGTACGAGGCGACGTTGGCGTAGAACGGGTGGAGCGCATCCACCGGCACCGAGACGATCTTCTCGTCCATTCCCGCCTCGTCCTCCATGATCAGCACGCCGATCGGCCGGGAGCGGATGATCACCCCCGGTGTCACCGGGACCTGGCCGAGCACCGCCACGTCGACCGGGTCGCCATCCTCCGACAGGGTATGCGGCAGGAAACCGTAATTGAACGGGTAGAACATTGCCGTGTGCAGAAACCGGTCGACGAAGATCGCCCCCGACTCCTTGTCGAGCTCGTACTTGACCGGGTTGCCGCCGAGCGGGATCTCGATCACCACGTTGATGTCGTAGGGCGGGTTCTTGCCCACGGGGATTTTGTTCAGGTCCATGACGGCTCCTTACGGGCGGGGGCGCGGCGGCGGAAAGCGCGCGGTCGCGCTGGTTCTAGCACACCGGCGCGCTTTAAGGGGATGCCGCCGCGCCAGACGGCGCCGCGGCCGGATGGCGGCGGATTATCCAGACCAGCAGCACCAGTCCGGGCAGGGCCGCCAGGGTGGTCAGCACGAAGAACGAGACCCAGTCCATCCGGTCGGCGAGCCAGCCGGCCCCCGCCGACAGGGTGATCCGCGACAGGCCCATCAGCGAGGTCAGCAGCGCATATTGGGTCGCGGTGTAGGCGATGTTGCAGAGGCTCGACAGGTAGGCAACGAACGCGGTCGTGCCCATGCCGGTGGTGGCGTTCTCCACCGCCACGGCCAGTGCCAGCACCGCCGGATCGGGGCCGGCGCGCGCGAGGGCGATGAAAATCAGGTTGGAGACCGCCATCGCCACCCCGCAGGCGAGCAGGCCGCGGTGGATGCCGAACCGTGCCAGGACCACCCCGCCGAGAAAGCCGCCGGCGATCAGCGGGACCACCCCGAAGGCCTTGACCACCTCAGCGATCTCGGTCTTGGAGAAGCCCAGCTCCAGGAAAAACGGTACCTTCATGACCGCCAGGACCGAGTCGCCGAGCTTGTAGAGCAGGATGAACAGCAGGATCGCCAGCCAGCCGGGCCGGGCGAAGAACTCCCGGAGCGGGCCAAGCGCCGCCTGGTCGAGCCAGGCGAGCGCGCCCGCCACCTCATCCGGCAGCCGCGGCCAGCGCCGGCGCAAGCCGGCAAGGGTCCGGCCCGCGGCCGCGTCATCGGGCAGCGGCGCCCGCGGTTCGGGATTGACCAGGACCGCGATCATCCCCACCGCGACCGCGGCCGCCAGGATCAGGAACACCGCTGGCCAGGGCAGCAGGTCGGCGAGGATCAGCCCGCCGGCACCGGCACCGAACTGGCCGATCCGCCAGCCGAGCACCGCCGTCGCTGCCCCGGCGGCGAGCTGGCTGTCCTCGAGGATCTCAACCCGGTAGGCGTCGACGACGATGTCCTGGCAGGCCGAGGCGAACGCCACCGCCACCGCGAACACCGCTGTCCACACGGCCGCATCGCCGGGACTGCTGCTGCCGAGGGCGAGGATCGCAGCGATCAGGGTAAGCTGGGCGGTGATCGCCCAGCCGCGCCGCCGGCCCAGCCGCCGGGCCAGCCACGGGGCCGGCAGGCGGTCCAGGAACGGCGCGAACAGGAACTTGACGGTGTAAGGAAAGCTCGCCAGCGCGAACAGGCCGATGCCGGTCTTGCTCACCCCGGATTCGCTGAGCCACGCCGACAGCGGCTCGGCGAGCAGGCCGAACGGCAGGCCGCTCGCAAAACCGAAGAACAGCATGGCCAGCACCCGGCGGTCGCGGTAGACCGCCGCCGCCCGCCACCACGATCCAAGGGCCCGGGTACCGCCGGTCACGGCGGGCTGGAACGGGACGCGTGGACGCCGGCGGGAGGCGGACCCGGGCTCACACCAGGATCGGCTCGATCAGGCGCCTCAGCGGCACTTCCGGACGGGCGCCGACATGACCGATGACTTCGGCGGCCGCAATCCCGCCCATCCGGCCGCAGACCTCGAGCGGCTGGCCGCGGGTCAGACCGAACAGGAAGCCGGCGGCGTAGGCGTCGCCGGCGCCGGTGGTGTCAACGACTGCCGCGACCGGCTCGGCGTCGATCACGTGGACCTCGCCGTCGCCGGCGACCACCGCGCCTTTCTCGGAGCGGGTCAGCGCCGCGACCTCGCAGTGGCCGCGGACCTGCTGCAGTGCCGCATCGAAGGAATGCGCCTTATAAAGCGCGACGATTTCGTCCTCGTTGGCGAACAAAATGTCGATGTGGTCGTTGACCAGATCGAGGAAGTCAGCGCGATGGCGGTCGACGCAGAACGGATCGGACAGGCTGAGAGCGACTCGCTGGCCGGCGGCGTGGGCGGTGCGGGCCGCCTTGACGAACGCTTCCTTGGCCCGTGGCCGGTCCCAAAGGTAGCCCTCCAGATAGGTGATTCTGGAAATGGCGATCAGCGATTCGTCGATGTCCTCCGGGCCGAGTTCGGAGGCGACGCCGAGAAAGGTTTGAAGGGTGCGCTGGGCATCGGGGCTGATGAACACCAGGCAGCGTGCCGTGGGCAGCCCGTCGGTAGCCGGGGTCGTCTCGAACGTAATCCCGAGCGAGCGGATGTCGTGGCCGAAGATCTCGCCCAGCTGGTCGTTGCGGACCTTGCCAATGAACGCGCCGCGGCCGCCGAGCGAGGCGAGGCCGGCGATGGTGTTGGCCGCCGAGCCGCCAGACATCTCGATGCCCGGGCCCATCGCCGCATACAGGGTTTCGGCCCGGCTGGCGTCGATCAGGGTCATGGTTCCCTTATCGAGGCCGAATTCAGCGAGGAAACCGTCCTCGGCATGGGAAAGCACATCGACAATGGCGTTGCCGACTCCGATCACATCGTATTCGATCGCTGGCATAGGACCCCCGCGCCACAGCGTCTCCGGTTGCGGTTTTGGCGCCGGAGTATAGTCCCCGGCGGCCCGGGCACAAGGGACCGCGTGGCGCCCTCACAGAAAGTCGGCGACCGTTGCCGCCGCGCCTGCAAAGGCGTAAACAGCCGGCCCGACCCCCTGGTCGTTGTCGATCGGCCCCTTCCAGCTTCCGCACACCAAGGAACCCGCCGCCGTGTTCAGTGCCTACGCCAAAGCCTTCGATCAGCTGAGTGATCCGAAAACCCGGGGCGTCCTGTGGCTGAGCCTGGGCCTGTCGCTTGCCGTGTTCCTGATTTTGTGGCTCCTCGTCGGGATCGGCCTGAACCTGCTTCAGCTGTTCGAAACCGGCTGGCTCGAGACCATCGTCGACATCCTCGCCGGTGCCGGCGCGTTGATTCTGAGCCTGCTGTTGTTCCCGGCGGTGATCAGCGCGTTCATCGGCCTGTTTATCGACCGGATCGCCGAAGCGGTCGAATCGCGGCATTATCCTGGTCTGCCGCCGGCGCGGGACATGCCGATTCTCGAAGCTTTGGGCCAAGGACTGAAGTTCCTTATCGTCCTCATCGCATTGAATATCGCCGCGCTGATCTTTCTGATCCCGCCGTTAACGCCGCTGTTCCCTTTTGTGCTGTATTCGGTGAACGGCTATCTTCTTGGCCGGGAATACTTCGAGGCCGTGGCCGCACGCCGGCGTGATGCCGCCGGGGTGCGGAGGCTGCGCCGCCGCTACCGCTTCGAATTGTTCCTGGCCGGGCTCGTTCTGGCGCTGCTTCTGGTTGTGCCAGTTGTTAATCTGTTGGCGCCGATCATCGGCACGGCGGCCATGGTCCATCTGTATCAGGCGTGGCAGGGTCGGGCCTGACGGGTGGCGGGTTGCACGAGTTCCGGTTTCCTGCCATGGCAGGACGTGCGCTCAGGTCAGAAAAGGGAAGGCTCCACCCATGTTCAAGCGCAAAAAACCGATCGAACACGACACACCCACCCCGCGGCCGGTTCCGTCCGCGGAGGATGAGCTGAACACGCTGCTGACCCGCGCGTCGCCGCCGCGGCGGGTGCCCGTGGCCGCCGAGCCCGCGGCAAGACCGGCCGCGGCCGGCATTCCCGGTCCCGGTGCTGATCCGGCCCGCCGGGCGGCGACCGCGGCAGCGCCGGGGAGCCCGGCCCCGGCGCGGGGGCGGGCCACCGGCACCGGCACCGGATCGCTGGCGGAAGGCCGCAAGCGGAGCGTTGGCAAGGATATCTGCCTGAAGGGCGAGGTCACGTCCTGTGATGTCCTGGTTGTCGAGGGACAGGTCGAGCTCAGCCGCACCGACGCCAAGCACATCCACGTCGCGGCCGGGGGCACCTTCCATGGTACCGTCGACGTGGACGAGGCCGACATTGCCGGCCACTTCGACGGTGAGATGACCGCCCGGGAGCGCCTGACCGTCCGCACCGGCGGTCACGTGGAGGGCCGGGTCCGCTACAAGAACATCGTCATTGAGGCCGGCGGCCACATCGCCGGCGACATCGGACCGGTCACCGGAGCGGCGGATGAGGCTGCGGAGATGGTCGTGCAACGGCCGTCGATCGCCATGGCCGGAGGTGAGAGGGTCCGCCCGGCGCATCCGGTTTCGGTGTCCCGGACTGCTGAGCCGGCTCCGCCTTCGCCATTCCAGCCCGGCGAGCCGGTCCGCACCTCGACGAGCCCCCGGAACAGCGACAGCGCCGCCGCATCATCCGACCGCAAACCGCCGCTGCCGGCAACACCCTCGCCGTCGCCGTCCGGAGCCTCCTGATCAGTCGGACGCCGCCGGCGCCTTCTCCGGCCACTCGCAGAGGTCGGCAACGGCACACCGGCGGCAGTCGGGCTTGCGCGCCTTGCAGACATAGCGGCCGTGAAGAATTAACCAGTGGTGGGCGCCGTGGCGGAACCGTTCCGGGGTGATCGCGATCAGGGCGTCTTCCACCGCCCGCGGCGTCTTGCCGGCGGCGAGGCCGGTCCGGTTGGCCACCCGGAAGACGTGGGTATCGACCGCGATTGTCGGCTCACCGAACGCCTCGGCGAGGACGACGTTGGCGGTCTTGCGGCCCACACCGGGTAAGGCTTCGAGCGCCTCCCGGTCCTTCGGCACAGCGCCGCCATGGCGTTCAATCAGGGCGCGGCTGAGCGCCAGCACATTCCTGGCCTTGGTGTTGTAAAGACCAATGGTCTTGATGTGCTCGCGGATGCCCGCCTCGCCGAGGGCGACCATCCCTTCCGGGGTCTCGGCGACGGCGAACAGCGCCTCGGTAGCCTTGTTGACGGAAACGTCGGTCGCCTGGGCCGACAGAGCAACCGCCACCAGCAGGGTGAAGGGATTGCGATAGTTCAGCTCCGTGCGCGGCTCCGGACGCACGGCGGCGAGACGGTCGAAGAAGGCTTCGGCAGTTGCGGCATCCATGAGCGGGTTGCGGGCCCTCGTCGCACTGACAGCCGGGATGGCGTCGTGCCAGCGGCGATGGCTCAGCCCTTAACAGAGGATGGTTGGCGACGCGGCTCCGGAATGATACCTATAGCCGGTGAAATTGCGACATAATCGCATCCCGAGCTGCCGCCATGCTGCACCGCGCCGACTCCGCCGTCCTGTTCAGCACGATTCTCCGCCCCCATCGCAGCGCCTCGCCCGGCATGCTCAAAGGGGTGATCCTGTTCGTCGGCACGGTCATGCTCCTGGTCGGGTGCGGGTTCGTGCTCGCCGGCGCTTGGCCGGTTCTGCCGTTCCTCGGCCTGGAGGTCGCACTGCTGTGGGGCGCCTTCAAGCTCTGCGACCGTGCCGGGAATGCCTATGAGGCGATCAGCCTGACCCGCAATGCTCTCACCGTCCGCCGGGTCAGCCACTGGGGCCGCGAGACCGATATCTCGTTTCCGCCCTACTGGCTGCAGGTGAACCTGGAGGAACCGCCGACCCGTCGCAGCCCCCTCGAGCTGCGGTCCCATGGCCGATCGCTGATCATCGGCAGCTTTCTGCCGCCGGAGGACCGCCTGCGGGTGGCCCGCATCCTGCGCCGCGAGCTCGACCGGCTGACCCGCGGCGAGCCCAGCTTCCGCGGCTGATAACCCCCGGCTCAGCCGAGCCCGAGCACGTCGGCCATGGAATAAACGCCCGGCGGCCGGCCGGCCGTCCACAGCGCCGCGCGGACCGCACCACGGGCGAACACCGCTCGCGAGGAGGCCTTGTGGGTCAGTTCGATCCGCTCGCCGTCGCCCGCAAAAAACACCGTGTGCTCGCCGACCACATCGCCGCCGCGCAGCGTCGCAAAGCCGATCTCGCCGGCGGGACGGGCGCCCACCTGACCGTCCCGGCTGCGCCGGGCGACACCGGCCAGGTGGACGGCGCGTCCGGCCGCGGCCGCCTCGCCCAGCGCCAGGGCGGTTCCCGACGGCGCGTCGACCTTGTGGCGGTGATGCATCTCGAGGATTTCGATGTCGTAGTCCGGTCCGAGCAGGCCGGCGACCCGGCGGGTGAGACCGAGCAGCAGATTGACGCCGACACTCATGTTCGGTGCCTGGACGACCGGAACGACCGCACCGGCCGCGGCAAGAAGGGCGTGGTGCTCGGCGCTGAGCCCGGTGGTGCCGACCACCAGCGCCTTGCGATGGCGCCGGGCCAGATCGACGTAATCGGGCAGGGCCTCGCGGACGCTGAAATCGATGACCACGTCGGCAGCGGTGAACAGGACGGCGCCATCATCGGTGACGGTGCAGCCGCAGGCTGGCCGGCCGATCAGCTCGCCGATATCCCGGCCCAGGGACGGGTGGCCGCGGCTCTCAAGACCACCGGCAGGGGCTGCCCCTTCGGTGGTCAGCACCGCCTCGATCAGCATCCGGCCCATGCGACCGGCGCAGCCGGTAATGCCGATCCGCATCTGCGTTTCCCCGGGCCCGGCGCGGCTCTGCGCCGCGGGCGGCTCGTGGTTCGATGCTGACGGATGAGTCCCGTCCGTCAGCTGAATCGAACCACAAGATCAATAGTTTAGTGGATCGACCGATCATCCGCTTGGGAACCAGGCGAATGATCCGACCCACTAGTCGGTGAGATCGTCCCAGAATTCCTTGACCTTGGCGAAAAAGCCGTGGGATTCGGGGCTGTGGGTCTCGTGGGTGCCGGCGGCCTCGAACTCGCGCAGCAACTCTTTCTGGCGATCGGTGAGGTTCACCGGGGTTTCGACCACCGCTTCGACGAACATGTCGCCTCGCACGTTCGCGCGCAGCACCGGCATGCCCTTGCCGCGCAGGCGGAACTGCCGCCCGGTCTGGGTTCCGGCAGGAACGGTGATCCGCGCCCGTGCGCCGTCGAGGGTGGGCACCTCCACCGCGCCGCCCAGCGCCGCGGTGGTCAGGGGGATCGGCATGCGGCAGTGGATGTTCGGTCCGTCGCGAACGAACAGCCGGTGGGGTGCGACCGTCACAAAGATGTAGAGATCGCCGGCCGGAGCCCCGCGCACACCGGCTTCGCCTTCGCCGGCAAGGCGAATGCGGGTACCATCTTCAACGCCGGCCGGAATCGTAACCTGCAGGGTCTTCTCACGCTGCTGCCGCCCGGAACCGCCGCAGACGGTGCACGGGTCACGGATCACCTGGCCGCTGCCGCCGCAGGTCGGACAGGTGCGCTCGACGGTGAAAAACCCGGACTGGCTCCGGACGCGGCCCTGCCCCCGGCACGTCGGACAGGCGGCCGGCCCGCTGCCGGAGGCCGCGCCGCTGCCGTCACAGGCCTCGCAGGCCACCGCGGTGGGCACTCGCAGGGTCGCTTTCTTGCCGGAGAACGCTTCGTCCAGCGTGACTTCGAGGTTGTAGCGAAGGTCGGCACCGCGGCCCCGGCGACCCGATTGCCGGGCGCCCGGCCCCATGAAATCACCGAACATCTCTTCGAAAATATCGGCGAAGCCGGCACTGAACGGCCCTGCCCCGCCTCCGGCCCCGGCACCGCCACCATCGAAAGCGGCATGGCCATACCGGTTGTAGGCTGCGCGCTTCTGGTCGTCCTTGAGGACGTCATAGGCCTCGTTGATTTCCTTGAAGCGCCGTTCGGCGTCTTTGCTGCCCGGATTTCGATCCGGGTGACACTCCATCGCCAGCTTCCGGTACGCCCGCTTCAGGGTGGCCGCGTCAACGTCGCGATCGACGCCAAGGATTTTGTAGTAATCTTCCTTCGCCATCGTTCGCCGCTCAGTCCACACAGATCACCGGCGCTCCACAAGGGAACGCCGGGTTTTCGGGAAACACATCGGGACGCCGGAGACTTCCGGCCATGGGACGGCGCCTCAGCTCCCGCGCTTGTCGCGGTCGGGGTCAACCTCCTCGAAATCGGCGTCGACGACTTTTTCGTCACCGCCACCGCCACCGCCACCGCTACTGCCGGTGCCGGCCGCGCCGCCGCTTCCTTCCGGCTCACCCTGGCTCGCCTTGTACATGGCCTCGCCGAGTTTAAGCGCGGCCTGGCTGAGGGCCTCGGTCTTGGCCTGGATGGCCTCGGCGTCCTCGCCGGCCATGGCGGTCCGCAGTTCCTCGATCGCCGTTTGGATCGCCTGCTTCTCGGTTGCCGAGACCGTATCGCCCACCTCGCCGAGGGTTTTCTCGGTGGAATGGATCAACGCATCGCCGTGGTTCCGGGCTTCCACCAGGGACCGGCGGCGCTGGTCCTCGGCGGCGTGCTCTTCGGCATCCTTGACCATCTTTTCGATGTCGCTGTCGGACAGCCCACCCGAGGCCTGAATGCGGATCTGCTGCTCTTTGGCGGTCGCCTTGTCCTTGGCCGAGACGTTGACGATCCCGTTGGCGTCGATGTCGAAGGTCACTTCGATCTGCGGAACGCCACGCGGTGCCGGCGGAATGCCCACCAGATCGAACTGGCCGAGCAGCTTGTTGTCCGCTGCCATCTCCCGTTCGCCCTGGAACACCCGGATCGTCACCGCGTTCTGGCCGTCCTCGGCCGTGGAGAACACCTGACTTTTCCGGGTCGGGATCGTGGTGTTGCGGTCGATCAGCCGGGTGAATACGCCACCCAACGTCTCAATGCCAAGCGACAGCGGGGTGACGTCGAGAAGCAGGACGTCTTTCACTTCGCCCTTGAGCACACCGCCCTGAATCGCCGCGCCAACCGCGACCACTTCGTCGGGGTTCACCCCCTTATGGGGTTCGCGCCCAAAGAACGACTTCACCGTCTCGACGACCTTCGGCATGCGGGTCTGCCCGCCGACCAGGATGACCTCATCGATCTCGTTCGACTTCAAACCGGCGTCCTTGAGCGCAGCCCGGCAGGGGCCGACGGTCCGCTCGATCAGGTCCTCGACCAGAGCTTCAAGCTTGGCCCGGGACAACTTGATGTTGAGGTGCTTGGGACCGGCGGCATCAGCGGTAATGAACGGCAGGTTGATCTCGGTCTGCATGCCGCTGGAAAGCTCGATCTTGGCTTTCTCGGCGGCTTCCTTCAGCCGCTGCAGCGCC
>CAYVUM010000080.1:0-15283 GCA_964454795.1 uncultured Rhodospirillaceae bacterium
TCGAACCACACGATCAATCGTTGCGTGGATCGACCGATCATCCGCTTGGGAACCAAGCGAATGATCCGATCCACTAGTGATACTGGCTTGCGGCTGTACTTATCAGGCCCACGCACCGATCCATCCGGCAGACTCCGTATATTCCGGGTACGAGGATAAAGTTCCTGGCAGATTTGCGCTGTACGTGGAGGCTTCTGCGGCGTCCGGAGATTTCTCCGCTGACGGCATTCATTGTTCCGCACACCGTTACCCCCTAAATGCCGGAGAAGCCATCAAGACATCCACGCTGCAAACCTTCCAAACCCTTGTTGAAGCCCTTGAGCCTGTGGAAGCAAGACTGGATCGGGCAGAGTTGATTCAGCGTGGCTTCGACGGCCAGATCGACATCGAAGTGGACGACATGGACGTGGAGCTGCGCTTTATCCCGGGCTTTTGGACGGTCGACGCGGAAGCCGATGTGGAGCTGGACGCGCGCCTCACCGTGACCGACGCCACTGGCATCGTCCTCAACACGACGTTAGAGGCGGATGAGGATGGCCAGAGTGATGCCGGGTTTGCCTGCGAGGGCGGGGCGACGGCTTTGTCGATCGCAACATCGAACGCGATCGAGGAGTTGATGGAGCGCCTCGGCGAACGGTTCGTCAATTCGGCACAGGTGCGCCAGCTGGCCGGCAGACGGTAAGCTTGCCGATCAGCAGATCCGCGGCAGCTGCTGACCCGACAGCCAGTCGATGATCCGGTTGCCGCCGAAGCCGGTGGTCATGGTGACGAAGCGGTGGTCGTCGGCCACCACCTCGCCGATGATCGCCGCGTCCTGTCCTTGCGGATGGGCGCGCATCACCGCCAGGAGGCGATCCGCATCCGCGCCGGCGCAGAACGCCACCAGTCGGCCCTCGTTGGGAACGTAAAGCGGGTCGAGGCCGAGCAGCTCGCAGGCGCCGCGCACCGCCGTCGCCACAGGGATCGCGTCCTCGCGGACCCGCATGCCCACCCCGGCGTCGCGGGCGATCTCGTTGAGCACCGCGGCAAGCCCGCCGCGGGTCGGATCGCGCAGCATGTGGATGTCGGGAACGGCGGCAATCATCGCCGCCACCAGCCCGGCGAGCGCTGCCGAATCCGAGACAAGTTCCGTCTCGAACGCCAGTTCGGCCCGTTTCGACATCACCGCCACCCCGTGATCGCCGAGGGTGCCGCTGACCAGGATGGCATCGCCCGGGCGCACCCGCTGCGGCGCAATGTCGATTCCCGGGGCGATGCGGCCGATGCCGGTGGTGGTGATGAACACGCCGTCGCCCTTGCCGCGCTCCACCACTTTGGTGTCGCCGGTGACGATCGCAACCCCGGCATCCCGGGCCGCCCGGGCCATGGAGTCGACGATCCGGGCGAGATCGGCCAGCGGCAGGCCCTCTTCCAGGATCATCGAGACCGCCAAGTAGAGCGGCTCGGCGCCGGCCATGGCGATGTCGTTGACGGTGCCGTGGACGGCGAGCGAGCCGATATCGCCGCCGGGAAAGAACAGCGGGGCAATGACGAAGCCGTCGGTGGTCATCGCCAGCCGACCGGCGGGGAGGTCGAGGCGCGCCTGATCGCCGTGCTCGGCGAGCCAGCGGTTGGCGAACGACCGCTCGAACAGTTCCTCGATCAGCTGGGCCATCGCCCGGCCGCCGGCGCCGTGGCTCATGTCCACCCGGCCGTCCTTGAGGTCCAGCGGCCGGCCGTAAGGGGACGCGGGCACCTGCCCTACCGTCCGGTCACCCGGCGGCGACCGCTGCCGGATCCCGGAACCGCCCGTAGGTATAGACCGCGGCGCAGGCACCCTCCGAGGAGACCATGCACGAGCCAAGGGGGTTCTCCGGGGTGCAGACCGTGCCGAACACCTTACAGTCGGCGGGCTCCTTGGCGCCGCGCAGGATCGCCCCGCATTCGCAGGCCTTGACATCGGGAACGGCAGCGTCGATGAGGTCGAACCGGCGCTCGGTGTCGAGATCGGCGAAGGCGGGACGGAGGCGCAACGCACTGTCAGCCACCCGCCCGAGCCCCCGCCATTCGAAGCTCTCGCGGACCTCGAACACCTCGGCGATCAGCGCCTGGGCCTTGCGGTTGCCCTCGCGGCTGACGGCCCGGCGGTATTCGTTTTCCACGGTGGCCCGGCCGGCGTTGACCTGGCGGATCAACATCAGGATCGCCTGCATCACGTCCAGGGGCTCGAAGCCGGCGACCACCACCGGCCGGCCGTAGTGCCGGGCAACGGACTCAAAGGCGCCGGTGCCGATCACCGCGCTGACGTGCGAGGGGCCGACGAAACCATCGAGCCGCGGCGCCGCCTCCTCGCCGGGCTGGCCACAGCTCTCGAGCAGGTGAACAACCGCCGCCGGGGTCAACACGTGATTGCAGTGCACGGTGAAGTTGCCGAGCCCCTCGGCGCGGGCGCGGAGCACCGCCACCGCCGTCGGCGGTGTGGTGGTCTCGAAACCGATCGCGAAGAACACAACCTGGCGGTCCGGATGGGCGCGGGCGATGGCGAGCGCATCGAGGCTGGAGGTGACCATCCGGATGTCGGCACCAGCCGCCCGCGCCTTCAGCAGGGTCATCCGCTCCAGCCCCGGCACCCGCATCAGATCGCCGTAGGTGCACAGGATCGCGCCGTGATCGCGGGCGAGCTGGATCGCCTGGTCCATACGGCCGATCGGCAGGACGCAGACCGGACAGCCCGGACCGTGGATCATCCGCACGCCCGCGGGCAGCAGGTCCTGAACACCGTAGCGGAAAATCGCGTGGGTGTGGCCGCCGCAGAACTCCATGAAATGATAGCGGCGGTGCGGATCCGCGGCCGCGGCGATCCCGGCGGCGAGCCGCTGCGCCAGGTCCGGGCGGCGGAATTCATCCACGAAGGCGACCGTCATCGCCGTCCCTCCCCACCGCCGGGGACCGCCGCAGCGTCCAGCACCCCGGCTTCGGCGAACAGTTTCAGGGTTTCGGCCGCCTCGTCCGGGTCGAGCCGGGACAGGGCGAAACCCACATGGACGATCACGTAATCGCCGACAGCAACGTCATCGACCAGGCTCAGGTCCACGTCGCGAACCACCCCGCCAACCTCGCCGCGCGCTTGGCCGTGCGCGCCGATGTGGGTAATCCGCAGGGGCACCGCGAGGCACATCCGCCGCTCCTCCGTTCAGTGACTGCCGTGATGGCCGTTGCCGGCGCGGACCACCGCCCAGGCCTGGCCGAGGCTGATCGCCGGATCGCCCGGACCGAGGTCGACGGGCTGGACCACCTCCAGGCCGCGGCCGGAGAGCTCTGCGCTGACGGCGCCGCCGAGCACCGCATTGAAAAAACAGCCGCCGCCGAGCGCGATCCGGCGCACGCCGGTCGCGGCAACCGCCTGCTCCACCCAGGCCACCAGCGCCGCCGCGAGCGTGCCGTGAAACAGGTTCGCACCGTCCTCTGGCGCCCGGTCGATCAGGGTGGCGAGCAGCGGGGTCAGGTCAAGAATCCCGTCGCTGCCGAGCCGCCAGCCCTCGGGATCAACCCGGGGGGCCGTGGCCAAGCGCTCCAGAGCCATCGGCGCCTCGCCCTCGAAGGTTGCCACCGGGATCAGCCCGACGAGCCCGCAGGCGGCATCGAACAACCGGCCGGCGCTCGTCGTCGACGCGGCGTTGACCCCGCGGGCGAGCATCTGCGCGACCACCGCGGCGCCCGGCTGATCCGCAAACCGCCGGGGGATTTCGGCGTTTCGGCCGAGGACGTGCAGCGCCGCCGCCGCCATCCGCCACGGCTGCCGGGCCGCGGCATCGCCGCCCGGCTGCGGCAGCGGCCGCAGGTGACCGAGCCGCCGGTAGCCGGCATCATCCACGTAGAGGAGTTCACCGCCCCAGGCGCCGCCATCATCGCCAAGACCGAAACCGTCGAGAGCGAGGCCGAGGATCGGGCCACTGAGCCCGTGCTCGGCCTGAATCGCGGCGATATGGGCATGGTGGTGCTGGACCGGGACGGCGGCAATCCCCCGGGCGGCGGCGAACGCCTGCGCGAACCGGGTGCTCGGAAAATCCGGATGACGATCGTGAGCGACGATCGCCGGCGCCGTGCCGGCCGCTTCGAGCAGCGAATCGACGGTGGATTCAAAGGCAAGGATCGCTTCGGACGTATCAAGGTTGCCGACCGGATCGGAGACCACTGCCGTCTCGCCCGCCGCCAGCGTCACGGTGTTCTTGAGAAAGGCACCGACGGCAAGCACCGGCGCGACCGGCTTCGGCAGCGTGATAATCCGGCCGACCCGCTCGGCCGGTGATCCGGGCGCAGCAGCGGCCTCGCTCATGCCGGCGCTCCGGCCCGGGCCGGGGAGCCTGCGGTGCACCGCGCCCCGATCCAGTGCAACCAGTCGTCGAGGCCCGCACCCCTCAGCGCCGAGACCTCCAGGACCTCAAGGTCCGGCCGGATCCGGCGGGCAAAGTCGATGGCGCGGTCCACTGAAAAGGGCACGTACGGTTTGAGGTCGGTCTTGGTGATCAGCAACAGGTCGGCGGTCGCGAACATGTCCGGGTATTTGAGCGGCTTATCGTCGCCCTCGGTCACTGAGAGCAGCACCACCCGGGCGGTCTCCCCGAGATCGAACGCCGCCGGACAGACCAGATTGCCGACGTTCTCGATGAACACCACGCCACCGGCCGGCCGCTCCAGATCGGCCAGAGCGTGGCCGACCATATGGGCATCCAGGTGGCAGCCTTTGCCGGTGTTGATCTGGATTGACGGTGCGCCGGCGCTCTGGATGCGCTCCGCATCGAACGTGGTCTGCTGATCACCCTCGATGACCGCCACCGGCAATCGCCCGGCGAGGGCCTCAACCGTGCGCACGAGCAGGCTGGTTTTGCCGGCGCCCGGTCCGGACAACAGATTGATGGCGATCGTCCCGGTGGCGGCGAGAGCGGCACGGTTGGTCTCGGCGTAGTGCTGATTTTCCCCGAGGATGTCGGCTTCGATACGGATCACCCGCGCCTCGTTCATCCCCGGCGCATGGACACCGCCCAGCACCCGGATCCCGGACCTCGCCGGATCCGCTGAGGCCTGGGCGTGATGATGGTGGTCCTGGGTCGAATGGCCCCGGCCGGGTGCGTGCGGATGGGTGTGGCCGTGATCGCCGCCGGCGGGCCCGGTCCCGCTGCTCCCACAACCGCAAACGGTGCACATCAGTCAACCTCCAGGTCGGTGATCCGGAATTCCTCGCCGCCGGTGACGTTCACCCCGTGCTCTCCGCACTGCGGGCAGGGATCGAACCGTTCCGCCAGGGGGACGCTCCGCTGGCAGCGCGCACACCAGCCGGCTCCAGGGACCGCATCGATGCAAAGTCGCGCCCCTTCAGCGACGGTGCCCCGGGCGACGAGCGGAAAGCAGAATTCGAGGGAATCGGTGCTGACCCCTGAAAACACGCCCACCTGCAGCCGCACCTCGCGAACCGCGTGAAAGCGGTGGGTTCGCGCCTCAGCGGCGACGATCCGCAGCAGACTTTCGCACAGCGCCATTTCGTGCATGGCGTGCCCTCCCGAAGCCGGCGGTTTTATCAGCCGCAGCGTTTCAAGCCGGGCCCCGCCTTCGCGACCCGCCCTCGCCGGCCTTCACCGGTTCGTTCGGCAGACGAAAGCTGCCTCGGTCGCCTTGATCCGCACTCTAACGCGTTTCCGGGCGGGCGCATCGGTAAAATGATCGTCGGTCGCGGAGATAAGGTCATCCCTGCCGCCGCGTGAGCGATCGGAAGGACCGGCCGGGCACCTGTGTCCGGCCGGTCGCGGCCCGGCTCAGGCGCCGGGCTTGTGGTCAGCGTGCCGAATGACCACGGCGCCATAGGGCGGCAACTGGAGCACGACGCTGTGGGGGCGGCCGTGGGAGCCTTCGTCCTGCGCCCAGACGCCGCCGCTGTTGCCGACATTGGAGCCGCCGTAGCGCTCCGCATCGGTGTTCAGCACTTCCTCCCAGTAGCCGCCCAGGGGGACGCCAATCCGGTAGTCCCGGCGGACAACGGGTGTGAAGTTGCAGACCACGGCCACCGGCCGGTCGTCGGGCTCGCGGCCGAGCCGCAGCCAGGAAATGACGCTCTGCTCGGTGTCGTTGCAGTCGATCCAGGCGAAACCGTCGGGATCGCAGTCCAGCTCATGGAGCGCCGGGGTGGTGGTGTAGAGCACATTGAGATCGCGGATCAGCCCCTGGACGCCACGGTGGAAGCGATCATCGAGCAGATGCCAGTCGAGGCTGATCTCGTGGTTCCATTGCCGCCACTGGGCGAACTCATCGCCCATGAACACCAGCTTCTTGCCGGGCTGGGTCCAGGTGAGCGCATAGAACTGCCGCAGATTGGCGAACTTGTCCCAGTGGTTCCCTGGCATCCGCTCGATCAGGGAGCCGCGGCCATGGGCCACGAAATCGTGGGACAGGGCCATAAAGTGGTTTTCCTGGAAAAGGTTCGCCGGCCCGTGGGTGATCTCCTCGTGATAGTACTTGCGATGGATCGGCCGCCTCGCCAGGAAGCCGAGCGCCTGATGCAGCCAGGCATCGTTCGCCTTGTAAGAGAAACCGAGCCCGCCCTGGCCGATCGGCCGCGAGACCGCCTGCCAGCCTGAATGCTCCTCGGCGACGGTGAACACGCCGGGCCAGTCGGCGCGGATCCGTTCGTTCAGACCGCGCAGAAAGGCAATGGCGTGCAGGTTTTCGTTGCCGCCGTGCTCGTTGGCCGGCCATTCGCCGGGGCCGCGATCGTAATCCAGATAGAGGACGGGTGCGAGACTGCCGATGCGCAAGCCGTCGATGTGGAAGCGGTCCAGCCAGTACAGAGCGTTGGCAATCAGATAATTGACCACTTGGGGCCGGCTGTAGTCGTACAGGAAAAGGTTGGAACGGGCATGGCGCTCGATCCGCGGATCACCAGGCTCGTAGACGGGGCTGCCGTCGAAGCGCGCCAAGCCGCCCTGGGCTTCGGCGAACTGGGTTCCGACCCAGTCCAGGATCACCCCGATCCCGGCCTGATGAAGGCGGTCGACGAAGCGCCGGAATGCTTCGGGAGATCCGAACCGGCCGGTCGGTGCAAACGGTGCTGTCGGCTGGTATCCCCAGGAGTCCTCGGAGTCATGCTCGGCCACCGGCAGGATCTGGACGTGGGTGAAGCCGAGGTCGCGCACATAGTCGGCCAGCTGGTTCGCCAGTTCCTCGTAGGTGAGCCGGCGGTTACCCTCCTCAGGAACCCGCCGCCACGAGCCCAAGTCCACCTCATAGACGCTGATCGGATCGCCGAGCCCCTGGCGCGCCTGACGCCGCGCCATCCAGGTCTGATCCCGCCAAGATGTCCGGGTCAGGTCGGCCACGACCGATGCGGTTCCGGGCCAGTGTTCGGCCTGGAAGGCGCAAGGATCCCGGCGCTCCAGCGGATGGCTGTCGGGCTCTGCGCGGACCTCGAACTTGTAACACTGGCCGGGCGAAGCTGCCGGCACGAAAATGTCCCAGACACCGCAGCCGGGGTGGAGCCGCATGCCGTGGCGGCGGCCGTCCCACTGGTTGAAATCCCCAACAACCGCGACCCGGAATGCGTTCGGCGCCCAGACGGCAAAGGCAACTCCGGCGACCCCCTCGAACGTCACCGGATGGGCGCCGAGCCTGTCATAGGCACGCCAGTCCCGGCCTTCCGCGAGCCGGTTCAGATCATCCAAGGTCAGCCGCGTCGGAAACCGGTAAGCATCGTCAACGTCCACCGCACCCCCGGCAGTCACCAGCCGCAGCCGATAGGCGAACGGCCCACTGCGGTCGGTGATGGCACCTGCGAACAGGCCGGCGTCGTGCAGCTTCTGAAGCTCCGCGACCGGGGTCCCCGTTGCAGCGTCGATCACCGAGACTGCCTGAGCATCCGGTTGAAACGTCCGGACCACCTGGGCGCCGGTATCGCCAAGGCGGTGGAGGCCGAGAAAGGCGAACGGGTCCCGGTGGCGGGTCTCGATGATCGCCGCCATCTCGTCGCCGTCCGCCAGCGGCGGCAGCGGTTTCGGCGGGGCCTCCTCGGCCAGCCGCCGCGGCTCGGGCGGGGCGGGGCGCGCTGCCTCAGGTTCTCGCGCCTCCGGCGCCTTCGCATCGCGCGGCGGCGCTGCGGCGGCAGCGGGCCCGGCCGGTTCCGCCGGCCTCGAAGCCGCCGGCTTGGCCGGTTCCGCCGGCTTCGAAGCCGCCGGCTTGGCCGGTTCGGCGGTCTTTGCGGACGGAGCCGTTTTCGCCGGTTCGGCCGGCTCGGGCGCTGGGGCGGGTCGGGCCGGATCCGCGGCCTTCGCGGGCGATGGCTTCACTGGCTCCGCTGCTTTCGAAGAGGATGTTGCCTTTGAAGCGGGCGCGGGGCGGGTTGGTTCCGGTGCTTTCTGAGCCGGTGTCGTGGGTGCGGGTCCGGCGGGGTCTGCCTTCGCGGCGGATTGCGGCGGCGGCGATCCAGGTTCTGGCGATGCCGACCCGGCGGGCTTTGCCTCGGCCTTGCGGCCCGCCGTCGCACCGGGGCGGGTGGCGCGCGCCTTGGCGGCGGTGTCGCTGGTGGCGGCACTGCCGGCCGGCCGGTCCTCAGGAGTTTTGTTCTGCGATGTCCGCCCGCCCCCTGCCGGGTCTGGCTTGCGGGTCCCGCCGCCCTGGCCGCGCGTTGGCGTGGTCTTGCCGTCCTTGTCTTTTCCGTCAGCCGTCATGCGATCGTTCCGCGCTCGAAGGTTACCGACCCGGCGCCGGGGCAGCGAAGGGTGCGGGTCTCAAGGGGTTGCGGCGTGGCGGGCCCGGCAGCCGGCACATTTGCCCGGGTGCGCCTGCCTGGGTGCGCCGGCGCGCCATCCGCGTCGACGCCGACCCACCCCGGGTTGCCAATCCGCTCCGGGTCCGGTTGTGCGACGCACCGCCCGTCCCGGGCTCGCCGGTTCCGCCGTCGGGCCGCGCCTTTTGACCCGGAGCCCGCCGCCGCTGTTCCGAACCGTGGCCTGTCCACCCAAGGCCCGGCTACCTCGCCGCACGCCGAACCACCCCCGACGTACGCCTTCGTTTTAGCGGCGTTACCGCGGCATGGGAAGGTGGTTCAACCAGCGCGACACCGCGCACACCTGCCGGTCCGCCCGCGCACGAGCGGGTTTGAAGCGGCGGCATTGCCAGAGTATGATCCCGACCCGTGCTGGGACCCGGGGTCGGCGAACGGCGTTCGACCATCGGCAGGGGAGGCTTCCCGACCCGGACCCATGCGGACAGCGACGACCGCGCCGGCGTCACCCCGTCCGCGCAGCGAGCCGGGACGAGCCAGGCCAGGATTCGCACCCGGCCGCCACCGTCCGAACTGTACGCCGCGGCATCCGCGGAAGGTCCCGAAGGGAGGGAGACACGCCATGGCAACTCAAACGCGTACCGAAAAACCGAAAGCAGCCGAGAAGTTCCTCGACATCGCCGTGAAAGATTTTACGGGGATGGATGCTGAAAGTCTGATCAAAAGCTTCAACTTCCATCTGACTTTTTCCCTGGCCAAAGACGAATATTCGGCAACAACACAGGACCGTTATTTGGCTTTGGCATTGGCCGTGCGAGACCGGCTGACCGGGCGCTGGATTAAGACTCAGCAGACCTATCACAAACAGAACGTCAAGCGGGTCTGCTACCTCTCGCTCGAATTCCTCATGGGCCGGGCGATGGGTAACAACGTGATCAATCTCCTCCTGGAGGATGCCTGCCGGGATGCGATGACCCGCCTCGGCCTCGATTGGGACGTGCTTCGCGATGTCGAGGTGGATGCCGCCCTCGGCAATGGCGGACTCGGCCGCCTCGCCGCGTGCTTCCTCGATTCCATGGCGACCCTGCAGCTCCCCGCCATCGGCTACGGCATCCGCTACGATTACGGGATCTTCAAGCAACGGATCGAGAACGGCTACCAGATCGAAGAGCCGGACAACTGGCTGCGCCTCGGCAACCCCTGGGAAATGCCCCACCCGGAATATTCCTATCTGGTGCACTTCGAGGGCCGTGCCGAATCCCATCGCACCAACGGCGTCTCCCGGTGGCGCTGGGTGGATACCCGGCCGATCGTCGGCATGCCCTATGACACCCCCGTGGTCGGCTACGGGGTGCCGAACGTCAACACCCTCAGGCTGTGGACGGCCAACGCCACCCAGGATTTCGACTTCCACGACTTCAGCCGCGGCAGCTATGTGGAGGCAGTGGAAGACAAGGTGATGGCGGAGAACCTCACAAAGGTCCTCTATCCCTCAGATGCCATCTACGCCGGCCGGGAATTACGGCTGCGCCAGCAGTACTTCTTTGTTTCCTGCTCGATCCAGGACATCATCCGCCGGTTCAAAGGCGACAGCAACGACTGGCTCAGCCTGCCCGACAAGGTTTGCATCCAGATGAACGACACTCACCCGGCGCTGGTGGTGCCGGAACTCCTGCGGGTGCTGATCGACATCGAGGGACTGGACCCGGAGAAGGCCTGGGAGCTCACCGTCAACACCTGTGCCTACACCAACCACACTCTCCTGCCCGAGGCCCTGGAGAAATGGCCGGTCAGCATGTTCGAACGGCTGCTGCCCCGCCACCTGCAGATCATTTACGACATCAACAGCCGCTTCCTCCGCCAGGTGGCGACCCGCTATCCCGGCGATACCAGCCGGTTGGAGCGGATGAGCCTGGTCCAGGAGCAGCCGGAGAAGTCGATCCGGATGGCGAACCTGGCCATCGTCGGCTCCAAGTCCACCAATGGCGTCGCCGCGCTGCACACCGAGCTTCTGAAAAGCCAGGCGATGCCCGAGTTCGCCGAGTTCTTCCCGGACCGGTTCAACAACAAGACCAACGGCGTGACCCCCCGCCGCTGGCTGCTCAAAGCCAATCCCAAGCTCGCCGCGCTGATCACCGAATGCATCGGCGATGGCTGGGTGAAAGACCTCGACAAGCTTACCGGCATCGAGAAATTCAAAGAGGACAAGGCTTTCCGTAAGCGGGTGCGGGACATCAAGCAGACCAACAAGGAAGCGCTGGCCGACTTCATCAAGCGCGAGGTCGGCATCCCGGTGCCGCCCGACTCGATGTTCGATGTCCAGGTTAAGCGGATCCACGAATACAAGCGCCAGCTGATGCTGTGCCTTTATGCCATCGTCCTGTTCCAGCGGCTCAAGGAAAACGCCAGCCTGGATATCGTCCCGCGCACCTTTATTATCGGCGGTAAGGCGGCCCCGGGCTATTTCCTTGCCAAGCTGATCATCAAGCTGATCAACGAAGTCGGCAAGGTGGTCAACAACGACCCGCAACTTGGCGACCGGCTGAAGGTGGTTTTCGTCCCCGACTACCGGGTCTCGGTCGCCGAGCGGATCATTCCGGCCGCGGACGTTTCCGAACAGATCTCCACCGCCGGCATGGAGGCGTCCGGCACCGGCAACATGAAGTTCGCGATGAATGGTGCACTCACCGTCGGCACCCTCGACGGCGCCAACATCGAGATCAAGGACGAGGTGGGTAACGACAACATCTTCATCTTCGGGATGACCGCCGACCAGGTTGCCGCCTCCCGCGGCAGCTACAACCCCTGGGACGTCTACCACGGTGATGCCGAGATCCGGCGGACCATCGATCTGATCTCCGGCGACTTCTTCAACATGGATGAGCCGGGAATTTTCCGGCCGATCGTCACCGCCCTGCTCGATGAAGGTGATTACTTCCGCCACCTCGCCGACCTGCGCTCGTTCATCGACATCCAGGATCAAGTCGACCAGGCCTACCGCGATCCGGAGACCTGGACGGCCAAGGCGATCACCAACATCGCCCACACCGGCCGGTTCAGCTCCGACCGCACCATCGGCGAATACGCCAAAGACATCTGGGGGGTGAAAGCCTGCGACGTCGACCTGGGCTAGTGGATCGGATCATTCGCCTGGTTCCCAAGCGGATGATCGGCCGATCCACTGAGTTATTGATCTTGTGGTTCGATTCAGCTGACGGATGGGACTCATCCGTCAGCATCGAACCACGAGTGCACAGACCCATTCGGATGAGTCAACGGAACGGGTCAGATGTGCACCAGACACAATAGGTTGCGTGCAGCGACGGCGCATTCTTTGAATGCGCCGCTGCTGCACTAGCCGTCGACGCTCCTGTCTTCGTCATGGCCGGGCTTTTGGCCCGGCCTGACGGGGGTGTGTGGCACCACGGGCCTCTGCTGTCCCGTCGGCGTTTGCCGTTGACGTGGCCTCTCAACGTCCTTTGCCATCATCGCCGGGCTTGGCCCAACCATCCTCGGCGGCAGCGGGGTGGCGCAGCTGGGAAAGATATCGAAGGACCCACTCGCAACCTCTGCCGCCCCCGCCTGCGCTCCCGCCGCCTCCCCCTATGGCCCACCACGTTATGGCCCACCACGTTATGGCCCACCTCGGGCCTTTCGCTCAACGCCGTGCGGCCGGCGTGGTAGACTCGGCAACATTCTCAGAGTGCCGGGGGAAGCCGCCGTGTCCACCCACAACGTCAACGGGGTCAACATCGAAATCCGCGGCCTCGCGGCGGGCGCGCGTCTCGACCAGTTGCTCACCACCCTCCGCCAGCTTCCCTTCGTCCACCTCGTATTCATCCCGCCGGTCACCGTCGGTCAGCGCCCGCCGGTCAATCCCGGCAACCCCCGCTCATACGGCGGCGGCGGCTCGGCGCATGCCGGTATGCCAGGCGGGCCCTATATCCGCCTCAACGTCCGTACCTTCGACGCTCCGTGGAATCGCGGGCGCTTCCACTACACCCTGTTGCACGAATGCGGGCACATCATCGACTGGGGGTTCAACTGCATGGACCGGATGCAGCAAGACCGCCGCCACGATTACGACATCCTGCTCGCCCATCACCATCGCGGCCGCACCCAGGGTCCCGGCGAACACTACGCCGACGCCTACGCCGACTATTTCGCCGGCCGGCCGATCTCCGCGGGACGGCGCGCTGCTCTGCTCAATTCGGCGGCGTTCTCGGCCGCGTACGTGTTCCCGGAAACCGCTTTCAATGACTGCGTCGAGCAGATCCTCGCCCCCGGGCCCGCCGATCCGTAATCGCGCATCGGGGCTTTCGCGGCCGCGCCCTCCCGGACAATATCAATGGGGCAAAGAGTTCACGGGAGAACAGCCATGGAAGCAAACTTCGCACCGGGCGACGCGCTGATCGTCGTCGATGTCCAGAACGACTTCTGCCCCGGCGGTGCCTTGCCGATCCCGAGCGGCGATGCCGTCATCGGCCCGCTCAACACCTGGATCGAAGCGGCCAGGGCAGCCGGGGTGCCGGTGCTGTTCTCCAGGGACTGGCATCCCGTCGGCCACATCAGTTTCGCGGAGCAGGGCGGGCCGTGGCCGGTCCATTGCGTCCAGGACAGCGAAGGCGCCGCGTTTCACCCGGACCTCCGGGTCCCGGACGATGCAATCATCGTCACCAAGGGGACCCGCTTCGATCAGGACCAGAACTCCGCCTTCGACCAGACCGGTCTCGCCAGCTATCTCAAGGACCGCGGCATCCGCCGGCTGTGGATCGGCGGCCTCGCCCAGGACGTCTGCGTCAGCGCCACCGCCCTGGATGCCAAAGCCAACGGCTTCGAGGTGCATCTGATCGAACCCGCGACCCGGCCGGTAACCGCCGATGGCGGTGCCGAGGCCGTGGCGGTGATGCGGGCGGCCGGCATCCACATGGAGCACAGCGGTCCGCCGGCGGCCTCCTGAACAGCGCAGGTCCCCGCCCGCGCGACTGGCGCGGTGCGGATCGCCGGCATACATCAAAAGATGCGAGATGGCCTCTCGTTCGAGCGACAACCGTCGCCCGAGCCGGCAGCGAGGAGGCTTTCCGATGCTGACCTATCTGTTGATCTGGCAGTACTGGCAGAGCCTGATCAGAGCGGAGCACGCCAGTCATCCGATGTCCTATACCGGCCACAGCGCCGCAGAACTCCGAGCGTTCCAGCGGCGCCTCGCGGCGCTGCGGCATCGGGTGATCCCAACGCCTGCCGTGTGAGGCCGCTTACAGGCTGGGGCAGGCGCGAGGATTATGATCGGGGCCGTGCCGGGCACGGATGCGGCGTCATTCCCGGCGTTTTGCAGGGCGGAAGCGATGCTCGGGCACCTCATCCTTTGGCGGTACTGGCTGATCCAGGTGCGCCTCCAGAATGAAGCCACCGCGGTCAATCGGCCTGCCAGTCCACCGCCGCGGTCATCCCGGGACGTCCCTCGGCGTTGACGGCGTAGAGATCGTGGCCGCCGTCAGGGCGCGCCCGGCCGAGCAGGCGGACCCTGTCGAAATCGTACAGGGGCCGGATGCCGCGAAACGTGAATTGCGACGGCCAGCGCCCCGGACACTGCCGCCGCGCCGACTCCATCAGCAAGACCGCCTGAAGCGGGCCATGGACGACCAGGCCGGGATAGCCCTCCACCTCCGTGGCGTAGGGGCGATCGTAGTGGATGCGGTGGGCGTTGAAGGTGACCGCTGAGAACCGGAACAGCAGCGCCGGGCTGATCGTTGCCGGCTCGTGCCACGTGGCGGTCTCGGCGTCAACGGCTTCGGGCTGGGCCGGAGCCGGCCGGTTCAACGCCACATAGACGATATTCTGTTCCTCTTCGAGGGCGGGCCCGCGGTCGGCGGTGATCCGGTGGGCGACGGTGATGAACACCATCCGGCCCGCCCGGCTCTCCTTTTCGGTGACATTGACGATTTCTGAGGTCCGGATCGCCCTCTCACCGATCAGGAGCCCGCCCCGGAAATCGACCCGGCCGCCGGCCCACATCCGCCGTTCCAGGCTCACCGGTGGCAGGAAATCGCCGCGCTGCGGATGTCCGTCCGGGCCGAGCTTTGCGGTCGGCACCAGCGGCGGGAAGCAGACCCAATGCCAGAGCGGCGGCAACGGGGTTCCACTGTCGAAGACAGACGGATCCTGATCGAGGGTCACCGCCAGCGCCCGGGCGGGCCCTGGGCTGATCACCTCGCTCAGGGTCTCGGTGCGGCCGATCCAGTTCTGCAGGCTCCCGGTTGACACGGTCCGGACTTGCCCGGCCTCACGCGTTCATCGCCTCGAAGAAGTCGGCGTTGTTCTTGGAAATCCGCAACTTGTCCAGGAGGAATTCCATGGCATCGACGACCCCCATGGGCATCAGCACGCGGCGAAGCACCCACATCTTCGAGAGCGTCTTCTTGTCGACCAGCAACTCTTCCTTCCGCGTACCGGACTTGGTGATGTCGATCGACGGCCAGGTGCGCTTGTCGGCAAGTTTGCGGTCGAGAATGATCTCCGAGTTGCCGGTTCCCTTGA
>CAYVUM010000081.1:0-15184 GCA_964454795.1 uncultured Rhodospirillaceae bacterium
CACACTGCAAACAATTCGTACACTTCCCAGGATCAATCACCAAAGATTTCTGCATAGTCTTCGCCTCCCCGAAGAGCGTGATGGAACGACCGCCGGCCGGGACTTCCCATACTGCCGGCGCCAGGCTTTCACGCCGCTGGTATGCTAGCGGCCGGCCGCCGGCCGCGGCAATTCGCGAAAAGTCGGATCGGCCGCGGCGCCGGCCGCCGCCCCTACCGGGACCGGCAGCGGATGGTCCGGGACCCGCTGACGATCACCGTCCGCCCCCAGGGCGTAAAAATCTGGCAGAGCTGGCGCGGCTCACTGACCCACCAGGCGGTGACCTCGACTCCCACCGCGTCCTCCGCATCCGCCCCGCCCGCGGCCGCGACTGTCACCGTGACCGGTTCGGCCTCGGCCTCGACGATCGCCGCGCCGCCGGGGGCGACCACCTTGACCGTCTTTGCCGACCGGTTGTCGACGGCGATGCTCCGGTCGTCAGCCCCGGCCGCCGGGGAAGCGACCGCGAAGTTGACCAGCACCGCAGCGGCAAGACCGGCGAGCTTCAGCGGACGACGAACGTGCCGACCATGCCCTGCTCTTCGAGGCCACGAGCGCGAAACCGGTAGGTCCCGGGCTTGATCGGCACGAAGAAGATCTCGCAATCGGCTTCCTCCTCGAACTCCAGCTCGTAAACGTGACTTGCCTTGATTTCCATGTTGCCGGCCTCGATTTTGCGAAGCCAGATGAAATTGAAAAATTCCGGTGCCTCGAAAGCGTATTCCTTGCGGCCGGTGCTGACGATCTCCAGGCTGTAGGCCTTGCCGGTCTCCAGCTGATATTCGCTGACCGAGAGGCCGTAACCGGACTCCTCGGTGCCAAGGACCAGCGGCTCCAGCTCGATCGGCCGGGTGGCGAGATAGCCTTGCGCGGCAGCATTGCCGGCATTCCATGCTGCAATCGTCGCGGCGATCACCACGGCCTGTCGGATTCGCATCGGACTCCCCTCCCCTCGGTTCACCTGCTTGCCGGCGATCGGGGCGGGGTGCGCCGGCGCGCCGCTCACGGGCCCCGACCCCGGCGAAGTGGCGGTTGAGCCTGGGAACTGTCTGCCGGCACGGCGCGCCTGTCGATTGGACCTTCGTCCGGCTTGACCCGGCGCGGGCGGCCGCGGCTATCGTGATCGTCACCCGACGGGGGATGGTCAATGATCGGTGTTGCCAGAGTACAAGATCTGCGGAGAGGCCTGCGGACGCTGTGTGCCATGGCCTTTCTTCTCGGCAGCGCGGCGCCGGCGATGGCCGCCGATACGAGCGGCAAAGCGCTCACCGAGATCCCCATCGCCTACCTGACCCAGAGGGTCGAGCGTCCACCGGCGCTCTCCAACCTGGATGAACCGATCGAAGACGAGGGCCTGCAAGGCGCGCTGCTCGCCCTCGACGACAACAACTCGACCGGCCGGTTCCTGAACCAGCGGTTCGTTCTGAAGGCGGTGACCGTGCCGGCCGACGGCGGTGTGGCTGCGGCCGTCGCGGCGCTGCATGCCGACGGACACCGGTTCATCGTGGCCGATCTGCACGCCGCCGCCCTCGACCAGGTGCTCGCCACCGCGGCCGCTGCGAACATGCTGATACTCAACGCC
Source organism: uncultured Rhodospirillaceae bacterium (assembly GCA_964454795.1). Classification (GTDB taxonomy): domain Bacteria; phylum Pseudomonadota; class Alphaproteobacteria; order Rhodospirillales; family Defluviicoccaceae; genus CAYVUM01. The sequence goes on from CAYVUM010000081.1 coordinate 1,622, forward strand.
GGTGCCGCCGACGACCGCTTTCGCAACGAGGACTGCCGGGGCTTCCTGCTGCACACGTTGCCGAGCCGGGCAATGCTCGCTGATGCTCTCGCCCAGTATCTGGTCAGGAAGCGCTGGACCGACTGGTTCCTGGTGGTTGGCACCCGCTCCGAAGACCGCCTGTTCGCCGATGCGATCCGCCGCGCCGCGGGGCGGTTCGGCGGCACGATCGTTGCCGAGAAAACCTGGACATTTTACCATGACGCCCGCCGCACGGCCCAGGCAGAGGTGCCGGTGTTCACCCAGGTGGACGCCCACGACCTGGTGATCGTTGCCGACGAGATCGGTGATTTCGGCGAATACCTGATCTATCGCACCTGGGAACCGCGCCTCGTGGCCGGGACACAGGGCCTGGTCCCCACCGCCTTCCATCGCACCGTCGAGCAGTGGGGCGCGGCACAATTGCACTCCCGGTTCCAAAAACGCTTCGGGCGGTGGATGACGGCGCGGGACTACGTGGTCTGGATGGCGGTCCGGTCGGTGGGCGAAGCGGCGACCCGAACCGGCTCCGGCGAGTTCGCGACCCTGCGCGATTTCATCACCAGCGACGGCTTCGAGCTTGCCGCGTTCAAGGGGCGAAAGCTCACCTATCGTCCCTGGAACGGCCAGCTGCGCCAGCCGGTGCCGGTGGCGGCCGCCCGCGCCCTGGTCGCCCTCTCGCCCCAGGACGGATTCCTGCATCCGGAAACGGAACTGGATACGCTCGGCTTCGATCGTCCGGAATCCTTGTGCCGGCAGCCGCCCGGCCAATAATGCGGAACTGAAGGAGGACGACATGCGACGGCTGCTGACAGGTCTCGCGTTGAGCGCTGCGGCGATGGGGGCGGGCACCCCGTGCCTGGCGGAGACGGTGTTCGTCTCCAACGAAAAGGACGACACCATCTCGATCATCGACGTCGCAACGCTGGAGGTGACCAACACGTTCCCTGTCGGCCAGCGGCCGCGGGGGATCACCTTCAGCCGCGATTTCAAGCGGCTTTATGTTTGCGCCAGCGACGACGACCGGGTCGAGGTCTACGACACCGGGACACTTGAGAAGATTGGCGAGTTGCCCTCGGGCAATGATCCGGAGCAGTTCTTCCTCCATCCCAACGACCGCCACCTCTATATCTCCAACGAGGACGACAACATTGCCACCGTGGTCGATACCGAGACGCAGGAAGTGATCGCTCAGGTGGATGTGGGCGTGGAACCGGAGGGGATGGCGGTCAGCCCCGACGGCAGGATCGCCGTCAACACCTCCGAGACCACCAACATGGTCCATTGGATCGATACCACCAGCTATGAACTTGTCGACAATACCCTGGTCGACCAGCGGCCGCGCCACGCCGAATTCACCGCTGACGGCGCGCGGCTGTGGGTCTCCTCGGAGATCGGCGGCACGGTTGCGGTGATCGACGTGGCCAGCCGGCAAATCCTCGGGAAATTCGGGTTTGAGATCCGCGGTGTCTCGCCCGACCTGCTGCAGCCGGTGGGGATCCGGCTGACCGCCGATGGCAAGACCGCGTTTGTCGCCCTCGGCCCCGCCAACCACGTCGCCGTCGTTGATGCGGAGACGTTCGAGGTCCTCGATTATATCCTGGTCGGGAGACGGGTCTGGCATCTGGCCTTCACGCCTGATGAGCGGTATCTGTTCACCACCAACGGGGTCAGTGGCGATGTCACCGTGATTGACATCGCGGCTCGCGAGCCGGTCAAGTCGATCAAGGTCGGCCGCTATCCGTGGGGTGCGGCCGTCATGCCCTGACTCTGCCTCGGGATCCAGATGGCGCCGGCGCAGGGTACCCGGCCGCCATCGTGAGCGGCCCCCGGGGGGAAGCGAGGAGCGGCATCGGGTCACGATGAACGGAACCGGCTCGCCGGGTCCGCCGGCGTTGCAGGTGGATGGCCTGGCCTTCAGTTATGACGAGCGGTTCGCGCTCGAGGACATCACTTTCGCCGTCGAGCCTGGGGTCGTGACGGCCCTGCTCGGACCGAACGGTGCCGGCAAGACGACTCTGTTCGCGCTGATCACCCGTCTGTTCGAGAGCCGCATCGGGAGAGTGAAAATCTGCGGCCACGACCTCCGGGCCGACAGCCGGCGCGCGCTCGCCCGCATCGGCGTGGTTTTCCAGCAGCCGACCCTCGATCTTGATCTGACCGTCAGCCAGAACCTGCGCTATTTTGCGGCGTTGCACGGCATGGCCGGAACAGCGGCCGAGAGGCGGATTGGCGAGGAACTGGGCCGGCTTGGAATGGACGAATACCGCAACACCCGGGTGCGGACGTTGAGCGGCGGCTACCGGCGCCGGACCGAGATCGCCCGGGCGATGCTGCACTGCCCGGCGCTGCTGCTGCTCGATGAGCCCACCGTCGGACTCGATGTGCCGACCCGTCAGCGCATCGTCGCCCATGCCCATCGCCTTGCCCGGGAGGACGGCATCGCGATCCTGTGGGCGACGCATCTGATCGACGAAGTGTGGGAGGACGACCGGCTGATCGTGCTGCATCGCGGCCGGGTATGTGCGCGGGGGCCGGTCGCGGAGGTGAGGCGAACGGTCGCGGCGGCGAGCCTGGAGGAGGCATTTGCGCGCCTGACCGGCAGCAGCTCCAAGGCCGGACCGGCGGCATGACTGCTGCGGGCTATGCGATCTGCTTCCGGGGAATCCTGGTGCGGGAGGTTCTGCGCTTCCTGCGCCAGCGCGAACGGTTTCTCGCCGCCCTGGTGCGGCCGCTGGTCTGGCTGGTGGTCTTTGCGGCCGGCTTTCGCGCCGCACTCGGCGTCTCCATCACCCCGCCTTACCAGACCTACATCACTTATGAAATCTATATCGTTCCGGGTCTTATCGGGATGATCCAACTGTTCAATGGCATGCAGAGCTCGTTGTCGATGGTCTACGACCGCGAAATGGGCAGCATGCGGGTGTTGATGGTGGCCCCGTTTCCCCGCTGGTATCTGCTCACCTGCAAGTTGCTGGCCGGGGTCGCCGTCTCGATCCTTCAAGTCTACACGTTCCTGGTGATCGCCTGGGTACTGGACGTGAGGCTGCCACTTGCCGGATTCCTCACAGTTTTCCCGGCGCTGATTGTGTCCGGCTTGTTGCTGGGCGCGATCGGGCTGTTGCTGTCCTCGACCATCCGCCAGCTGGAAAACTTCGCCGGGATCATGAACTTTGTGATTTTTCCGACCTTCTTTCTTTCGAGCGCGCTTTATCCGCTGTGGAAGATGCGGGAGTCGAGCGTGCTGCTCTGGCAGATCTGCTCGGTCAATCCATTCACCCACGCGGTCGAGCTGATCCGCTTCGCCCTGTACGGCAAGGCTAACCTCGAGGCTCTCGGGTGGACGCTGGCAACTCTTGCGCTCGTCTTCGCCCTTGCCCTTTACAGCTACAGCCCGGCCCGCGGCCTGATGCAACGCAAGGCCGGGGGCGACTGATACCAGCGAGCCGACCCGGTGGCTCTCGCCGGCTTGCTGACGAGCGCGAAACCCGCCGCGGCGCGTGCCGCGAAGGCTTAAGCCAACGGAGTGAGCGCGCGGCGCCTGACGGAGGGGAGGGGAGCCGTCAAGGGCTCGACGATGTGAGACGGGTGAAAAAGATCAGACCCCTTGAGAGAGCTGTTCGCGTCGGTCATCTGACTGTCCGGATCAGCGCGGGGCCCTGCTGCCCTGTCATCGCCCTCAGGGCTTGTCTGGTTTCGCCAGCCGCTCGTTCAGATGCGCCCAGATTTCCGCCTTAAGGGCAATGAACAGGCAGGTCAGGAGTGCGAGAAAGGCCACCACCCTGAGGCCCAGCGATTTCCGGGCTTCCAGGTGGGGATCGGCGGCCCAGGCGAGAAACGTGGTCACGTCGGCGGCCATCTGCTCGACCGTCGCCTCGGTGCCGTCCTCGAAGTCGATCAGACCTTCGAACAGAGACTGGCGCATGCCGGTCTGCCCCCCGGGCGCCACAGCGTTGTACTGCATGCCCGGCGCCAGCTCCACGCCGGGCGGCGGATCACCATAACCGACCAGAAACGCATAGAGATAGTCGGGGCCGCCCGCGCGCGCCCGGGTGATCAACGACAGATCGGGCGGATACATGCCGTTGTTGGCGGCGCGCGCAGCCTCTGCATTGGGGTAGGGGGCAACGAAGGTGTCCGACGGTCTCGCCGGGCGGAAGAACGGTTTTCCGGTTTCGTCCGGTCCGTCCTCGACACTGAAGTCGGCGGCGAAGGCCTTGATGTCCTCGGGACCGAAGCCGACGCCGAGCGCTGAGAGGTTGCGGTACGCCACATGGCGCAGCGAATGGCAACCCGCGCAGGCGTCCAGATAGACCTCAAGGCCGCGCCGCAGCGCCGCCTGATCGAAGCCGCCGAACGCTCCCTCGAAGCTCCAGTCGCGGTCCGGCACATCGGGCGGTCCGGCAGCCGGCGCCGCGCACGGTAGCAACGCGGTCAGCAGGAGAGCGCCGGCGAGGGCAAAGCGCCGCGCCATCTTCAGCGCTCCGGCGCGTACGCGGGGGCCGCGCCGGGGACGGCGGCGGCACCTCCGCTGGTAACCGGGCTGCTGATCGTCCGGGGCAGCGGCCTTGGCTTTTCGATGAAGCCCAGCAGTGGCAGCAGGATCAGGAAGTGCGCGAAATAGTAAACCGTGGCGATGCGGGCGATCGTCAGATAAATGCCGGACGGGGGGTGGGCGCCGCACCAGCCGAGAACGATGCAGTCGAAGACGAGAAGCCAGAAAAACCAGCGGTAGATTGGACGGAACCGGCTGCTGCGCACCTTCGAGGTGTCGAGCCATGGCAGGAACAGCCAGACCATCGGCGCCCCGAACATGGCCACCACCCCGGCCAGCTTGGCGTCCACGAACCACAGGTCGGGGACAGCGCGCAAGATCGCGTAATAGGGAAGGAAGTACCATTCAGGTACGAGATGTTCCGGGGTGACCAGGGGATCGGCGGGGATGAAGTTCTCGGGTTCGGTAAGGACATCGGGGGCGAAAAACACCAGGATCGAAAACACTGTGGCGAACGCGCCAAGCCCGACAAGGTCCTTGATGGTATAGTAGGGATGGAAGGGGATCCAGTCTTGGGGGCTTTTGAGGTCGATTCCGAGCGGGTTGTTGGACCGGGTCGTATGTAGCGCAATTAAATGCATCACCACGACGGCAAATATCATGAATGGGAAGAAGAAATGAAGAGCATAAAAGCGGTTAAGCGTCGGATTGTCGATGGCATATCCGCCCCACAGCCATGTGGTGATGTCTTCGCCAATCAGGGGAAAAGCCGTAAACAGATTGGTAATTGCCGTTGCTGCCCAGAAGCTCATCTGTCCCCAAACCAGGGCATATCCCATGAAGGCGGTTGCCATCATTAGCATGAAAATGATCACACCGGTGATCCACGTAATCTCTCGGGGACTTTTATAGGACCCGTAATAAAGTCCACGGAAGATATGGATGTAAACAATGGCAAAAAACATGGACGAGCCGGTTTGATGGACATAGCGGATCAGCCAGCCATAATTCACGTCGCGCATGATGCGCTCGATGCTGTCGAAGGCGGAATCGACGTTCGGCTGATATTGCATCGCCAGAAAAATCCCGCTGAGGATCATGACCAGCAGCACGACGCCGGCAAGCGAGCCGAAATTCCACCAGTAATTCAGGTTTCGCGGCATCGGGTATTCGTAGAGCTGGTGGTGAGCCGCCGACACGATTGGAAAGCGATCGTCGACCCACTGCACCGCCGGGTTATTCCATCTGCGCGTCGCCACCGAAAGGCTCCTCAACCGATGCGGATCGTCTGGTCGTCGACGAAGCGATAGGGCGGCACCTCCATATTGTTTGGCGCCGGGCCGCTGCGCACCCGGCCGGAGAGATCGAAGTGGCTGCCATGGCAGGGGCAGAACCAGCCGCCGTAATCGCCTTTGGGGTCGGTGCTGCGCTGGCCGCGCGGAACGCAGCCGAGGTGGTTGCAGATGCCGATCAGCACCAGCCACTCCGACCGCTGCACCCGGTCGGCATCGGCCTGCGGATCGGGCAGGTCGGCCAGGTCCACGGTTCGGGCCGCCGCCACTTCGTCGGCCGTACGGTGACGGATGAACACCGGCTTGCCGCGCCAGACCACGGTTACGCTCTGCCCGGGCTCAATGGCCGAAAGGTCCACTTCCGTGGACGCGAGCGCTTCCACGTCCGCGGCCGGATTCATGCTGTCCACAAACGGCCAGACGAAAAGATTGACGCCCGCAAAGGTGACAAGGATCGTCGAGATGTTGAGAAACTGGCGCCGACCCCACCCGGAGTCCACAGGACCCAGGTCCGCCATGTAACGGGTGTCCATCAGCGCCTGTTGACGCTCGATTTCCTGCGCCTCGGCGGCTGTCGGATGTCTTTCCTCTTGGTCCGGTCGCGGATCGACGCCGCGACCACGGTCATGGTCGTCCATATGCTCCCCCGGCGTCTCTCATTCACGGACTTTCCGCCACTGGTTCTGCCGACCGTCAGGCACGGCCCGCACAGGGGCCAGCCACCGACGACGCTAGCATCGGGCCCGGAGAGCTCACAATTCATAGAAAGTCGTAGGAACGAACGACGAATTCACCAGTCGCCGCCGCGGGGAGCAGCGCGCAGCGCGATTGCATCACAACAACGGACACGCCCGCGCTTCGCTTCTGCAAAAAAACGGCAGCCCACCAGACTTTCCGCATTGGAAGAGACGCCACCTCGCGCCCGGATCGTCTTTAGTGTTCTTGCTATGTTCATGCGACCTTCTATCAATTGCGCAGTCGCGGGGTGCTTGGCACCGTCCCGTAACCGGAAGAACACCCACCCGTCCGGTCGCCAGCACGTGGAACGAGCCGCGATAGAGCCGGCCGCCAGGACTGCGGGGACCGATCGCCGGCCGGGTCAACGAGGAGGAGAGACCGCCATGGGAACCGGACCGCGTGTAGCCGCAGCGCTCGCCCTCATCCTGTCGGGAACGCTCGCCACCGGTCTCGCCGTCGGCCATGGCGACGTCCAGCCCCAGCCTGTGAATACGGCCGGGCTCGAGCCCCTCGGTGAGGAGTGGCGACTGGATAATCCCTACCGCGGCGATCCACGGGCCATCGAAATCGGCTTCACCGGCTACAACCAGAACTGCGCCCGATGCCATGGCATCGATGCGATCTCCGGGGGTCTTGCTCCCGATCTCCGATTTATGGAGCCCGGGCCCGAAGGCGACGAGTGGTACATCGAGCTGACCCGGAACGGCTACACCCAGAACGGCATTAACAAGATGCCGGCATTCGAGGGCATTATAAGCCAGGAAGCCATGTGGGCGATCCGAAGCTGGCTGGAAACTCTGCCCCAAGATTAAAAACCACCTGAAAACGCAATAGTGGGGAAGTTAACGACCATGAAGCGTACCTTTAAAGCCTGGTTTCTTGCCGGCACGACCGCGATGGCTCTCGCAGCCAGTCCACTGACGCTGAGCGCAGCGGGCGTTACCGACCAGGACATCCTCAATGATCAGACGACCACGGGCGATGTCGTAAGCTATGGTCTCGGCCCTCAGGCACAGCGCTACAGCCCGCTGGAGCTTGTGAATAAAGAGAATGTGGGAGATCTCGTTCCTGCCTGGGCTTTCTCCTTCGGAGGTGAGAAGCAGCGAGGCCAGGAATCCCAAGCCCTTTACCATGATGGCACGATATTCGTCACCGGATCTTATTCCCGGGTTTTTGCGATCGATGCGCGAACCGGCGACGAGAAGTGGCAGTACGATGCCAGACTCCCGCAAGGCATCCTTCCCTGCTGCGACGTGATCAATCGCGGCGTCGCTCTCTACGATGATCTCGTGTTTTTCGGCACTCTCGATGCCAAGATCGTCGCCCTCGACCGGGAGACCGGCAACGTCCGCTGGAGCAAGCGCCTCGACGACTATCGCGAAGGATACTCGATCACTGCGGCGCCGCTCATCGTCAACGGCAAGCTGATTACCGGCAATGCCGGTGGTGAGTTCGGCGTGATCGGCCGGCTCCGCGCCCTCGATCCCAAAACCGGCAACATCCTGTGGGAGCGCCCCACCGTCGAGGGTCACCAGGGGACGCTCAACGGCGAACCCACTTCCGTGACCGGCACGCCGAACGCGTCCTGGCCCGGCGATATGTGGAAATGGGGCGGCGGTGCGCCCTGGAATGGCCAAACATACGATCCGGACCTCAACCTTATCTATACCGGCACCGGCAATCCGGCGCCATGGAACGCCCATCTGCGGCCGGGGGATAACCTCTACACCGCCTCGAAACTGGCAATCAATCCCGATACCGGCGAAATCGTCTGGCACTATCAAACCACGCCCAACGACGGCTGGGATTTCGATGCCATCTCTGAATTCATCCCCTTTGAGATGGAAATCAACGGGAAGACCGTTAAGGCCGGGGCATCCGCCGAAAAGAACGGATATTTCTACGTTCTCGACCGGGAGACTGGCGAATTGATCAAGGCCTTTCCTTTCGTAGAGGAAATCACCTGGACCAAAGGGATTGATATGGATACAGGGCGGCCGATATTCGTCGCCGATAATCGGCCGCCCGACCCTGCAAAAATCGACGGCGGTGCGGTCAAAGGTCCTTCGGTGTGGGTCATTCCCAACTTCCTCGGCGGCAAAAATTGGAATCCCATGGCCTATGACCCCAATTCGGGCTGGTTCTACGTTCCGGCAAACGAATGGGGCATGGACATGTGGAATGAACCGATCAGCTACAAGAGGGGCGCTGCCTACCTCGGCTCGGGGTTCGTCATCAAGCCGGTATTTGACGATTACATTGGTGCTTTGAAAGCCATCGATCCCAAAACCGGTGAGATCAAGTGGGAATACCATAATCCGTCGCCGCTCTGGGGTGGCGTTCTGGTCACCAAAGGCGGCCTCGTCTTCACCGGCACACCGGAAGGCCACCTCAAAGCCTTCGACGCAGAGACCGGCGAAGAACTCTGGAAATTCCAGACCGGCTCGGGCGTCGTCTCCTCGCCGATCACCTGGGAGATGGATGGCGAGCAGTATATCGGTGTGACCAGTGGCTGGGGCGGCGCAGTTCCACTGTGGGGCGGCGAAGTGGCCAAGTACGTCCGCTATCTCAACCAGGGTGGCAGCTTCTGGGTCTTCAAGCTGCCCAAGACCTGAGCAAATCAAAACCCGGACACCGCAGGCGACCGGATGGCCTGATTCAGAGCCATCCGGCCCCGAGACGAAAACAGGAGAGCGAAAATGCGAAGTAAGTACGGGGTGGCCGCGACCATTTCGGCTCTTTTCATGCTCGTAGCGCACAGTAGCGCGGCCGGGGATGTGGACCGGGGAGAAATCGTCTTCAAGCGCTGCATGAGCTGCCATGCCCTGGATACAGAAGGCAGTCAGGAATTCGGCCCCACTCTCCACGGTATCTTCGGCCGAACGGCGGGCTCGCTGGCGAGCTACACGCTCTTCTCGGATGCGATGAAGGACTCCGGGATCGTCTGGACCGAGGAGACCCTCGATGCGTTCCTGGCGCAGCCGAAACAGACCATTGCCGGCAATACCATGAATTTTTCTGCCCTGCGCAAGGCCAGCGATCGCGCCGCCCTGATCGCCTATTTGCGCGAAGCGACCCGGTAACCGGGATGAAGGGCGAAGCCGTGGGCGCCGCAACGACTCTGCCTCGCGCCCCGGCGGTGCGGGCGATGGCGCTTGCCGTCTCTCTGCTCGCCGCCGGATTGGTCCCGGTGCACGCCGGAGAGCCGTTCGGTGAACGCGACCGGGCGAGCACCGAGGCGGTACAGGGCCTGAATGCCTACGCCGCCTATAAGATGGGCGACTACGAAACCGCCCGGGCCGGGTGGGAAGAGCTTGCGCAGACCGGCAACACCTCGGCGATGCTCAACCTCGCCAACCTTTACGGCCAGGGCCAGGGCGTGCCGCGCGATCCCGCCAGGGCTGCCGCATGGATCCGCCGCGCCGCAACGCTGGGTGACCCGCGCGCGCAGGTGGAGCTCGGCCTCGCCTTCGAAAACGGCCAGGGCGTGCCGCGCGATCCGCAGATCGCCGCCGACTGGTTCCGGCGCGCTGCGGACCAGGGCGATGCGACCGCGCAATTCAATCTCGGTGTGATGCTGGCGACCGCCTATGGCGAGGGGCTGGAACACAGCACCGCCACCGCGCGGCAGGAAGCGGCAGACTGGCTGCGCAAAGCTGCTGCGCAGGGACATCCGGATGCCCGCGCGTTCCTGACGCTCCTCGAAGCGCATCCGTGAACTTTCCGCAACCGCGCTTCGCGGCCGGCTCGCGTGCCGAGAGCGGCGAAGCCGGATGGAAGGTCCTCGCCGCCTGGGTCGCCCTGCTGAGCATGCTGCTGCCCGGCGTCGGCGCGCGCGCCGCGAATCTCAGCGAAGCCGATCTGGCCGATATCGTCATGGCCCCCTACAGCCTGGGCGAGCCGACGGGAACGGACGGCGTGTGGACGATCGAGACCTCCGACGGCGTCGTTGCCGGTTACATCTTCGAGAGCCGGCCGCTCGCGCCGATCCCCGGCTTCGCCGGCAAGCCCATGAATCTGCTGATCACCCTCGACACCGACGGGCGGTTTCTCGACGTCACCGTGCTCGATCACACCGAACCGATCTTCGTCTCAGGCCTCGGCCAGGCCCCGTTCGATGCGTTCCTGCTTCAATACCGTGGACTCTCGGTGGCAAACTCGATCACCGTTGGCCCGTCGGCACGGTCGGCGCGAAACAGCGGCTCCACCAACGTCACCCTCGATGGCGTGACCAAGGCGACCGCGTCCGTGCGCATCGCCAATGAAACCATCCTCGCAGCAGCGATCCATGTGGCCCGGGAACGGCTGCAGGGGATCGCACCGCGGGCCGCCGCCCGACCGCGCCAGGATTATCAGGAGGACCTCGACTGGCAGGGCCTGACCGACCAGGGCCTGGCTCGCCGGCTGCGGCTGACCAATGCCGAACTGCAGTCGGCATTCGCCGGCACCCGCTGGGCGGACGACGATCCCGGGGCGATCGAGGATCCCGAAGGCCTGTATCTGGAGCTGTACGTGATCGACCTCGGCCCGCCGAGCGTCGCCCGGACAGTCCTGGATGAGCCGACGGCTGCCGCCCTTGCCCGGATCCTGGAGCCCCACGAAGAGCCGGTCCTGGTGCTCGCCAACGGTCGCCACCGTCTCGTTGATGCCGATTTCATCCGCAACACCGAACCGGACCGGCTCGCCGCGTCGCAGGGGGAGCTGCCGGTGCTGCTCCGCGATGCCGACCTGGAGGTGGGGCTGGCCGGCGGCGTCCCGTCGTTCGAACAGGCGCTGATCCTCCGCGCCGACACCCGCCTCGGCTTCGATCCCGGCACACCGTGGGCACTGGTGGTCCGCGCCGTCCGCGCACACGGGACGTTCATGCCGGAGATCGGCATCCGCGATTTCCGGATCGACTACTCTGCCCCGCCGCGGTTCTTCACAACTCCGGAGCCGCCGGCCAGCACCCCGCCGTGGCTCGCAGCCCTGAAGGACCGCGCCCCGGACATGGCGCTCCTCGGCATGCTGCTCGTCCCGCTGCTCTGGCTGCTCGGCCCGCGAATGGCCGCGTTCGCCCGCCATCCCTGGTATCCGGCCGTTCGGATCGGTGCGCTCGTGGTGGTGGTCGGCTTCGTCGGCTGGTGGGCGCAGGGGCAGCTCAGCATCGTCACCCCGCTCGGGATGCTGCAGAGCGCCGTCGCCGGCGACAGCCTGATCTTCCTGCTCTACGAGCCGCTGATCCTGATGCTCTGGGCGGTCACGCTCGTCTCCCTGGCGATCTGGGGACGGGGATTGTTCTGCGGCTGGCTCTGTCCTTACGGGGCTTTGCAGGAGCTGGCCTACCGGCTGGGACGATGGGTGCGCCTGCCCGAGCTGCCTATCCGCCCGGGCCACGACCGCCACCTCAAGCGGGTCAAGTATGGTGTCCTGGCCGGCCTGGCACTTGCGGCGCTGGCCGCGCCCGCGACCGCCGACCTCCTCGCCGAAGTGGAACCGTTCAAGACCGCGGTCACCATGATCTTCGACCGTCCGGCCGCTTACGTGCTTTATGCCAGCTTCTGGCTTCTGGCCGGTGTGTTCGTGTTCAAGGGCTTCTGCCGGTACGTCTGCCCCCTTGGCGCCCTGCTCGTCATCGCCGGCAAGGTTCGCCGGCGCAACTGGATCCCGCGGCGGGCCGAATGCGGATCGCCCTGTCAGTTCTGCAAAGCCCGCTGCGCTTACGGCGCGATCAGGGCCGACGGCCGGATTGATTATGACGAGTGTTTCCAGTGCCTGGACTGCGTGACGATCTACGAGGATCCGGGCCTGTGCATCCCCGAGGTGCTGATCCGCAAGAAGGGGCGAACGCTTTCGCCCGCCCCCCCGCAGGGGCACCAATGAGCGATCGGCACCCGCGGGGGTATGCCCGCCGCCGGGTCCTGGCGATCCTCGCCGGCGGTGCCGCCGCGTGGAGATGCGGGCCCGTCAGCGCCAACCCCGTGCTGACCCGCTGGCGCGGCCATGCGCTCGGCGGCGAGACGGCGCTGACGATCCGGGACCCGGACCGGGCGCGGGCCGAGGCGGCGATCGCTGCGTGCGTCGCCGCGATCCGCCGGCTCGAAGCCATATTCAGCCTCTACCGGCCCGACTCCGCCCTGGTCCGCCTGAACCGCGCCGGCCATCTGGCCGCACCGCCTGCCGGGCTGGTCACCGTCCTCGAGACGGCAGCGCGGATCTCGGCTCTCAGCGACGGCACCTTCGATGTCACCGTCCAGCCGCTCTGGCCGGCGTTCGTTCGCGCCCAACGCGATCCCGCCGGGGCGGGCGAGGCGCTGGAACGCGCCCGGGCTCTGGTCGGCTGGCGCGGGCTGGCGGTCGGCCGGGACCGGCTGGCGTTTGCGCACCCCGGAATGGCGGCGACCCTGAACGGTATTGCCCAGGGCTACGCTACCGACCGCATCGCCGGTCTCCTCCGCGCCCACGGCTTTGCCCATGTGCTCGTCAATCTTGGTGAGTTTCGCGGCTGCGGCGATAAGGGCGGCGGCCAGCCCTGGCGGGTCGGTGTCGGCTGGCCCGACGGGGAGGGGGTGGCGGCGACGCTGGCGCTCGGCGACCGGGCCGTGGCGACCTCAAGCCCGCTGGCCACCACTTTCGATCCGGCCGGGACCGCCCACCATCTGTTCAATCCGGCGACCGGCCGGTCCGCGCAAAGCTGGGCCAGCGTCAGCGTGGTGGCCCGCACAGCGCTCCTCGCCGACGCCCTGTCGACGGCGATCGCCGTCGCGCCTGAGGAGGCCGCGCCGTCCCTTCTCGCCCGCGGCGGCGGCGAGGCGGCGATCCTCATTGACCGGCGGGGCCGGCTGGTCCGCCTTCAGGCCTGAAAGGCCGGAGCCCCGGGGGGGGCACCCTCGAAGCAGGCTCAGCGCAGCCAGGAGTTCACGAGCGACTCATGCTCGTCCATCCATTGCAGCGCCGCGTCTTCCTTCGCGGAGGTTGTCCGCATCGCGCTAGAGCGGGTCGCCTCCCAATAGGATCGCTCCGCGATGCTATTGGGAGGCG
>CAYVUM010000082.1:0-10917 GCA_964454795.1 uncultured Rhodospirillaceae bacterium
AGTGGTTCGATGCTGACGCGTCAGCTGAATCGAACCACACGATCAATCGTTGAGTGGATCGACCGATCATCCGCTTGGGAACCAAGCGAATGATCCGATCCACTAGGACCAGTAAGCCGCAAAAACAGCCGCGAGCAAGCAGATTGCAATGATTAAAACGACCGGCTGGACCATCCCCGCAACCAAGTGGTCAAAATTCGTCATGTCGCCCTCCTGTCATGATCCACAACCCACGCTTAGAGGATAGACGACGAGCCGCCCGGCTTCTGTGGCCGACTTCACAAAAGCTTAAAAATCTTCGGATGGCTGGTCACGATGGGACTGGAGCACGGCACGGCACGGCTCCGCTCCGCTCCGGTCAGCGGCGGGGCCGCTCCCGCGGATCGCCGAAACCCGGCGGGGCGCAGCCGTCCGCCGCGGTCACCGCGAGGACCTTGAACAACAGGCCCATCTCCTGGGGCGAGATTAACCGGCGAACCCCGGCGGTGAGGCTCGGAAGCTGCGCTTCCGTGGCGCCGCGGGCAAGACGGGCGGCCCGTTCGGTGATGCCGAGGCGGCCGAGGAACACCCCCTGCGGCAGGGGCCCCCACGCCCTGGCGCCAACGCCCCGGGCGGCCTCGGCCAGCGCCTGAAAATCCACGTGCGCAGTCAGGTCGGTCTCGCCGACCCGGTCGAGCACATCCGCGAAGGCATGCCGGCGCACCGCCTGCAAGGTCTCGCCCGGCGCCGGGCGACCGTAGCCGTAATCGATGATCAGCGCCGCCCCGCCCCGGCGGACGATCCGGCCGGCCAGGTCCGCAGCCAGCGTCCGCCCGGCCGGGCACACCTCGACCACATCCCCTGGCACCGCCACCGCCGCCGCCTCGTCCGGAAGCTCCGCTGGAGGCGATGCCAGGGGAATGGCCGTGAATATGAACCGCCCGTCGTCGAGGCCGATGCACCGTTCCGCCCAGCCCGTCTCCGTCCGGATCAGCTGCCGGACCGGCAGGGCGTCGAACAGTTCATTGGCGATGGCGATGACCGGACCGTCGGGAACCGACGCCAGGTCGGCGTGCCAGGTCACCGGCCGGTCGCGCCCGGCCGCCGCCAGGGTATCCCGCTGGCGTTCCCGCAACAGCGGACTGGTCTCGATCAGGTGCAGCTCCAGGGCCGCGGCGAACGGAGGCATCACCCGGGCGGCAGCGCGCAGCGCATCGGCGATCAGGGTACCCCGTCCCGGCCCGACCTCGGCCAGCAGCACCGGTGCCGGCCGGCCGAGACTTTCCCACACCGCCGCCGCCCACAGGCCGATCAGTTCGCCGAACACCTGGGTGACCTCGGGCGCGGTGACGAAATCGCCGCCGGCCCCGAGCGGATCGCGGGTGGTGTAATAGCCGTAATCGGGGTCGCCGAGCGCCGCGGCCATCCAGGCGTCGACGGGGATCGGGCCGCGTTCGCGGATCAGCCGGGCGAGGATCGCGGCGAGGGGGCTCACGATTCCGAAGGTCCGCGGCGCGGCGCCCGAAGGATCAGCCAGAGGCCAAGGAGGAGCATGGGCAGCGACAGCCACTGCGCCCAGGTGGTGCCCCAGATCATCAACCCGACCTCCGGATCGGCGGCGCGGAACTCCTCGGCGAACGACCGGGCGAGCGCGTAGCCGGCCAGGAACACCCCGGTGATCAGGCCATGGCGGGCGCGAATGCGCGGTACCCGCCAGAGCAGCAGCAGGACCACGAACAGCAAAAGCCCTTCCAGGGCCGCTTCGTAAAGCTGGCTCGGATGTCGCGGAATCGGCCCGTAGCCGGGAAACACCATCCCCCACGGCAGGTCTGTGGGCCAACCCACCAGTTCGGCGTTGATGAAGTTGGCGATCCGGCCGAGGAACAGGCCGATCGGCGCGGCGCAGGCGACGATGTCGCCGAACGCCAGAAGCGGCAGCCGCCGCGCCCGGCAGAACAGCACGGCAGCGATCGCAACGCCGGCCAGTCCGCCGTGAAATGCCATCCCCCCCTGCCAGACCTGGACGATCGCCAGGGGGTTCTCGAGGAAGTAGGGGCCCTTCAGAACGGTGTAGAGGATCACGAAGCCAAGGCGGCCGCCGACCACCACCCCGACGGTGGCCCAGACCAGGAAGTCGTCGATGTCGCGGCCCTCGGCGATGCGCGGCGGCCCGGCGGCGAGGGCGCGCATATACCGCCAGCCGAGTACCAGGCCGCCAATATAGGCGAGCGCATACCAGCGGATCGCCAGGACAATCTCCTGACCGAAGATGGTGTACGGCCCGATCTCGAACAGCACCGGATCAATGACGGGATAGGGAAGGACAGGCAGCATGGCGATCGGCCGTGATCAGCGGTGGGGGTCGGCAGCGGCGAGGTGCTCGTGGATGTAGGCGCGCACCCCGTCCTCGAGCGGCGTGAAGGGACGCGTATAACCGGCGGCGCGGAGCCGCTCCAGCCGCGCCTCCGTGAAGTACTGGTACTGGTCGCGGATCGCTTCTGGCATGGCAACATACTCGATCCGCGGCTCCCGGTTGGTCGCCCGGAAGGCTGCCGCCGCCAGGTCCGCGAAGCTGCGCGCCTTGCCGGTGCCGCAGTTGAACAGGCCGCAGGGCGCGCCGTCGGTGAGGAACCACAGGCTCACGTCGACGCAGTCGCCGACCCAGACGAAATCGCGGAGCTGGCCGCCATCCGGATAGCCCGGGTGGTGGGAGCAGTACAGCCGGACCGGCTGCCCCGCCGCCACGTCTGGGTAGATCTTGCTGATGACGCTCGCCTGCTCGCCCTTGTGGTACTCGTTCGGGCCGTAGACGTTGAAGAATTTGAGTCCCGCCCAGCGCGGCGGTCGGGCAGCGCCGGCCGCACAGCGGCCGATCACCCAGCGGTCGAACAGGTGCTTGCTCCAGCCGTAAAGATTGAGCGGGCGGAGCCGCGCCAGGGCTTCGGCCGAGGGGTCATCGTCGAAGCCGAGCCGGCCATCCCCATAGGTGGCCGCGGAGGAGGCATAGATCAGGGGCACCCCCATGGCTGCGCACCAGTCCCACAGCCGCTGCGAGAACCGCACATTGGTCGCGACGGTCCGGTCGGCGTCGGTGACGGTGGTCGCGGTGACAGCGCCGAAGTGGAGGATCGCCCGCACCGCGTCCCGGTGCGCTGCCAGGAAATCGAACAACTCCTCCGGCGGCACGATGTCCTCGAGCGCCCGCTTGGCGAGGTTGCGCCATTTGCTGCCATTGCGCAGGCGGTCGCACACGACGATCGGGCCGAGATGGCGCGCCTCGGCCTCGGCAACCACATTTGATCCGATGAACCCGGCACCGCCGGTGACGATGAGCATGGCGCGGTTATAGGGCGGGGCCGGGCGGCCCGGCAAGCGCAGGCGGTTGCGTTCTGCCTAAACTCTGACCATACTCCGGTCGCCCAAGGACCGGAATTCAACCGGCACGGAGGCTTTACAGTGCAGACGAGCAACCGGCTGCTCGACGATCTCGCCAAAGTGGCGAGCGGAGCAGCAACCACGCTGGCCGGGCTCAAGCAGGAAATCGACGGACTGGTTCGCCAGCGGATCGAGCGCCTCGCCAGTGATTTCGACCTGGTGACCCGGGAGGAATTCGAGGCGGTCCGGGCCGTCGCCGAACGGGCCCGCAGCGAGCAGGAGCGGCTGGCGGCGCGAATCGCGGATCTGGAGGCTCGTCTGGAGAAGACGCATCCGGACAGCGAGGGCCGGCCGGACCCTACCGGGTCGGACGACGCCGGACCGGCCGGTCCGGGCGAATCCTGAACCGCCAACGGATCGCGAACCGATCGCCGGTTGTCCGTCCCGGAACCGCGGTATGGCGGCCAAGGCCTTGGCCATGCGCCGTTTTCCGGAGACGGACGGGAGCCGGGGTTGTGTTCGGCGAAGCCGTTTGGCAACCTAGAACTTGATAGTCCGGCCGCAAGGAAACGCAAGATGTCGTGCTCCATCGGTCCAGCATCCGGGGTCCGAGCCGCGTCGATGCGACATCGTGCCGGTTCCGGCCGGGCCGGGCCCGCTTTGAACAACGGGGTAGACCGATGAACGCTACACTCGCCTGGGAGGTCGGGGACAACTCCCCCATCGACGTCATCGAACAGATCGTGTCAGCGAACGAGTGGGCGTTCGAACGCCCCAACGACGAGGAAATGGCCGTTCAGCTTCCAGGTCGCTGGTGCGACCTGAATTTCTACGTCTCGTGGGAAGAGGCTTTGACGACCATGCAGTTCACGTTGAGCCTGCAGATGCGTGTTCCGGCGATCAAGCGGCCCGTTGTTCATGAGCTTCTGGCCCTGGTCAACGACAAGGTCTGGATGGGGCATTTCACGGTCTGGCAGGATGAGGGCCTGCTCGTCTACCGCCATGCCTTGCCGCTGCGCGATACCGCCGGGCCGAGCCACGGCCAAATGGAAGACCTGATTCAGAACGCCCTCGATGAGGTGGAGCGGTTCTACCCGGCCTTTCAGTACGTGGTCTGGGGCGGCAAGAGCCCGAGCGAGGCGATGGAAGCGGCGATGATCGAAACGGTCGGGGAGGCCTGATAAATCGCCCGGGAGACATCGATTCCGATGGCGCTCGGCATCGCCGGATGACCACCACCGTCCTGCTCGTCGGCTGTGGCCGCATGGGCCGGGCGCTGGTGGGCGGCTGGCTTGCCGCCGGCGAGGCGGCGGCGGGTGAGGATCTGCGCATCGTCGTGGTCGAACCGGCTGCGAATGCCGAGGTCCCGGGCGATCCGCGGCTGACCCGGCTCACCGACCCGGCAGATCTGCCTGCAGGCCTCCTCGCCGATGTGATGGTGTTTGCCGTCAAGCCTCAGGCAATGGCCGGGGTGGCGCCGCCCTACCGCCGCTTCATTGACGGTGGCGCGTCGGTCCTGTCGATCGCCGCCGGGCGGACGATCCGATCGTTCGAGCGGCTGTTCGGCGAGGACACCGCGGTCATCCGGGCGATGCCCAACACCCCGGCGGCGATTGGCCGGGGAATCACCGCCGTCGTCGCCAACCCGGCGGCGGGTCCGGCCGATCGGGCGCTCTGCACCCGGCTTCTGGAAGCGATCGGCGAGGTGGTCTGGCTCGACGACGAAGCGGCCATGGACGCGGTGACCGCGGTCTCGGGCAGCGGCCCAGCCTATGTCTTCCTGCTCGCCGAAGCGCTGACGGCGGCCGGCATTGCCGCGGGCCTTGCCCCCGACCTCGCCGGACGGCTCGCGGTCAGCACGGTCACCGGGGCCGCGGCCCTGCTCCAGCAGTCCGGCCAGGACCCGGCGACGCTCCGGCGCAATGTCACCAGCCCGGGCGGAACCACCGCCGCCGCCCTTGACGTCCTGATGGCCGAAGGCGGACTTCCCGACCGCCTTGCCGCTGCAGTCGCCGCCGCCGCCAAGCGATCACGGGTGCTCGCCGATCAGGCCCCGGCCTGATCCAGCCCCCTGCGCCAACCGCAACAGCGGTCCGTCGGGATCAAGACACATTGCGCTCACGGTGTGGGGACAACCTGTGGACCAGCTGCCCGAGCCGGCGCCCATCTAAAGATCTTCCAGCTCCTTCGGGGTCTCGCGCTTGACCACGTGGTTCACCCGTAAAGCGAGATATTTGCTTTCCTTGACGTGAATGTCCAACTGGCGGCAAAGATAAAATACGGCTGCATCATCGTTCGTGGCATTCCGATCAATCAGCCGCGCCACAATTTCGATGTCATCGATGATCTCCAGAAGACGCTCGGTTGCCTCCCGGACCGTTCGGTTTTCTTCCATCGATCGACCACACCCTGAAACAAAAATTTTCGTGGACAAGTGTTTTTGTTTTTCTTAGCCAATATTCCGCCGCAGTGTCTCGAAGCCCCCTTTCGGGTGCCTTTTTGCCCCCTTTCGCGGAATAATGGTAAACTGCGCCCTTTGTCCCGCGTATTGCGGCTCTTGCCGGCCCGCCATTCCAGCAATCACCGCGAGATTGCCGAAAATATAGCCGGCTTTGCGGCACGTGACCAAGGCCCCAAGGACCCCGACCACCGGCGCCTGTTATTTCATGAGATGGTGTTGCCGCCAAGTTCAGTTGGCCCGGTTGTGCAAACTGTTGCTTATTATCGGATGCAGTGGAAATCGCGGTCACCCCGCGGCCATCATTCCCGACGCAGCAGGCTGTTAACCAGAAAGCCTGCGAGCAGCGACTCGCGGAATTCCGCATCGAGTCGGAGCGGATCGTAGGCCGTTTCGACCCATGGGAGAAATGCCCCCCGGCTGCCATCCGTATCCGCGAGAAAACACTCGAACACCCGGTCGATGATCCCTGTGCGGGCCTGACGGATGTGGCCATAACGGAGCGAGAGTTGCGCCATCGCCTGGCGCAGCGGCACACCCTCGCGGAGAAACAGAAAGAGGGTCGCCATCATCCCCGCCCGGTCGGCGCCGGACTTGCAGTGGAGCAGCGCCGGATAGGTGACCTCGTCAAACACTCTGGCGGCGGCGAGCAATGTCCCCCGTTCCAGTGCACTGCGCGAGCGAATCGGAAAGTCGACCAGACTGAGTCCGAGTCGCGCGCAGGCCTCGCGCTCGAGAATGTATGAGCCGCAAGTGTCGCGGCGGCCACGCAGGTTGATGATGGTCCGCACCCCGGCCCGGCGGAGCCGGCGCAGGTGGTGGGGAGTCGGCTGGCCGGACCGCCACAGCCCGTCCGCCACCCGATGCATGTTGAAATAGGCATAGCGGACCAACCCGTGATCCACGAACAGCATGTCGAGCCAGGCGCCGATTCGCGCCGGGCGGGTCAGCGGCGGCGGTGGCGGCGCCGGGTTCGGCAGGTCGACCATGCGGGCAGAAGTCCTCGAGGAGCGAAGGGCGGGATCGGGGCAAGGCGCCGTCGAGCCGGTTGCCGGCCCATCGCGGAACGACCGGTGGCGGTACCGGTTAGCACGGGGCTCGACCCTGTTCAATGCGAGGTGCAAGGGTGTATCACCAGCGCCATGGCCGTCCCCGATCCCCCGGACACCCCGATTGAGCTTGGCGACGAGCGCAGCTGGCCGCTGCTCAAGCGTCTGTTCGGCGAAGCGGTGCGGCCCTATGCCCGCCAGCTGTTGCTGGCGATCGCCTTTATGGGTCTGGTGGCGGCGATGACCGCGGCGTTCGCCTGGCTGATCGAGCCGGTTGTCAACCGCGTCTTCATCGCCGGCGACCGGTCCTCGCTGTGGCTGATCGGCGGCGCGGTGATCGCTGTGTTCCTGGTCAAAAACGCCGCAGCTTACGCCCAGGAAGTGCTCATCGGCTTTGTCGGCCAGCGGGTCATCGCCGACACCCAGAAGCGCCTGTTCCGGCATCTGTTACGCCAGGACCTGGCGCTGTTCCAGACCCGCAACTCGGGCGCGCTCGTCTCCCACTTCACCTTCGACGTCAACGCCATGCGGAACGCCGTGGCAAACTCGCTGGTCGGGCTCGGACGGGACAGCCTGTCGGTGGTGTTTCTGGTCGGGGTGATGGTCTACCAGGACTGGCTGCTGACCCTGATTGCCCTGCTCATCGCCCCGGCCTCGGCTCACTACATCGACCGGTTCGGGCGCAGCGCCCGGCGGGTGTCCACCGCCACCCAGGAGGCGATGGGGACCTTTACCACCGCACTGTCGCAGAGCTTCCAGGGTGTGCGGATGATCAAGGCCTACGGCCTGGAAAACGCCGAGGCCGATCGCACCGATGCCCGGGTCGAGTCGATCTTCACCTTGATTCTGAAAGCAACCCGGATCCGCGCCGCGGTCATACCGATCATCGACAGTCTCGGCGGCCTCGCCATGGGTGCCGTGATCATTTACGGCGGCCAGCGGGTGATCGACGGCGCGATGACCGCCGGCGCGTTCTTCTCGTTCGTGACGGCCGTCGCGATGGTCTATCAGCCGATCCGCGCCCTCGGCAAGGTCAACGCCTATCTGCAGGAAGGTCTCGCCGCCGCGGCCCGGGTGTTCGCCGTGCTTGACCGGGCCGCTCTGATCGCCGATCCGCCGGTGCCGGTGCCGGTGCCGCGCCGGCCCGGGGCGGTGCGGTTCGAATCCGTGCACTTCGCCTACGGCGGCAACGCCGGCGTTCCCGCCCTCGACGGCGTCACCTTCGAGGCCCCGGGGGGCGGCATCACCGCCCTCGTCGGGCCGTCCGGTGCCGGAAAAAGCACCGTTCTCAACCTGATCCCGCGCTTCCACGACGTCGGCGCCGGGCGGATCACCGTCAATGGGGTCGATGTCCGGCACGCTGCCGTCGCCGACCTGCGCGGAGCGATGGCTCTGGTCAGCCAGGAGGTGGTGCTGTTTGATGACACGGTGGCGGCGAACATCCGCTTCGGCCGGACCGACGCCGGCGACGCCGAGGTCGCTGCCGCGGCCGCCGCGGCGGCGGCCGACGGGTTCATCGCCGCGCTTCCGGAGGGCTATCGGACCGTGGTCGGGGAGCACGGCCTCAAGCTCTCCGGCGGCCAGCGCCAGCGGATCGCCATCGCCCGGGCCATTCTCAAGGACGCGCCGATCCTGCTCCTCGACGAGGCGACCAGCGCCCTCGACACCGAAAGCGAACGGCAGATCCAGTCGGCGCTTGAGCGGTTGATGCGCGGACGCACCACGATCGTCGTCGCCCATCGGCTGTCGACGATCCGCCATGCCGATGTGATCCACGTCTTCGACCACGGCCGGGTGGTGGAGAGCGGTGCCCACGGCGCTTTGCTGGCCCGGGGCGGTCTTTACGCCCGCTTGCATGCGCTCCAGTTCGGCGCCGACGACCGCTCTGCCGATCGCTATGGCTACGCCGGGAGTGGGAACTGACCGCAGCCGCATCCACCCGGATCCGGACCCTCGCCCGGATCGTCCCAAGAATTCGCTGCGTTCTGCCATTGCCCGGACCCTTGGGCAACGCCCGGGAGCAGGCCGGCGGACCGCCGTGTGCTTGCGATGCGGATCGGCTGTGCTACAAGGTCCCTCTGACGCGGGACGGTCGCCCTTCTGCGACCTGTGCCAACAAATTGAGGAGCCCACATGTCGAATTCCCATAACGTGGCTTGGCCTCCCAGCGACCATGCCCGGCTTGGCCGGCAGTTTTCGCGTTTTGGCCGGATCGGGTTCATTCTGCAGGTGATCCTGCTCACCATACCGCTCCTGCTCGCGTTCTACGTGCTGTTCCTTGCCTCTCCCGACGGAGCCGCCCGGAGAGGCATCGACTTGAGCAATTATCTGTCTTACGGCAGTTTGCTGGTGATGTTGTTCACGGCCTTCTGGTTTTACCGATACATGCGGCTGGGCAACCAACTTCAAGATGAAGCGACCTGCCCGCCTCAGTCCCGGGTCATCTCGACCTTATGGGTCGGATTGTGGGCAAGCTGTCTTGGCATTTTCTTCTCCATTCTGCTCCTGCTCGGGGCGGCGTCCCGAATGCTGTTTCTGTTGCTTGCGACGCCGCAAACCGGACTGATGATCGCGCCACCGCTCGGCGATGATCCGACCGGGTCGATTTCCGCTCTTGATGCGGTCAGCCAGGCCGCATTGCTGATCCTTCTCGCCGCTGAACTGGTGGTGCTGGGCCTGACGCTCTGGCTGTTGTTCCGGACGACCCGGCCCTCGGAAGAACAGAGCGAGGCTGCTTTGGCTTGAGAACCGGCAAACCCGGACCCGATTCATTTCGTGCACGGACCCCGCTTCGGATGCGGCCGCCGAATGGGTCCAATGGGCCCTGGAAACAATGAGGTGCGTGCTGGGACGGGGCCTTCTATGATGGCGCCGCTGCACGAGGCCGCAACGCCGTGAGAGAAGAGCCAGGACGCGGGCACGCCGGTCGGCCGCTGACCGGAACCAGCATCCGCGGTCAGTCTGTTCATCGAGAGGTTTGCCGCCTTCAGCGGAGCTGTGGAGATTAAGGTGCTTGCCGGTTTCTCGCCGATCGCCCGTGGCCTGATGGTCGCCGCCGCCATCGCCATTCTGGTGTTGTTCGTGCAGTTCGCCGCATCGGTTGTTACGCCGCTGCTGCTTGCCGTTTTCATTGCTGTCGTCACCTCGACCCCGCTCCGTTGGATGCGCGCCAAGGGGGTTCCCAAGTATCTTGCCGTGGCGATTATTGTCTTCGTGCTGCTCGAGGTCGGAAGCCTCATGGCTTTGGTCGCCACGGGGGCCCTCGAAGGTCTCCGGGATGGCCTTCCGAGTTATCAGGAACGCTTGATCCTTCTCGCCGAACAGTTCGGCGCCTGGCTCGAAGACATCGGCATAGAGAACTCCCGAGAGGCGGTGCTCGATCTGTCCAACCCGGCGGCGGCAACGACAATTGTTCGGCTCGTCCTCGGCCACGTGAGTAATATCTTTACAAACGGGCTGTTGGTATTGCTGGCGGTCCTGTTCATGCTGCTCGAAGCACCCGGGTTGCTGCGCAAGCTGAGGACGGCTTTCCACCTCGACTCGGAGTCTGAGGCACGGCTGCATCGAGTTTTTGAATCAATAAGCAAGTATATGGGTATTAAAAGCCTGACAAGTTTATTGACGGCTCTCTTGATCGGCTCCTGGTTATTGATCCTGGGGGTTGACTTTGCAGTTCTCTGGGCAATCTTGGCATTTCTGCTGAACTTCGTGCCATTTGTCGGCACAATCCTGATGGCGATCCCGGCGCTGTTGATGGCCCTGGTGCAGACCGACCTGTCCACAACACTGCTGGTGGCTGCCGGTTATCTGATCGTCAACACACTCGTTGGAAGCATTCTCGAGCCACGGATCATGGGTCGGGGACTCGGCATCTCCACCTTAGCGGTGTTTGTCTCCTTGTTGTTCTGGGGCTGGGTGCTCGGCACCGTTGGCGTGTTCCTGTCGGTGCCCCTGACCATGGCCCTGATGATCGCGCTGGATGCGAGCCCGCACACCCGCGCTCTCGCCGTCCTCCTTGGCCCGGCGCTGCCGGAGCCGGAGCCAAAGCCGGAGCCA
>CAYVUM010000082.1:11017-15093 GCA_964454795.1 uncultured Rhodospirillaceae bacterium
AGCCGGAGCCAAAGCCGGAGCCAGAGCCCGAAGAAGCGCCCGACCCGGATGCCGGCGTGACTGGCCCGGGACAGACCTGACAACCCGGACGGACAGAGCGCCACGGCGGGTGCGATGATCGGCGAGGCCGGAGGGCCGTTTCCGGCCGAGGGTGGAGGCGTTTTCTGCGTCTCCCGCCGAACACCGCGGACCCGCCCTTATGGCTGTCCACCCACCGGATGCGATCGACGGTCGATCAACAGTCTGTGTCCAGTCGGGCTGAAGGTGGCCTTCCGCCTGTCACGGTCGTTAACGTGGGGTGAGAGCGCGGGTCCCGCTGATGGCCCTTAACCGTGTCCGCCGCCCCGGGTGACTGCCCGCCCGTCAACCCGCAACCCCTGGAAACGCCACCCTGGCGTCGAACGCGACCGACGCCGACACCAGTGACGGGCATTCGGGGCAGCGCGGGGCAGGACCGAATTTCTCACGCCTGCTTCGCTTCGACGATGCCGCGGCGGATTTCCCGGGTGCGGCGGAATTTTTCTTCCAGAACATGGCCCTCGCCCCAGCGGATCGCCCGCTGCAGCGCCGTCAGGTCTTCGTTGAAGCGCTGCAAGACCTCGAGAACCGCATCACGGTTGTTCAGGAACACATCCCGCCACATCACCGGGTCGCTGGCAGCGATCCGGGTGAAGTCGCGAAAACCCCCGGCGGAGAACCGGATGACCTCCTGCTGCAGGTGGTCTTCCAGGTCGGTGGCGGTGCCGACAATGGTGTAAGCGATAAGATGCGGCAGGTGCGAGGTGATCGCCAGCACCACGTCGTGGTGGTGCGGGTCGAGCTCCTGAACGATCATCCCGGCGCTCTCCCACAGCGCCCGGACGGTGGCGACGGCCCCGGGATCGGCACCCGGCGGCGGGGTCAGGACACAGAACCGGCCCTGAAACAGCTCGGCAAAGCCGGCCTCCGGCCCGGATTGTTCGGTACCGGCGATGGGGTGCCCGGGCACCAGGTGGATCCCTTCGGGCAGGTGGGCGCCAACGTCGCGGATCACCGACTGCTTCGTCGAGCCGGCGTCGGTGACGATGCTCCCGGCCTTGAGCCCCGGCGCCATCGCCCGGGCCAGTTCGGCATAGGTGCCAACCGGGGTGCAGAGCATGACGATGTCCGCTCCCTCCACCGCTTGGCGCACGTCGGTGGTGGCGCTGTCGGCGAGATCCAGGCGTCGCGCGGTGTCGAGGGTGCGGTGGGTCCGGGCGCAGACAGCGATATGCCCGGCCGACCGGTCGCGGCGCAGCACGTGGGCCAGGGACGCACCGATCAGCCCGATGCCAATCAGGGCGATCCGCTCGACAAAAAAACCGGGGCCTCTGCCGCCGCCGGACATCAGGCTGACCCGCCATTGCCGAGAAAGGCCGTCAGCGCGGCAGCAACCGCCTCCATGTCCCCGGCGCTGCCGATGGTGATCCTGAGCGAGTCGGCGAGACCGTAGGCCTCCATCCGCCGGACCAGGATCCCCCGGCCGCGCAGAAACGCGTCGGCGGCGCGGGCGCTCCGGTTGGAGCCGGCGGCCCCGGGAAAGCGGGCCAGCACAAAGTTGCCGTGGCTCTCCGGGACGATCAGACCGAGATCGCGCAGACGCCCGGTGAGCCAGGTCCGCCAGCGGGTAACATGGGCCACGGAGTCGGCGATAAACCCTTGATCGGCGAGAGCCGCCACGCCGGCAGCCTGGGCCATCGCCGGGACGTTGAAGGGATTGCGCAGCCGGTTCAGCGCATCGATCACCGCGGCCGGTCCGTACGCCCAGCCGAGCCGGACCCCGCCGAGACCGTAGACCTTCGAAAACGTCCGGATCACCACTGTGTCGTCCCGCGCCGCGGCCAACCGGTTGCCGGGATCATAGTCCGCGCAGCCGATGAACTCGGCATAGGCGGCATCGAGGACGAGCAGGATGTCGTCCCTCAAGCTCGCGCGCAGCCGGCGGATCTCGCCATCGCCGAGGTAGGTGCCGGTGGGGTTGTTGGGGTTGGCGAGGAACACCATCCGGGTGCGCCCGGTGACGGCGGCGAGCAGCGCGTCCACGTCGGCGGTGAGATTCCGCTCGGCGGCGGCGACCGGCACGGCCCCCACGCCGCGGGCGGCGATCGGATACATCAGGAAGCCATGGGCGCTGTGGACGATTTCGTCCCCGGTACCAACAAAGCCGCGGCAGAGCAGGGTAATCAGCTCGTCCGAGCCACACCCGCAGATGATCCGCTCCGCATCGAGGCCGTGAAGGTCGGCGAGCGCCCGGCGCAACGCGGTTGCCGCACCGTCGGGATAGCGGTGGACGTCGGTCGCGGCCTCGCGGAGAGCGGCGACGGCCCGTGGGCTCGGGCCGAGGGCGTTCTCATTGGCGGCAAGGCGGATCGGCCGGTCGAATCCGGGCAGGGCCGCATCACCACCGACGTAGGGTGCAAGACCGGCAACCTCGGGGCGGGGACGGGGCAGGGCCATGACGACGACGGGGCGGGCCGGGTCAGCGGGTGACGCTGTCGGCAAGGCGGCGGGCGCGCGGCGGCCCGAGCTCTTCCGGGGTCATCGGCTCCGCATAATTGCCGAGTGGAACGAGCCGGTTGCAGGCGCGATCGAGCGCATCCTCGAGCGCCTTCAGCCGGGGATCGCCAGCGACCACGAAGCCGTCAACCTCGGCCAGGAACAGCCAGGTCTTCAGGCCCTGCTCCTCCCGCCAGACGGTGGCGAACCGCTGGTTGAGCCCGGCGGCGGCCAGCGCCGCGGTGAACTGGTTGATGCCGAGCCGCTTCTCCATCTCAACCGCCAGATAGGAACGGTCGCGGCCGGTGGGAGTCTGGGTCACCGGGCAGATGACCAACGCCTCCACCTCGCCGGCGATGCTGTTTGACGGCCCGGCGAACGGCAGCTTGGCGATGATCCGGGGAGCATCGGCCTGGGTGGTGACGAGATGGCGCCACCACGGGTCCTTGTCGTCGTGGGTCGGCATCGGCAGCACCCCGACGGTGGCGTCCTGGCGGTGGACCGCCTCGATGGTGGTCCGTACCGAATTGTAACGGGTTGCCGGGGTAAAGATCCCGAAGTGGTCGCGGGCCAGATCCCAGTAGCCGCCGCGTCCCTCCGGCGTGTGCACGGCGACGGAGAACGGCCCTTCGAAGGACAGTGTGGCGGTGATGATCAGCCGCCAGATCGCAACCAGTTCACGGCGCGGAAACGGGCCGCGGTGGCGGGCGATCAGCCGGTAGACGATCTCGGCCTCGCGGGCCGGCCGGATTTTGACCCGGTCGTCGCGCTTGAGTTCGCGCACCTGCTCGACCAGTTCGGTGCGGCGGATCAGCAGATCGTGGAGGGCATCGTCGATGGCGTCGATCTCGCGGCGCACCCTCTCCAACGGGTCGTCCCTGTTCATGTGGTCCTGGGCGTGTCGCAGCGGGAGTGCCGGTTGGCCATGGGAGATCGGGAAACTCTCAAGAGCAGGGAGAGGGTCGGAAGCCACCGGGACCGGCGGCCGTCCGCCCAGTGATACGGGCTCGGCTGGTCGAAAGCAAAGAAAACGTTGACACACCCCGACCCCGTTTGTAGCGGTCTTCGGCGACCTTCGACATGGATATCGGTCAGATACCATTATATCAGTCAGGTACCATGATCACGCCGCCGCCCAGCGCTGGCACGGTCGCCATCGACCGCGCGCCATCAATGCCCGGTCACCGCGTCCGCCTCGGCACCGATCAGCCGTTGCGCCTCGAGTCCGGAGTCGAGCTGCGCGATTTCCCCGTCGCTTATCAGATGTACGGCACCCTGAACGCCGCCCGCTCGAATGTGATCGTCGTCTGTCATGCCCTCACCGGCGATCAGTTCGTCAGCGAAAACCACCCGGTTACCGGCAAGCCCGGCTGGTGGAGTAGTCTGGTCGGCCCCGGGCGGACCATCGACACCGATCGATGGTGCGTGATCTGCGCCAACGTGCTCGGCGGCTGCATGGGCTCGGCAGGGCCAAGCGAGATCAACCCGGCGACCGGCGAGCCCTGGGGACTGGGCTTTCCGATCCTGACCATCGGCGACATGGGCAGGGCGCAGGCGATGCT
>CAYVUM010000083.1:0-14933 GCA_964454795.1 uncultured Rhodospirillaceae bacterium
AGTGTGACTGAGTCACAAAATGCGGGTTGCAATCGCTGGAAGTTATCATGATTTTGTGGTAAATTATAAGAGTGGAGCTACGGGAGGTGGGAGCGATGGATCTTCCATGCTCGGACGTGCGCAGCGAGGAGCGGTTCGCGGGGTGCGTGGACGGGCTTGCGGTGGCGCCCGGACGACGGATCCCGCAGCGCCTTCATCGGCAAGACCCTTAACACCCTTTGTGACGCAGGAAGACCAAGAACGCCGCCCATTTTCACATTGACGCCGAAGAGTTGGGCGATCTCGACAAGGCAACGACCGTCCACGTTGCGCCTGCGCCGCACTTCGCCCCGCTGTGCGGCCGTGCGGTTCGGGCACGCTGCGATCAGAACCGCCCCGCATGGCGGCAGTGGCGGCGGATCGGGCCGGCGAAGCGCCGGCGGAGCCGTCGTGATCCCGGCGCGGCGCGTGCCGGGCGGGAGTCCGGGGCCAGGGCGGAGCCTCCCGGGGCCGGACCGGAACCGCAGAGTGCCCGCGCTGTGGCGGTTGTTCCTCACCCTGGCCGTCGCCGCGATGGTGGCGGCCTGCTCGCCGGTGCGGCTGTCCGAATCGGTGGCGCTGATCGAGGGACTGTCTGCCGGCACGACCGTTCTCGAGGCGCCGGACCGCGAGCCGGTGGTCAGACAGGGTACGACCTTCAAGGTGGACGGCACGACCACTGCCGCCGACCTCTATAACGCCGGCGAGGCCCGCGCGGGACTGGTCCTGGTGCCGGGCATCGTTCGCGCCGGCAAAGAGGATCCCCGCGTCATCGCCTTTGCGACGACTCTGGCGCGCGCCCGGTTTCGCGTCCTGGTTCCGGACGTGGCCGGCATGCGGGCCCTCAGGGCCTCCAGTGGCGATGCCCGGATCCTCGCCGCCGCCGCCCGGCACCTGGAGTCGCACGCGCCCGATCAGCCGCTTGGCATGGCGGCTGTGTCGTTCGCCGCCGGCCCGGCCGTCCTCGCCCTCCACGCCGGCGCGCCGGTGGATTTCATGATCACCATCGGCGGCTATTACGACCTGATCGCCGCCGTCACCTTCTTCACCACCGGGCACTTCCGGACCGACCCTGCCGAGCCGTGGCAGTACCGGGAGCCGAACGCCTACGGGAAGTGGGTGTTCGTCATGGCCAATGCTGCCCGGATCCGCGATCCCGACGACCGGGTCGCCCTGGAGGAAATGGCAGACCGCAAGCTCGACGACCTGGCCGCCGACATCACCGATCTGACCGCCAGCCTCGGCCCCTCAGGGCAGGCCGTCCATGCGCTGCTGACCAACGATGATCCGGAGCGGGTGCCCGAACTGATCGATAGCCTGCCGCAAGGCATTCGCGCCGAGATCGCGGCGCTGAATCTGAAAAGGCTCGATCCGGACGCCTGGACACGGCACGGCGAGCCCGTGCATTTCGTGCTGATCCACGGCGAGGGCGACCCGATCATCCCCGAGACCGAGAGCATCAAGTTCGCGCAGGCCCTCGGCCCGGAGCGCAGCGACCTCTATCTGGTCGAAGGTCTCCGCCACGTGGAGGCCGCAGAGGTCGGCATGCTTGGCTCTCTCACGATGCTCACCGCCGCTTACCGGGTTCTGACCTTGCGGGACGGCCACTGACGCCGCGACCCGGTCGCTGTCATCGTCAGCCGTTCAGGCGTTCAGGCGTTCAGGCGTTCAGGCGTTCAGGCGTTCAGGCGTTCAGCCGTCCGGAGACGGCCCGCGAGCCGGCGCTGGCCGCGATGTGCCGCGTCACAAACAAAATCACCCTGGGAGACGGCGGGGTCTTCCGCTAGGCTCTGGTTCTATCGGCCGCAGGCATAACGCAACAAAGGAACCGCGCCATGGCGATCCTCCCGCAATACGATCCTGATCCGGCACAACGGGAACTCGGGCTGCAGAGCAAACGAGAACTTTTCGCCTACTTTGTTCCCGAGTATCCGCGGGTCCCACGCGTCGAGACCCTGCCCGCCGCCGAGGATTTCGACACAACCTGGAAGGAAGCGGAAACGTCGCGGCGGGACATCGCCCAACTCAGCGCCTTGGGCTCGGTCCTGGTTAACCTGAACACGTTCGAAGCCTACCTGGATCTTCACCGCACCCTGCCCGGCAAACCGGCGGTGGTCACCGACTGGGCGTCCGATGAGAGTTTCGCCAACCAGCGCCTGGCGGGGCCCAATCCCCTGTTGATCCGCCGGGTTTCAGCGTCGGCGCCGCTGCCGCCGGCGTGCAAGATCACCGACAGCCACGCCGCCGACTCCGACATCAAGCTCGCCACCGCCATCGATGAACGCCGCCTCTTCATCTGCGATTTCCGCGACCTGAACCGGCTTCCCCCGCTCGGCGGCAGCGTGTTCACCTTAGGGTTCGTCGTGCCGAAGAAGCGGGTGCGGGCTCCGATCGCCGTGTTCTACTGGGAGGGCGACCGGGAGAGCGGAAGCTTAAAGCCCGTGGCAATCCAGACCGACCAGGACACCGATGTGGCGGTCTTTACACCGAAGAGCCATCCCCGGGCCTGGGCGATGGCCAAGGCCGGCGTGCAGGTGGCCGACGCACATCTGCATCAGTATGACTCCCACATCATCCGCACCCACCTCGCCATGTCCGTCGTCAAGATCGCGGCAGAGCGGCAACTGGCCGAAGCGCATCCGGTGTTGCGCCTGCTCAGGCCGCATTTCCGGTTCCTGCTCGCCATTAATCAGGCGGCTTTTACGCAATTGATCAATCCGGGCGGCTATCTGGACGAGCTGATGGCTCCGACCTTCGTCGACTCGATGAAAATGATCGACCATTTCTGGAAGGTCTGGAACTTCCGGGACGTGGCGGTCCTTCCGGTCGATCTCGCCCGCCGGGGAATGGACAACAACGGTTCTCCGGACATCGCCTATCCCTATCGGGATGACGGTCTGCTTGTCTTTGATGCCATCCGCGACTTCGTCAAAGAGTACATCGATCTTTACTATCGCACCGATGACGATGTGGAAAATGACCGCGAGCTGGAGCTCTTTGTTGCTGAATTGACCGACCCGAACCGACTCGGGGTCCGGAACCTGAGCCCGGATGGCAAAATCGAGACCCGGAAAATACTTGCCGAAGTCCTGACCGCCACTGTCTGGACCTGCGGGCCCCAGCACGCCGCCGTGAACTATCCGCAGTGGGACTTTCTCGGACACGTCCCGAACATGCCGCTGGCCGGCTACGCCGACATGCCGCTGGAGGGCGATCATCCGACAGAAATGGAGCTGTTTTCCTACTTCCCGCCCAATCATCCGCCGACCCTGCAAACCGGAACGCAGGTGGCGATCATGTACTATCTCGGCACATACCGGTATGATATGCTTGGGTATTATCAGCCGAAAGACTTTGACGATGCTCCGGTCTGGGAGGCCGTTGTGAAGTTTCAATGCCGGCTCGCCCAGGTGGGTGGTGAGATTTTCCGCACCAACCAGCGGCGCCGCTTCGCCTACCCCTATCTGCTCCCCTGGAACATCACCAACAGCACCAGCATCTAAGCCGGGCTGGCGCGGCAGAGCCGGGGGCGCGCCAAGTCCGCATCGCCCGCGCCCGGCCGGCCGCGCTCTTGAACTCCGGGCGTCACCGCTGGACCGCTCGCGGCATCGAACCGGATGATCGGCGCCCTGTGCGCAACGCCGAGGCCCGACCCCGGTGCGGGATTCCTTGCAGTTCCCCGCGTCGCTTCCCGTCCCGCCACCGCGAACGACGGAGACGGGAACGATGACAACCGGGCAGGCCACAGATGGCGAAGCGATCGGCTTCGATGAAGACGCGGCAATGCCGCCTCCTCCACGCGTCATAAGGAGTCTCTTTCATGGCACACAGAATTCTTATCGTCCTCACCTCCCACGACCAGCTGGGCGAGACCGGCGAGAACACCGGGTTCTGGCTCGAGGAACTGGCAGAGCCCTATTACCGCTTCAAGGATGCCGGCTGCGAGGTCACGCTCGCCTCGCCGAAGGGCGGGCGGCCGCCGATGGACCCGAGGAGCGCCGGCGAGGAGCACCGCACGGAGACGACCGGGCGGTTTCTGGCGGATCCCGAGGCGCAGGCCGCGCTCGACCGGACAGTGCCGCTTGCCGAGGTCGACCCCGCCGGCTTCGATGCCGTCTTCTATCCGGGCGGTCACGGACCGCTCTGGGATCTGGCTGACGATCACCGGTCGATCCGCCTGATTGAAAGCTTCTGGGCGGCAGAGAAGCCGGTCGCGGCGGTGTGCCACGGCCCGATTGCCCTTGCCAATGCCCGGACCCGGGACGGCGCGCCGATCGTCCAGGGGCGCCGGGTTGCTGGCTTTTCCAACACTGAGGAAGCCGCCGTGGAGCTGAGCGGGGTCGTACCGTTGTCGGTGGAAGACGTCCTCCGCGAGCGGGGCGGGCAGTATGCCAAAGAGGCGGATTTCGCCCCCTTTGCGGTCAGCGACGGCAATCTCATCACTGGCCAGAACCCCGCGTCCTCGGCCCGGGTGGCGGAACTGCTCCTCGAAGCGCTCCGCTGAATTCTTGCGCGCACCGTCGGACGTGTTACGGCAAAGCCGCGAAGGTTAACGGCGCATCGCCTCCCACCGGGCAATGGCGTCCGCCCAGTGGGCGTCGACCCGGGCGCGGTCCGCACCTGAGATCTCGTAGCGGTTGGTGCGGTATCCGCTGACCGTCTCCAGATAGGCGGCGATCCGCGGCCGGGCCGCGTCCCAGCCGGGCAGCGCCAGTTGATCATGGATTTCCGCCAACACCTCCAAGGGCGCCCGGCGGAGCCGTTCGTAGCTGACTTCGATAATCTGGTCGGCAGCGAGCTGACGGCGCTGCTCCTCGTAGGCCGCCATAAGGCGGGAAAAAGTGGTCAGGACGACCTGGTCGATATCGATGTGGTCGTAGGGTTGCAGCGCCACCTGCGGGAGCAGCGTGCGGTAGTAGTGGCGCGTTGAGACAAAGACCTCGTAAGGACAGCGCCGGATATGAATGAAGCGTGATTCTGGCCAGATCCCCTGCAGCCGGGAAATCCGCGCGGTGTAGACCGGGTTCTTGATGACGATGCGGTCGGCGCCCTGATGGAACGCGACCTTTTCGGCAAACACCCGCACCAGATGCTCCCAGCGGGCAATCTCGGCTGCGCCGGCTCCGTCCAGAAACACCCCGCGATCGACGAGCGATCGGAACCGCCGGGGAAAATACACCGCGTGGAAAACTGACAGGGGCTGGAGGTTGGCGAGGGGAATTTCGTCCTCCTGCGGAGACGTGGGCGTGACTGCAACCCGATCCACATGCCGGGTCTCGGGCAGCGCCTTCTCCAGCCACGGCCGCAGCAGCGTGCCAAGGGTCAGGAGCTCATCCGGCAGCCCGCTGGCGATCGGCGAGATGTGGCCGAACGCCGGCGAACAGCCGAGGAGCGCGTGCAGGTGCGTGGTGCCGGTCCGCCAGTGGCCGATGATGAACAGCGGTGCCTGCGGCGGCGGTCGCGACCGGCGCAGGCGGTTGAACCGGGCCGTCTCCCAGAAGCGGAACGGCGCGCGCGCCGCCGCGCTCAGGACCATCAGCGCGACCAGGCCGAAACGCCCCGGCGGCACCGCACCATAGCTGGTCAGGACATGGAGCAGGGTCGACAGCCGCGCGCCCATCAGCGGATGGGTGACGAACGCCCGGGAACCGTGCTGCACGGCGCCGGGGAGCCGGGATGATGCGGCGCTCATCCGGCCAGCCCCCGCCGGCCCACCGCGGCCGGCGCCGGTTTCGCCCCGGTCCCGGTGGGACGCATCGCGGCGCGCACCGCTTGCACCATCAGGGCTTTCAGCTCAGAGGACCAGAGCAGCGGTCGGATTCCCTTCTCAGTGAGGCCCCGTCGCCGGTCTTGACGCTGAGGAGGCGGCGTGTGCATACAAGTGCGGGGCGGATCGACATTTTGGGGATCGGCAGCGGGGTTACGACCAGAAAACGGTCCGGACATCAACCGTCTGTTGATGACTCGGGACGAAGCTGAACGGACCGACGGCGGCTGGATGTCGGATGAAAGCCGCGTTCTTCAATCCTGAAAGGCCGCGAGACCGCCAATCCCGATGCTCGGCTGGCTGAAATCTGTCGTCCACACGGTTCGGGAGGAGCGCTCCCTGCCGCCGGCCGCCAAGGCCGAGCGCCGCCGCGACCAAGCCGGCCTTTCGGCGGCGGACCCGGGGGCGAAAGCCGTCGCCGACGCCTGCATCGCCTGGCTGGCCGAAGCGCAGGATCGCTCGACCACCCGGGACGGCGGGGTTGCCCGCCATTACAGTCTGATCGACGGCTGGGGCAGTTCTTACCCCGAGACCACCGGGTATATCATTCCGACCTTTTTCGACTATGCCGAGCAGCGCCGTGCGCCCGAATTTCGCGACCGCGCCCGGCAAATGCTGGACTGGCTGGTGGCGATCCAGTTCCCCGAGGGCGGATTCCAGGGCGGTCGCATCGATTCCACCCCCGTCGTCCCGGTCACCTTCAACACCGGCCAGATCCTCATCGGCCTCAGCCGCGGGGCGGCGGAATTCGAGACGTATCGCGAGCCGATGCGCCGTGCTGCCGGCTGGCTCACGGCCACCCTCGACGACGACGGATGCTGGCGCCGTCACCCGACCCCGTTTGCCGCAGCGGGCGAGAAGGCCTACGAAACCCACGTTGCCTGGGGCCTGTTCGAGGCGGCCCGGATCGAGCCCGACCAGGACTACGGCAGGGCCGGCCTCGCCAATGTCCGCTGGGCGCTCGCCAGGCAACGCGACAACGGCTGGGTTGCTGACTGCTGTCTCGACGACCCGGACCGGCCGCTCACTCACACCCTTGGCTACTTCCTCCGCGGCGTGATCGAGGGCTACCGCTTTCATCCCGACCCGGAAATCCTGGCTGCCGCCCGGCGCACCGCCGACGGCCTGCTTTCCGCCCTCGACGATGACGGCCGGCTGCCTGGAAGGCTGAACCCGGACTGGACGGCGGCCGTGCCCTGGGTCTGCCTCACCGGAAGTGCGCAGATCGCTCATTGCTGGCTGCTGCTCCATGAGATCACCGGCGAGCCGCGCTACCGCAACGCCGGTGCCGCCGCCAACGGCTATGTCCGCCGCACCGTGCGGGTGGACGGCCCCGTGGAGTTGCGCGGTGCCGTCAAAGGCGCGTTCCCGGTGGACGGCGAATATGGTCGCTTTCAGTTTCTCAACTGGGCGGCCAAGTTCTGCGCCGATGCCAACCTGGCCGAGCTTCAGCTTAAGGCCGCCCCGCGCTTGGATGATCACCCGGCCAGAACCATCCGCCCATGAGCACCTGGTTTGTCGCCGAGCAGGAGCCG
The DNA here is from genome assembly GCA_964454795.1 of uncultured Rhodospirillaceae bacterium. Classification (GTDB taxonomy): domain Bacteria; phylum Pseudomonadota; class Alphaproteobacteria; order Rhodospirillales; family Defluviicoccaceae; genus CAYVUM01. The sequence continues at coordinate 7,321 of CAYVUM010000083.1, forward strand.
GACACCGCCGCCGCGGACGCCGTGGCCGCGCTCGCGCCTGAGAATCCGTTCGGCCGGCCGGCGTTCGCAGCGGCACGCCTCCTAGTTGGCGATGAGCCTTGGCTTCTCACGGTCCGTGATGACGACCGGATCACCGCCGGCTGTTACGGCTTCCTGCGGCGGGGGCGGCTGTCCTGCGGGTTCAATGTTCACTCCCTGCCGCTGCTGCCCGAGCCCGAGGTATTCTGGACGGGGCTCCTTAACTTCTGCCGCAGGCACCGGGTCACTGAGCTCCATATCAACACGTTCGCCTCCCGTGGCTGTCTGGTCCCGCCGATCGGCCGGGAGCTCGACCGCCGGCCGCGGCGCGAGTACCACCTGGACCTCACTCAGCCTTCGGTCCGTCAGGGTATGTCGTCAAACCACCAGCGAAACATCAAACGGGCGGCCAGGGCCGGGGTCATGGTCGAACGACAGCGCGAGCCGGCCGGCGCTGAGACCCACGCCCGGGCGATCAGTCAGTCGATGCAGCGGCGCGAGGCCCGCGGGGAGGACGTGTCCACCGAGGCCAGCGCCCGGCCGTTTCAGGCCCTGGTCGAAACCGGCAGCGGGGAGCTGTACCAGGCCACTCTCGACGGCCAGGTGCTGTCGTCCCTGCTGATCCTGCGCGCCACCACGGGGGCCTACTACCACTCGGCCGGCACCTTCCCCGAGGGCATGGAGGTGGGCGCCGCCCATTACCTGGTCAGCACCGTTGCCGAAGACCTGCGCGAGGAAGGCCTTGTTTTGTTCAACCTCAGCGGCGCAGGGCCGGAGGAGGAAGGGCTGGCCCGGTTCAAGGCCGGTTTCGGTGCGCAGGCGGTTGAACTGGAAGCGGCGAGTTTTGATCTTGCCGCATCCTGGCAGCGTGCCCTGATCCGCGCGCGACGCCGGCTCGGGAGGTGAGCTGATGCGGGTGATCGTGTTGTCGACGATCGACGACTGGGACCTGGGCCAGCGACTGGTCGACGAGGGGCACGAGATCGTCGGCTGGGTGACCCGGCGAGCGGTGCAGCGGTCGCGGCCGCGCCCGAAGCTGGTGCAGGCGGGGGTGGACGCGGCCAAGGTGGTCTTGGCCCGGGTGCCACCGGTGTTGCCACCGCCGCGGCGGTTTGACCAGTACGCCTGGCTCGCCGGCCGCGGCCTGACGCCGATCGCCGTCCCCGATGTGAACACCGCCGCCTTCATCGAACTGGTGCGGGAGAAGCAGGCCGAGGTGATGCTGGTTGCCATGTTCCCGCAAATCCTCAAGCCGGACCTGTTATCCGTGCCGGGCCTCATCGCGCTTAACTATCACCCTTCGCCGCTGCCCGCCTACGCCGGGCCGCAGCCGACCTTCTGGATCCTCCGCAACGGAGAGACCGAAACGGCCGTCACTGTCCACCGGATCACCGAGGCGATCGATGCCGGCGATATCGTCGCCCAGGAACCGGTAACGGTGCAGCCCGACGACGACAATGCGCGGCTGAACCAGCGCCTCCATCACCGCGCCGCCGGCGTGCTGGCGGACACAGTCACGGCGCTCGCCGAAGGCCGGGCAGTCTGGCGGCCCCAGGATCCCGCTCAGCGCAGCTACTTCCCGCGCAGCAAGCCCGAGGACCGGGAGCTTCGCTGGACCGACCCGGCGGAGAGCATCTGCAACCTGTTGCGCGCGATGCTGCCCTGGCAGCGACTGTCGGCAGCGGCCGGCAGCCGGCGGCTGTTGATCCACGCCGCCCGGCCGGTGGACGGCAGGGAGGGCGCAGAGCCCGGGCAGGTTCTGCGCCGGACCGCCTCGGCGCTGACCGTGCAGACCGGCGCAGGTGCCCTCGAAATCAGCGGCTATGAAGTCGCCCCCTTCCACGGCTGGATGAACCGCCTGGCCCGCCTCGCCACCCCGCGCACGGGCCAGCGCCTCGTTTGAGGGCCCTCCGTCGCCCTTTTCCCTTTCCACGGTCGCTCGCTAATTCACAATTCCCGACTCGACCATGGCGCGGCGGACCTTTTCCTTGCTCTCGGCGCTCAGGTCAGCGAGTGGCAGACGCACGGCCGGGCCGGCGCGGCCGAGCAGGCTGACCGCATATTTCACCGGCACGGGGTTGGATTCGCAGAACAACGCCGTGTGCAGCGGCATCAGCCGGTCGTGGATCGCCGCAGCCTCCTGGACCCGCCCCTCCCGCCAAGCGCGCTGCATCGCCGCGCACAGCGCCGGCGCGGCGTTGGCAGTGACCGAGATACAGCCATGACCTCCGGCGGCGAGAAACGGCAGGGCCGTGCCGTCCTCTCCGGAAAGCTGGCAAAAGTCCGGGCCGATCGCCCGCCGGGTCCGGATCGGCCGGGTCAGGTCCAGCGTCGCGTCCTTGACCCCGACGACGGCGGGCAGTTCGGCGAGGCGGGCCATGGTCTCAACGCTCATGTCGACCACAGAGCGCGGCGGGATGTTGTAGATGAACATTGGCAGGCCGACGGCATCGTGGATCGCCCGGAAATGCTGATACATCCCCTCCTGGGTCGGCTTGTTGTAGTAGGGCGTGACGACGAGACAGGCGTCAGCACCGGCATCCTTGGCGTGGCGGCTGAGCGTGATCGCCTCGGCCGTGGAGTTGGAGCCGGTGCCCGCGATCACCGGCAGGCGGCCGGCGACGGCGTCAATGCAGACCTCCACCACCTTCATGTGCTCGGCATGGGACAGAGTGGGCGATTCGCCGGTCGTCCCGCACGGCACCAGCCCGTCGGTGCCGCACTGGATATGCCAGTCGATCAGTGCCCGGTAAGCCGCCTCGTCGAACATCCCGTCCTTGAACGGCGTGATCAGGGCGACAAACGATCCTTGGAACATGGCCGTCCCTCCTTACCCGGTCCGCGCGGCGGCGTCTGGCGCTTGGATCCAGGCGCAGCGGCCGGCCGGCGGCCCCGGAACGGACCATACCGGGCGCCCGGGGTAATGCAACCCCCGGCCCCGCACGAGGCCGGTCCCGCAGCCGCGACTCTTGCCCGCATGCCCCGCCATGGCTACAGTCCCGCCACAAGCTGGCGCCATTTCGAGGCTCGGCAACCCGCCCGGCGGAAGCAAAGCGTGCGGACGGAGAGCAGGCAAAGGCATATCGTCAACGGAGGCCCGATCGGTGTTGGCTCGTGTCCCCCGCGGCGCCGGTGAGGCTTTGACCAGCCTTATCATCGGTTTCCTCGTGGTCTGCCTTGCCGGACTTCCGGCGGCAGCCAGGGATCTCGCTGCGGCCCGTGCCGCCATGGATGCGGTCACCGATGACCGCTGGGCGGAGGCCTACGCCCATGCCCGGCGCAGCGGCGATCCGCTGGTCGGCAAGCTGGTCTTCTTTTACGACACGATTCGCAGGACCTCCGAGCAGACATTCTCCGCGGTCGCGGCATTCATGGCCGCCAATCCTCACTGGCCAGAGCCCGACCGTCTCCAGGCGCAGGCCGAGCGGGCCATGCCGCCGGGCCTGCCGCCTGCCCGGGTGATCGCCTGGTTTGGCGGTCGCCCGCCGGTGACCGGGGTCGGCGGCGTCCGCCTCGCCGAAGCGCTGAAGCGGAACGGTGACAGCGCCGGCGCCCGGGCGGCCTTGCGCCGGGCTTGGCAGGACGGCCGCTTCAGCGCCGCTGAAGAAGCGGCTATCCTTGCCGATTTCGCTGGATATCTGACCGACGACGACCACGTCCGCCGCCTCGACCGGCTGCTCTGGGAGGGGCGAACCAGCGAGGCCGAGCGGATGCGCGCCCGGGTCGACGCGGGTTGGCGGGCGCTCGCCGACGCCCGGATCCGGCTCCGCCGGCAGAGCGCCGGAGTCGATGCGGCGATCAGCGCCGTGCCCGCCAGCCTCCAGTCCCATCCCGGCCTCGTCTACGAACGGGTGCGGTGGCGGCGGAAGAAAGACCGCGACGCCGAGGCCCGGGCGCTGCTCGCCGCCCACTCCGACGCGGCCGAGCCCGACCGGTGGTGGACGGAACGGTCGATCCTCGCCCGCCGGGCGCTGGCCGACGGCCTGACCCGTGAGGCCTACCGGATCGCCAGCGGCCACCGGATGACCGGAGGCAGTGAGTTCGCCGAGGCGGAGTTTGTCGCCGGCTGGATCGCGCTTCGCTTCCTCAATGAACCGGGGAAAGCCGCCGGCCACTTCCAGCGCCTCTATGACAGCGTCTCCTATCCGATCAGCCTCGCCCGCGGCGCCTACTGGCGGGGTCGGGCAGCCGAAGCGATGGGAGAGTCGGCAACGGCGACCGGCTGGTATCGCAACGCCGCCGCCCATTCCAGCACGTTCTATGGCCAGCTTGCCGGCCTTCGCCTGAACCCCGGCCAGCCCATGACCCTGCCCGCAGCGGCAGCCCCGACCGCAGCCCAAACCGCGGCTTTCGAGCGCCACGAACTCACTGGCGCAGTCCGGCTGCTGGCGGCTGTCGACCAGGATCACCGGCTCTATACCTTTATCCTCCACCTCGCCGGCCTCGACGACGCGCCTGGCTGGAAGCGGCTGACCGGCGATTTGGCGGTGAGCCTCGGACGGCCCGATCTCGGAGTGTTCGTCGCCAAGGACGCCTACAAGACCGGCAACATCCTGGTCAATCTGGGCTATCCGGAGCTGACCGCCTCGCCGCTGCCGGGCGGCGCCCGGGTCGAGCGGGCGCTCGCGCTCGCGGTGATCCGTCAGGAAAGCGCCTTTCGGATGGACGCGGTCAGCCGTGCCGGCGCCCGGGGCCTGATGCAACTGATGCCGGCAACGGCGCAGCGGGTCTCCCGCCAGAACGGCCTGCCCTATGCGCCTCACCGGTTGACCAGCGACCCCGCCTACAACATGGCACTGGGTCAGGCCTACCTGGCCGACATGCTGGCCCGGTTCGGCGGTTCCAAGGTCCTGGCTCTGTGTGCGTACAACGCCGGGCCGGGGCGGGCGGACCGCTGGCGCCGGGAGCATGGCGATCCCCACGCCAGCCTGGAACAGGCGATCGACTGGATCGAACGGATCCCGTTCAGCGAGACCCGCAACTACGTCCAACGGGTGCTCGAAAACCTCCAGGTCTACCGCGCGAAGATGGCTGGCGGCGCAACCGCCCGAACACTGACCGACGACCTCCTGCGCCGGCCTTGACCGCGGAGCGGCGGACGGGATAACCGGATGACGGTTCATCGGGGAAGGATTGGAAGGCATGGCTGGGGACCCGGCACCTGTGCCGCTTGAGGGCGTCCAGGTCTGCGCCTTCGATGCCTACGGTACGCTGTTCGACGTTCATGCCGCGGCGGCCGAATGCCGCGATGCCCTCGGCGACGCCGCCGACCGGCTGTCCCAACTGTGGCGCCAGAAACAGCTCGAATACACCTGGCTGCGCAGCCTGATGGGTGACTACGTCGACTTCTGGCATGTCACCGGCGAAGCTCTCGATTACGCCATGGCGGCGGTTGGCCTGCGGGACGACCCGCTGCGCGCGCGGCTGATGGAAATTTATCTCCGGCTCGGCGCCTATCCCGAGGTGGCGGCGTCGCTGGCAGCGCTGAAGGACGGCAAGTTGCGCACAGCGATCCTGTCCAACGGCTCCATGCCGATGCTGATCTCGGCAGTGCGCAACGCCGAACTGGACGACGATCTCGACAAGATCCTGTCCGCCGATGCGGTGCGGATTTACAAGCCTCATGCCAGCGTCTACCAGCTCGTCCCCGATGCCTTCAAAGTCCCGAACGAGGCGGTCTGTTTTTTGTCCTCCAACGCCTGGGACGTGGCCGGCGCCGCCCATTTCGGCTTCCGGGCCGTCTGGGTCAACCGTTTCGGCATGACGGCGGAGCAATTGCCGGCAAAACCCGTCCACGTCATCGGCCGGCTTGACGACCTGCCGCCGCTGCTCGCCCGGTGAACGGAACGCCGACGGCGGCGGACGTGGAGGCAGCGGCGGCGCGCCTCTCCGGGATCGCCGTCGAGACCCCGCTGCTCGAATCCGCGTTGCTCAATGACCGCGTCGGCCGGCGCATCGTCGTCAAGGCCGAGCCCCTGCAGCGGACCGGCTCGTTCAAGTTCCGCGGTGCGTGCAACCGCTTGGCGCAGCTGACCGACCGGGAGCGCGAGGCCGGGGTTGTCGCTTACTCCTCGGGCAACCACGGCCAGGGGGTGGCGGCTGCGGCTTGGCTGCTCGGCCTCAGGGCGTCGGTCGTCATGCCCGCCGACGCTCCTGCGAAGAAGCTGGCTGACACGGCAGCGTGGGGTGCGGAGGTGATCACCTATCAGCGCGGACAGGAGGAGCGCGAGCCGATCGCCCGCGCGCTCGCCAGGCGGCGGGGAGCGGTCATCGTCCCGCCGTTCGACGATCCCCGGATCATCGCCGGTCAGGGCACGGTCGGCCTGGAGCTGGCGCGGCAGGCGGACGCCGCCGGTCTGAGACTCGATGCGGTGCTGATCCCCTGCAGTGGCGGCGGGCTGGCGGCCGGGATCGCCCTGGCTTTCGAAAAACGCTCGCCGGCCACCCGCCTCTACACCGTGGAGCCGGCCGGGTTCGACGACACCCGCCGGTCGTTGGCGGCCGGCCACCGTCTCGCCAATGCCGACGCGGCGGCCTCCGTTTGCGATGCCCTGATGATCGGAATGCCGGGCGAGCTGACCTTCCCGATCAACGCCGCGCGACTGGCCGGCGGCCTGGTGGTCGAGGACGTGGCGACGTGCCGGGCGATGGCGGTCGCCTTCGATCAGTTCCGCATCGTCGTCGAGCCGAGCGGCGCGGTGGCCCTCGCCGCGGCGCTGGAGGACCCGGCCGTTGCCGACTGTCCGGTGATCGGCGTGATCCTCTCCGGCGGCAATGTGGATCTGGCGACCTGTCTCAGCCTGATCGGCAACCGCGCGGCCGGCCGCCTGTCCTTTCCCGGGCCTTAACGAAGACGTGCAACGATCGGCGGTTGGCCCTATGTAAGCGGCCTTTGCGAGCGCGCGCGGCAGCTGCCGCCGCCGGGCACAGGGCCGGAACACGATGACGGGCAAGAACAAAAAGAAGAAGGGGCTGATGGCCGGCAACATTGCCGCGCAGAACCGCCGCGCCCGCCACGATTATGAGATCGAGGAGCGGTTCGAGACCGGTATCATGCTGATCGGCTCGGAGGTCAAATCGCTGCGCCAGGGCCAGGGCTCGATCGCCGAAGCCTATGCCGAGCCGCGCGGCGGCGAGCTGTGGCTGGTCAACGCCCACATCCCCGAGTACCACGGCGCCCGGTTCTTCGGCCACGAGCCGAAGCGGCCGCGCAAGCTGCTGCTCCGCCGCCGCGAGATCGAGAAGCTGACCGGGGCGGTGCAGCGCGCCGGCATGACCCTGGTGCCGCTGACCATCTACTTCAACGACCGCGGGCTGGCCAAGGTGGAGCTGGCGCTGGCCCGCGGCCGCCGCAAGGTGGACAAGCGCGAGGCGGTCAAGGACCGCGATTGGCAGCGGCAAAAACACCGGCTGTTGAAGGAGCATTGAGACGGCCAGAGCGCGGCAATCCAGCCATCCCGGCTCCGGCCCGTTTCACAATCCCCCAGAAAAGGGGCTCAGAGCTTCACCCACAGGCTCGCCTATCCCCCCGAGTGGATCGGATCCTTCGCCTGGTTCCCAAGCGGATGATCGGTCGATCCACTCAACGATTGATC
>CAYVUM010000084.1:0-14879 GCA_964454795.1 uncultured Rhodospirillaceae bacterium
AAAGGTCCGGGACCCGCCCGCCGCTCCGCCGCCCGCAACAGTACCACAACCCTGGCAACAGAGGTGTAGCCATGGTCGAGTAGCCTTCCCCCCTCCGTGTTGCCGGCGGAGCTCAAAAACGGATGGGCCCGGAGCCGGTCGGATTCAACTCCAGGCCCGAATGTTACTGGCAAGCAGGTGGATTTGGGACGCTACTTCTCGCCCTTCACTTTGATCTTTTTGATTTTTTCCTGCGCCTCTTTGGTTTTCGGCAATTTGACCGTCAGGACGCCGTTCTTAAAGGCGGCATCAACATGTTCCAGGTCAATGCCTTCAGGCAACCGGAACGACCTCTGGAACGAGCCGTAGCGCCGTTCCGACACATAGTAGTTGCCCTCTTCTTCGCTTTCTTCCTTTTCTTCTTTTTTTTCGCCCTGAATGGTCAACAGGCCATCCGAAAGCCGGACATCGATGTCGTCTTCCTTCATCCCGGGCAGGTCGGCACGGATTTGGATTTCCTTATCCTTGTCGACCACGTCAACGGCCCCGATGCCCGAACTCCAACCGAACGGCGAACCGCGGAAGGGCTCGAATGCTCCGGCGAACGGCGTCATCATCCCCCGGGCGCGACGCCGGGCACGCCCCCATGGCCAGCCGGAGGTGAAGTCGTCGAACAACCGGTCCATTTCCTCACGCAGATGCGCGAGCGGCTCCAACGGCGCTTCGAGGAAACCGCCGCGGCGTTCTTCACGCTTGACCGGAACAGCTTCTGATTTCTCTGCCATCGCCTGTCCTCCTTGACAAGAAGGTGAACCGGGCCCCAACCTGTGGGCCTCACTTCCGACGATGCGGGACGCTGTAACATACCGAACGATCCGCGGGCTCGGCCGGGTCGAGTCACTGGCGTCGATCGTCCCGCAGCGCAAACCTTTACAGACCTAGGGCTATTGCCGGGGCCATGCAAGGTCTCCACGTTGGGGTGGCCATGGCAACGGGCCTGAAACCAACGGACTGCGATGCCCCCGCGAACTGCCCTCCAACCGCTCGATGAGCGGCAGCGCCGCGGCCATAAGCTGCGCAACGCGCTTCACACCGTTCTGCTCCTTGGCGGCATGACCGCCCTCCTGGCGGGGTGCGCGTGGCTGCTCGCCGGCGCCGAAGGGTTACTCTGGGCGGCCCTGGGCGCCGTCATGATCCTTCTCTTCAGTCCGCGCCTGTCGCCCCGGTGGCTCCTTGCCATGTACGGCGCGCGCGAGATCGGGCCACAAGCCCTGCCCCAGGTCCATGACACACTGCGGGCGATCGCGCGCCGGGCCGAACTGCCCCGGGTCCCCAAGCTGTATTACGTTCCGAACTCGATGCTGAGCGCCTTCACCGTCGGCAGCCCCGACGAGGCCACGATCGGCATCACCGACGGGGCGCTGCGGGTCCTCAGCCTGCGCGAACTGGCCGGGGTTGTCGCCCACGAGATCAGCCATATCCGCAATCGCGACCTGTGGGTGATGGGCCTCGCCGATACCATCAGCCAGGTCACCCGGATCATGGCGTTCGCCGGCCTGATCCTGCTGATCGTCATGCTGCCGGTCTGGCTGACCGCCTACGGCACGGTTCCATGGCTGGCGATTCTGCTGCTTGCCGCCGCGCCGACGATTGGCAGCCTGCTCCAGCTGGCCCTGTCCCGTGCCCGGGAATTCGAGGCGGATCTGGATGCCGCGGGGCTGACCGGTGATCCGCTCGGACTCGCCGCGGCGCTCGAAAAGATGGAACGCTACCAGGGCAGCATGTGGGAGAAAATCCTGTTGCCGGGCCGGCGGATTCCCGACCCGTCGCTGCTGCGCACCCATCCCTCGACCGAGGACCGCATCCGCCGCCTGCTCTCGCTGCTGCCCGAACGCGATGTTGAGCCCTTCCGGACCGCCGAAGCGGTCCACATCCCGCACGCCTATCCGCCGGTCCAGGGTCGGCCGCGGCAGCGGATCAGTGGTCTCTGGTATTAGCGGGGGGTATTAGCGGGAGGTATTAGCGGGTCCGGCCCGGGTCAGCGGCTTCCTCGCCGCCGGAGGCCTGGTCGTCCGCCGCCCCGGCCGCCCGGGCCAGCGCTCCGGCCGAAACCGGAACGGTCGGCCGGGATGAGCCATTGAACGCGATGTGAACGTAAGGCCGGACCGTCGCGATCATGGCCTGGAACCGTCGGGCATGCACGAACAGCGCCTGCCCGACCGTTTCTGTGCGGAAATGCTTGTGTGCGCGCAAGGATGCCGGATTGAAGCGGCTGACCCGGCTGCAGGTGAACCGGTAGCCGCGGCTGCGCAGATAGGCACTGGCGCCGTCCCACAGGGCGACGAAACCGGGACCCAGGCGAAACTCCGGAAAGACGTAGACGTCGAAGTCCCAGGCGGCGAGTTCGGCCGGCTGCGGCTCGAATACGCAACGCACCTCATCTTCCTGGTACGGACCAAGGCACAACCACAGGTAGCCGGTCAGCCGGCTCTTGCGGAACGCTCCCAGGCAGACCGTCGGCTGGGCGAAGCGCTGCGCGAGCCTTTCGGCGGCGACCGGCATTTCGGCAAGCTCGGGATCGCCGGGACCGATCTCCCGGACCTCGATCGATTTGGCGAGAGACGAGGGAAGCCGCGCCGTCCCGGCCAGGGGCTGGACGGTCAGCGCATAGAAGAACAGCTGGATCGGAACCCGGAGCCGGTGGCACAGGCGATCAAGGCTGTAAACGAGCCCGGCGACCACACCGAATTCCCGAAGCGGACTGAGCACCCTGGCCAGCATGCGTGCCCCGCGTCCTCCCCGTCCTGCAAAGGCGGGATCGGTTTTCAAGCGGAAACGCGGCCGGATCACGCGCTGCTGTCGGCACGCCTTCTCTCGGAGCCGGCCATCAGCAACCGGGCGCCGCCTCCCGCCAGCCGATGCCGGCCAGAAAATGATCCGCAAGCCCGCGGAAACCCGCGATGTCTACCCGAGCCTGCAAGGCTGTGCAAGCGCACAACCACCGGCCGTGCCATGGCCGGTCAGCCGGCACAGTCGAGCAACGGTCCGAGATCCTGCATGCGCCGTTCGATAATCCGGGCGCTCCGGACCAGCGCCGGTGTCGGCCGCGCCGGCGAGCGCACCCGGGGATTGGGCAGGGCGACGGCGATCAGCGCCGCCTCCCGCGGAGTCAGGCCCAGGGCACTCTTGCCGAAATAGTGGCGGGCGGCAGCCTCAGCACCGAACAGGCCGCGGCCGGTCTCGGCCACATTCAGGTAGACTTCGAGAATGCGCCGCTTCGACCAGAACAGCTCGAGCTGCGGGGTCATCCACACCTCGATCGCCTTGCGCACGAGGCCGCGCTCCGGCCAGAGGACGATGTTTTTCGCCGTCTGCATGGTGATGGTGCTGGCGCCGCGCGGCCGCTGCCCCGCTTGCCAGGCGCTGAACTGCGCTTTCATGGCCTCGAGATCGAAGCCGCGGTGGCGGCAGAACCAGTTGTCCTCGGCGGCGATTGCTGCCCGTGCGAGGTGCGGCGAGATCGCGTCGTAGTTTCGCCAGGCCCGCTCGGCGCCATCCCCATCGAGCCAGCGGATCACCATCAGCGGCGTGACCGGCGGATTGGCCATCGCGTAGATCAGCACCACGGCCGTGGGGGCGAACGCCACGAAGACACCGGCCATCACGGCCAGACGAACGAACCGGCGAAGTGCGGAACGTGCCTGGCCCATGGTTCCCCTGCATTCACGCTGCGCGGGCGAGGACTGCCGCGACGCGCCCGGACTGTCAAGGCCGCTGCTCCCGGCCGTCCCCGCCGGTCTTGACTTGTCTGGAGCCGGGGGCGAAGCAGGATCGAGCACCAGCGCAGCGGCAGGAGAGCCCCGTGACCCCGACAACGATAACCGATCCCGACCAGGCGGACGCAGACGGCGGCGAAACCGCCGCGTCCACCGCGGACGAGGACCCGTTCCTCCGCGACCTCTGGTATCTCGCAGCCTCCGGCGAGACGGTGAAGACCGGCAGAACAACGGCGGTGACCGTGCTGGGTGAGCCACTGCTGATCGGCCGGGATGCTGCGGACGCAGTGTTCGCGATCCGCAACATCTGCCCGCACCGCGGCATTCCCCTCCACTACGGCCGCTTTGACGGCCGCGAGATCACCTGCGGCTACCACGGTTGGCGCTTTGATACCGCCGGCCGCTGCACGGCGATCCCGTCACTCACCCCCGGACAGCACTACACCCTGGAGCGGATCCGCTGCCGGGCATTCGCCTGCCAGGAGGTGCAGGGCAACATCTGGGTCCACATGCCCCGGACCCGGACCACGCCCGATCCGGCGACGCTGCCCTCGCCGCCCGAAGTGCCGGACATGGGGCTTGCGGGTCCGGACGCCCGACCGAAAGTGGCGATCAACGTCGACGTACCCTGCACCGCTGACAATGCCGCTTATGGTTTGATCGATCCGACCCATGCCGCCTTCGTCCACACCTCGGCGTGGTGGAAGAAGGGCGCGACCACGCTCCGGCTCAAGGAGAAGCATTTTGAACCGACGCCGCTCGGCTGGCGGATGCGCCGCCATCCCCTGCCCTCAACGCACCGGGTCTACCGCCTTCTCGGCGACAACGTGACCTCCGAGATCACCTTCCTCCTGCCCGGGGTGCGGATCGAATCGATCCGCGGCGATCGCCACGCCGCCGTCAGCCTGACGGTCATCACCCCGATCGACCGGGAGACATCCCGGATTCACCAGTGTCTTTACTGGACGGTCGGCTGGCTGAACCCTCTGCGGCCGATTATCCGCCGCTTGTCACAGGTCTTTCTTAATCAGGACAAAGTGGTCGCGGTCCGCCAGGCAGAGGGACTGGCCCACACCACGCGGCTGATCCTCGTCGACGATGCGGACACCCAGGTCAAATGGTTTGTCCGCTGCAAGCGGGAGTATCAGCGCGCCCAGGCCGAGGGCCGGCCATTCCGCAATCCCGTTGAGGCCCGGACGCTGCGCTGGCACAGTTGACGCCGTCGGGAGAAGGTTCAGGTACCGGCGACGGTCATCCCTTCGATTCGCACGGTCGGCGAGTCGGTGCCGTAGAGAAACGCGAGATCGTCGGCGGCGCTCAGATTGGCGAACATCTCCTTGAGGTTGCCGGCGACCGTGACCTCGCTGACCGGAACGGTGATTTCCCCGTTTTCGATCCAGAAGCCGCCCGCCCCGCGGCTGTAGTCGCCGGTCACGCCGTTGATCCCGAAGCCGATCAGCTCGGTGATGTAGAAACCCTCGCGGATGTCGGAAATCAGCTCCTCGGGGGAGACCTTGCCCGGCATCAGGTAGAGGTTGGAGGCCGCCGGCGACGGCGGCGCCGACGTGCCGCGGCTGGCGTGACCGGTGGGCTCCAGGCCGAGCTGGCGGGCGCTGCGCAGATCGAGCAGCCAGGAGGTCAGCACCCCGTCGTCGATCAGGTTCCGCCGGGCGGTGGCCAGCCCCTCGCCGTCGAAGCCGCGCGAGCGCAGGCCCCGGCGCCGGTGAGGGTCGTCGACGACGGTGACGCCCGGCGCAAAAACCGCCTTGTCCATCCGGTCGGCAAGAAAGCTGGTGCGGCGGGCAACGCTGCTGCCGTTGATCGCGGCGGCGAAATGGGAGAGCAGCGAGCGGGCCGCCCGTGCCTCGTACACCACCGGCAGCTGCGCCGACGCCGCCTTGCGCGGATTGAGCCGGCGGACGGTCCGCTCCCCGGCGGCGCGGCCGAGGGTTGCGGGGTCGGGGAGATCGGCGCCGAACACGGCCGAGGCGTATTCGTAATCCCGCTCCATGCCCGTGCCGTTGCCGGCGAGGACCGACACGGCCAGGGCTTGGCGCGACCGGACACGGCTGCGCGCAAAGCCGTTGCTGGCGGCGATCGCCGTCCGGGTCAGGCTCCAGGAAGCCTCGCCGCCCTCCGAGTTGATAATCCCGGGAACCGCCCGGGCCGCGTCCTCAGCCGTGGCGGCCCGATCAAACAACGCGTCAGCCGGAGGCTCGAGCGGATCGCAGCCGTCCACGTCCACATCCTCGTGGGCGAGACGGTCCGGATCGGCCAAGCCACAGAACGGATCCTCCGGCACGGCCCGGGCCATGGCGATTGCCCGTTCGACCAGCCCCTCGAGCGCTTCGGGGGACAGGTCCGAGGATGAGGCGATCGCCTGGCGATGGCCAATGAACACTCGCAGGCCGACGTCAGTCTCCTCGGCGCGCTCAACCTGTTCCTTCTCACCGAGCCGGCACGCAACCGCGAGCGACTGGCTCTCCGCGAGGATCCCGTCGGCGGCATCGGCACCGTGCGCCCGGGCGCGGGCAATCAGGTCGGTGAGGCGGTCGAAGGCGTTTTCGGTTTCGGTCATTTCGATGTCCTGTGCCGGCGTGCCCGCTGCGCTGGCGAGCGACGCCACTCTGGCTGGGGTGTTCAGGGGTGGTGCCGGGAGCAGCAGTTCCGGCAAGTGATTGCGGCGTTCTTCCCGGCTCACGATATCAGGGCCACAGAGGGCGGGTGCAACCGTCTGTCCGCGGCTGCGCGGCGGGTGGGAGCCGAGCGGTCAGACGCACTGCCCCGGCTTAAACATCATGGGTCCGGTTTTGAGCGACCGGGCCGGGTTCTCATTCCAGGAGAAAGCGTTCCAGCCTCCCCCATGTCCATGCTGACCCCGACCGCAACGGCGCCGCGACCCGATCCGGCGCACGCCCGCCAGTCGCTGGAATCCGCTGTGGTCCGGTTTGCCGGCGACTCTGGCGACGGCATCCAGGTCACCGGCGGACGGTTTGCGGAAACCACCGCACTGGCCGGCAACGACCTTGCCACCTTCCCCGACTTTCCCGCCGAGATCCGCGCGCCGGTGGGCACCACTTACGGTGTTTCCGCCTTTCAGATCAATTTCGGTGCCCGGACGATCAAGACCGCCGGCGACCGGCCGGACACCCTCGTCGCCTTCAACCCGGCGGCGCTGAAGGTGGAGCTTGGTCAGGTGCGCCCCGGCGGTCTGGTGATCATCGACTCCGGGTCGTTCACCGAGCGGGCGCTGCGCAAGGCGGGCTTCGAGGCCGATCCGCGCAGCGACGGCACCCTCGATCCGTATCGCGTCATCGAGGTGGACATCGCCCAGCGCACCCTCGATGCCGTCAAGGGCCAGGGGCTTTCCAAGAACGACTCGATGCGCTGCAAGAACATGTGGGCGCTCGGGCTGGTCTACTGGCTTTACGACCGTGACCGGCAGCCGACGTTGCGCTGGCTGGAGCGCAAGTTCGCGGACAAACCGGCCCTTGCCGCGGCCAACGCCGCCGCGCTGAACGCCGGTCATGCCTATGGCGAGACCGTCGAGCTGCCCGGCGAGATCACCGGCTTCACCGTCGACCCGGCGCCGATCGCCCCCGGCGCCTACCGCTCTGTCACCGGCGGCGAGGCGATGGCCTTTGGCCTGGTCGCCGGCGCCCATCTTGCCAACCTGCCGATGCTGTTCGCCTCCTATCCGATCACCCCGGCCTCGCCGCTGCTGCACCTGCTCGCCTCGCTCGACACCTACGGTGCGACGACCCTGCAGGCTGAGGACGAGATTTCCGCCTGCTGCGCGGCAATCGGCGCCGCCTTTGCGGGGGTTCTCGGGGTGACGTCCTCCTCGGGACCTGGCATCGCGCTGAAGACCGAGGCGATCGGCCTCGCAATCGCCACCGAGCTCCCGCTGGTGATCATCAACACCCAGCGCGCCGGTCCCTCCACCGGGCTGCCGACCAAGACCGAACAGTCCGACCTCTACCAGGCCGTGTACGGCCGCAATGCCGATGCGCCGGTGGTGGTGCTTGCGGCGCGCTCGCCGGCCGATTGCTTCGAGGTCGCCGTGGAGGCGGTGCGGATCGCCACAAAGTACATGACGCCGGTGATCGTCCTCAGCGACGGTTACATTGCCAATGCCGCACAGCCGTGGCGGATGCCAGAGGTGGCGGCGATGACCCCGTTCCCGGTGTCATTCCGCGGCGATCCGGACGACTTTCAGCCCTATGCCCGCGATCCGGAGACGTTGGCGCGGCCGTGGGCACGGCCCGGCACCCTGGGACTCGCCCACCGGATCGGCGGGATCGAGAAAGCCGACGGTGCCGGCAACATTTCCTACGATCCGGCCAACCATCAGCGGATGACTGATCTGCGGGCTGCCAAGATTGCCCGGGTGGCTGCCGACATTCCCCCGCAAGGCGTGGAAGACGGTCCGGAACAGGGTCCTCTGGCGGTGGTCGGCTGGGGCTCCACCTACGGGCCGATCAGCCGGGCGGTGGCGACGATGCGCGCCGCCGGCTACGACGTCGCCCACATCCATCTGCGCCACCTCTGGCCGTTGCCGGGCAACCTGGGAGCGCTGCTCCGCGGCTACGACCGGGTGATGGTGCCAGAGATGAACACCGGGCAACTGCGCACACTGTTGCGCGCCGAAACCCTGATCGATATCGAAGGTCTGAACAAGGTGGCCGGCCAGCCGTTCAAGATCAGCGAGATCGAAACGGCGATCCGTGCCCGCCTCGACGGACCGGCAGAGAGGACCCCGAACCGATGAACGAAATCGCCGTTCCCGACCGCCTCAAGCCCCAGGATTTCGCGTCTGATCAGGAGGTCCGCTGGTGCCCCGGGTGCGGCGATTACGCGATCCTGAAGGCGGTACAGCGGACCCTCGCGGAGATCGGTGCGCGGCCGGAGTCCACTGTCTTCGTCTCCGGGATCGGCTGCTCCTCGCGGTTTCCCTATTATCTGTCCACGTACGGCTTCCACACGATCCACGGCCGGGCGCCGGCGGTGGCAACGGGGATCAAGCTCGCCAATCCCGACCTGGACGTCTGGATCGCCACCGGCGACGGCGACGGCTTGTCGATCGGCGGCAATCACCTGCTGCACGTCCTGAGGCGCAACCTCGATGTCCAGATCCTGTTGTTCAACAACGAGATTTACGGGCTGACCAAGGGCCAGTACTCGCCGACGTCGCACATCGGCACCCGCTCCCCCTCGACTCCCGGCGGCTCCCTCGACGCGCCGGTGTCGGCGGCCCGGTTCGCGCTCGGCTCGGGCGCCCGGTTTGTGGCCCGGGCGATCGATACCGACAAGCGGCTGGTGGATACGCTAAAACGGGCGCATGGCCACCGCGGCGCGTCGTTTGTGGAGATCTTCCAGAACTGCATTGTCTACAACGACGACGTGTTCGCCGAGTTCACGGCGAAGGACGTGGCCGCCGAGCGCCAGCTTCATGTGGAACATGGCAAGCCACTGCGGTTCGGCCGCGATGGCGAATTAGGGCTGCGCCTCGATGCGCGCACCCTCAGCCTGCAGCGGGTGACCCTCGGGGTGGACGGGGTCGGCGAGGACGATCTTCTGCTCCACGATGAGACCAATCCGACCCTCGCCGGACTGCTGGCGGCCCTTACCCCGCCGGCGATGCCCATGGCACTCGGGGTTCTGTATTGCGCCCCGGCGCCCAGCTTCGAGACCCAGTTGCGCTCCGTCCGGCCGATGGAAGACGGCTCGCCGACCACCGCGGCGGCGATTGACGCGCTGCTGCGCCGCGGTCACACCTGGACGGTCGAAGGGTGAGCGGTTAGCCTGAATCGGCAGCGGGTTACCGCCGGCTCTCGCCGACCGGCGGGGCGCGCGGTCCGAAAGGCGGTCTCGTCAACGTGCCAGCACCCTTGAGCGTTGCCATTGTCGGAGCCGGGCCGGCTGGTTTCTATACAGCCGAGGCCCTGGCTGACCGTGATCACCACTGCCGGATCGACCTGATCGAGCGCCTGCCGACGCCGTACGGACTGATCCGCGCCGGCGTCGCCCCCGATCATCAGGCAGTCAAGCAGATCGAACGGCGGTTCGCCAGGACGGCAACCCGCACCGAGATCCGCTATTTCGGCAACGTCACCGTCGGTCGTGACGTGAGCTTCGACGAGCTTCGCGGCATGTACGATGCGGTCGTGCTCGCCGTGGGCGCGCCGGTGGACCGGTATCTGGGCATTCCCGGGGAGAACAAACGGGGGGTCTACGGATCTGCGCTGTTCGTCGGCTGGTACAACGGCCATCCCGGCTTTCGCGACCTCAATCCGCCGCTCGACACCCCCGCCGCGGTGGTGGTCGGGATCGGCAACGTCGCCCTTGATGTCGCTAGGATCCTGGTCAAGACCGAGGAGGAGCTGGCCGACTCCGACATCGCCGACCCGGCGGCGACGATCCTCCGGGGGAGCCGGATCCGCGACGTGACGATCCTCGGCCGCCGCGGCCCACTGGATGCCCGGTTCACCATCGGCGAGCTGCGTGAAATGGGCGGGCTCGACCAGGCAACCCCTCTCGCCGATCCGGCAGACCTGGCCGATGCGGTGCCGGACAGCCACCCTGACCGCCGCCATAAGGACAAAATCCTGCGGGTTCTCGGCGATTACGCCCGCCGGGACGAACCGGACAAGCCGAGGCGGGTCTGTTTCCGATTCTTTGCCGCACCGACCGCGCTGCTCGGCGGCGAGCGGGTCGAGGCAGTCCGGATCGAACGCACACAGGTCCGGGACGGCCGGCTGGCGGGCACCGGCAGGTTCGAGGAGATCCCTTGTGGCCTGGTGATCTCGGCAGTCGGCTATCGCGGCGAGCCGATCCCCGGGGTGCCCTTCGATGCGTCGGAAGGCCGGGTGGTCAACGACGGCGGGCGGGTCGCACCGGGGGTGTATGCGGTCGGCTGGGCGAAACGCGGGCCCACCGGGGTGATCGGCAGCAACCGCCCGGACGGGCAACGGTGCGCAGACCAGCTCACCGCCGATTTCAAAGACTTCGTCTCCTCTGATCGAACCGCCGACGGCCGCGCGGGACGGGACGCCCTGGTCAACCTGCTCACCGCCCGGGGGGTTCGCGCTGTCAGCTTCGAGGACTGGCTGAAAATCGACGCCGCTGAACGGGCCGCCGCCGAGGGCCGGCAGCCGCGGCGCAAATTCACCCGCCTCTCGGAGATGCTGGCGGTCCTGGACCGGTAGGAGATGCGGGGCTGCCTTGGCCGATCCGGGTGTCGGCGTTCTTTACACCTGCAAGCCTTTGAATTTTCTTCATATTCCTGATACGTTCCAGACTCGCGGTGACGGCGGTGTTCACTCCGCTCCTCGTTCATCCCGTCGACAAACCTTTGGAAAACAGTACAAACTTCGAAATTGCGTCGACTGCGACGCAGCCGCACCCGGCCGGGGTGTCAAATTCTTTGACACTTTTTTGCCGGTGTTCGCTCGTCGTTTTCCTAACGCTCTGAATAGATTTGAATTTCATCCGTGGCACGAATCTTGCTTACCGGATCGGGCGGCGGTTGCCAACATTCGAGACGGGAGGATCGTTCATGCACGTGCGAAAGAACTGCCAGCTGCCGAACGCAGTCGTGGTGTCAGGCGCTCTGGCTGTTGTCGCTCTGGCCTATGCCGGCCCCGCGCAGGCGCTCAAACTGGATACCCTCAACATTCCGTCGGACGCCGCCGCGTGGGCTCAGGCCCTTCAGGAGGGGGTGGCACCGGGACCTGACAGTCTCACCCAGCCGGCGACGAATTTTTACGAGAGCCAGATCGGCCAGGAAATGGACCCTGGTCTCGGGCCGATCGGCTCGTTCGTTCCGGTTGTCCCGGTGCTGACCCCGCTCGCCGATATCGAGGACACGACCGGCGAAATCCGCGACGGACTGGTGATGAGCTGGAACGAAGCGGACAGCGGCAATCCGGAAATTCTGAATGTGGCTCAGTTCGTCATCAATGACGAAGCGCCGGGCGGCTCGGACCTCACCGGCTTGCACATGAAGTTCACCATCAACCCGCCGCCGGGCATCTGGGATGTTTCCTTCGAGCTGATCGATACTGAGGGAGATGCCCGCGGCTGGTTTGGCATGCCCGGCACCAATGCCTGGCAGACCCAGCAGATCAATTTCGATGTTGCAGGTCCCCAGGGTCTCTTCACGTTCTTCTCGGAGGATCCGGGCTTCGATATCGACAGCGTCGTGCAGTTCCGGTTCAACGAATCCGCGCAAGGCGGCGCCAGCGCGTCCTTCCCGGTCGATCCCGCCCTTGGCACGGTTACGCCCTGGAACTCCTGGGATTCGGTGCTGGTCGTGCCGGTGCCGGGGACTGCGCTGATCCTGATTCTGGGGATCGCTGGGCTGTCGGTGCTGACCCGCCGCACGCGCTGACCGGCAGAGCCATAGAGGGAGCGAAGCGGTAACGAGCCGGGCCTGCGGGGTGACGTCCGTCGGGCCCCCCACCACCTTTTGATCGCCCGCTCCCGCCGTCTTCCCGTGGGTTCGGCCTTGCCGGACGCGCTGTCTGTGCATCCACCGGGCGCGCGGCAGCGAACAACGTGGTGTGCCCTCCAACCGCCGCGATGGGACCTCTCAGCCCGTGAGCCGCCTGCCCCTGCTGTACTACGCCTTGCCGGCGTTCGCGCTGGCAATACCAACCATTCCCGTTTACGTATATTTGCCGTCCTTCTACGCGGAGAACCTCGGGGTGGGCCTCGCGGCCACCGGGACAGCGCTGCTCGTTGCCCGCATCCTCGATGTGATCACCGATCCGCTGATCGGCATCGCCAGCGACCGCTTCCGGCTGCCCGGCGGCCGCCGCAAGCCCTGGATCCTGGTCGGGGCCATTCTGGCGGCGATCGCGCTCGTGCGGATTTTCCAGCCGCCCGAGGCCGTCTCGGCCGTCTATCTCGCGGTCTGGTCGGTCGTCCTCTATCTCGGCTGGACGATGA
Organism: uncultured Rhodospirillaceae bacterium; assembly: GCA_964454795.1. Taxonomy (GTDB): domain Bacteria; phylum Pseudomonadota; class Alphaproteobacteria; order Rhodospirillales; family Defluviicoccaceae; genus CAYVUM01. Next base: position 12,708 of record CAYVUM010000084.1, read on the forward strand.
TCGCCGTGCCCTACACCGCCTGGGGCGCCGAGCTCTCCGACGATTACCACGGCCGTGCCCGCATTACCGGCGCCCGGGAGGCGGCCACTGTCCTCGGCATCCTGGTTGCCGGCGGTGTTCCCGCGGCCGCGGCCAGCCTCGGAGCACGTGATGCCGAAGGCTTGGCGCTGATCGCCTGGCTCGCCATTGTCGTCGGCGCGCCGACAATCGCGCTGCTGCTCTGGCGGGTTCCCGAGACAGCCGCGAAGTCGCACCCGTCGCTCACCGGGCTGCCCCGCTGGCACCTCGTTGTCTCGCTGTTCCGCAACCGGCCGTTCATGCGGCTGCTCTCGGCATGGTTCGTCAACGGCCTCGCCAACGGCCTGCCGGCGGTGCTGTTCCCACTCTATCTTCAGCACGGCCTCGAAGCTTCCCAGGCGGAACAGGGTGTCCTGATCCTCGTCTACTTCGTTTCCGCCGTCGCGGCGATCCCGCTCTGGCTTCGCCTGAGCCGGCGCTTCAGCAAGCACCACACCTGGTGCGGGGCGATGGCTATGGCGTGCCTCGCATTCATCTGGGTGCCACTGCTTGGTCCGGGTGACATCCCGACATTCTTCATCATCTGTGTCATTACCGGGATGGCTCTCGGCGCCGACCTGGCGTTACCGCCGGCGATGCAGGCGGACGTGATTGACCTCGACCGCCTGCGCACCGGGCGCGAACGGGCAGGCCTGTTTTTCGCATTGTGGAGCATGGCGACCAAGCTGGCGCTCGCCTGCGCGGTCGGTTTTGCATTTCCAACCTTGGAACTGGCCGGTTTTCAAGTCGATCAGTCGAATTCGGCCGATGCCATCCTCGCGCTCGCCCTGCTCTACGCCGCGCTGCCGACGGCACTCAAAGTCGGCGCGATCGCTGTGGTCTGGCGCCATCCGATGACGCCGGCCAGACAAAAAATTATCCGCCGTCGGCTCGATTCCCGCAGCGAGCGGGCTGACGTGGCGGGAAAGGCGATTGAACCGATGTGACGCGGGTCGGAACCCCCGCTCTCAGGCGGGGTTCATCACCGCGCGACGGCATTGCTCACACACATAGTCGATGGTCGAGCCATCCTTCCCCTGAAAGCGCATTTTGACCCAGCGGCCGTCTGCGTCGTACCAGACATTGTTCTGCAAATCGCCGGTGTAGATAAAGTGGCGGGCTTGTGCCGTGCGGCCGTTGATGGTGACTTGATCCGGCCCCTGATCGATGATCTGAACGGTGTTCACCCCGCCGGTGATCGTGTTGAGAACGCGCGTGCTGTCGAGCACGCCGGGATGCCAGTGGTTCGTGGGAAAAATGCCGAGCGAAGCGCGCTCGACACCTTTTGGCCCTTCGATCCGAAACGTCCCGTTCTCCTGTTCGGCAACGACCCGGGCTTTCTTGCCGTCGTCGTTGATATCCGCAGAGAGTGAAACGAGCTTGCCATCGCGCCAGGTTCCGGTCGAGGCATAGCTGAACCGGTAGGCGGTGACAAACAGGACCTTCACTTCCAGCTGGAACCGGGAGCGGACAACCAGGTCTTCCCCCCGCCGCTCGAAGCGGACCGTATGCTGGCCGACGGGCTCGCCATCGCGGAGGACCCGAAAGCGGATCGACTCCCCGTAGGCCGCGAACGGGTCGACCGAGTCCGGTTGCGCCCAATCCCTGTTAACCGGCTCGGCGCGCGCACCGGCGGCGCCGGCAGCGACCAGGAACATCAGGCCGCCCACGAATGCCGGGGTCGGTCTCGGCGGTTTGGCGATCATCGGGTCGTGAACTCCTCATCCTGGCGCCGCCGCAAGCCGGCAGAGTGCCGTCGTCCCGGCAATGACGGAGCGGGCGGCGGTGAAAGCCAGAGGCGGGCGGGCGGCAGTCTGCCATGGCGATCGGTCGGGTCGCTCCGGCCGGCCCCCGGGGAAAACTGTTTCTCATCCCGGTTGTTCATTCCACGCCGGCGGATGGATCACCGTTGCCGAGGATCTCCGCCGACGATCCGGCCGCACGCGGCCCCGATGCTGGCAGGCGGAGCCACCCTTGATTGAAGCGGGAGAGGGCGGGCGCCGCCTCAATGCCGGAAATGGCGCATGCCGGTGAACAGCATCGCCATGCCTTCCGCGTTGGCGGCGGCGATCACCTCCTCATCCCGCACCGAGCCGCCCGGCTGGATCACCGCCG